>NZ_LBMJ01000001.1:1590000-1918299 GCF_001413925.1 Nonlabens sp. YIK11
CAATTTCGGATTGCAAATATAATAGTAGTAATGCTTTCTTATTATGACATCGTAGACAATCTTTGGACGTACGCTCTACAATATTCTAGAATAAAATTATTACTTAATCAAAATATCCCTTCTTCTTGTGAGATAGTGAAGTAGTGATAACTAAACATTAAAATACCTGTATAATAGCAATCCGGTAGTTCAAAGTAAAATATCTATTTCATTAAAACTTTAAAGGGCAATTGACTACCTATTTCTGAAAAATCGGGTAGGAGCTTGCATATTCATTTACTTCTTTGCCAATTCTAAGTATTTCGTCATCATCTTTAGAATTGCTCACTACACTGTCAATCCAAGATGCTATCTTTTCCATTTGATCTTCCTTCATTCCTCTAGTCGTAATTGCAGCTGTTCCTATGCGAATACCGCTAGTCACAAAAGGCGATTCAGAATCAAATGGAACCATATTTTTATTCACGGTAATATGAGCTTTCCCTAATGCAATTTCAGCGTCTTTTCCTGTTATTCCTTTGTTTCTTAGATCTATGAGCATCATGTGGTTATCCGTGCCATCTGAGATAATGTTGTAACCTTTAGCCTTCAAAGAGTTCGCTAATGATTGTGCGTTCAATTTTGTTCTAACAGTGTAATGCAAGAAATCTTCTTGTAAAGCCTCCTCAAAAGCCATCGCTTTCGCTGCAATGATATGCATTAAAGGACCACCTTGGTTTCCAGGAAAAACTCCACTATTAAGTAATGTGGACATCATTTTAAGATTACCATTCTTTAATTTTTGGTCGAATGGATTTTCAAAATCCTTGCCCATGATAATAATTCCACCTCGAGGACCTCGTAATGTTTTATGCGTAGTACTTGTGCATATATGCGAATGCTCTACCGCATCTTGAAGTAGACCTTTGGCAATTAATCCAGCTGGATGAGCGATATCTGATAATAAAACTGCCCCAACATTATCTGCAATCTCCCTGAACTTTTTATAATCAATCTCCCTACTATATGCTGACGCTCCGGCAATAATTAATTTAGGTTGCTCTTTTTCAGCAATTTTTGCTATCTCATCATAATCCAAAAGACCTGTTTCGCGATCAACTCCATAAAATGATGTGCTGTATAATTTCCCTGAAAAATTCACTGGAGATCCATGGGTTAGGTGACCGCCGTGTGAAAGGTCAAATCCTAGAATTTTATCTCCAGGATTTAAGCAAGCATGAAAAACTGCTGTATTGGCTTGGCTTCCAGAATGGGGTTGCACATTGACGTATTCTGCATTAAATAAAAGCTTCGCTCGTTCAATCGCTATAGTTTCGATTTTGTCCACGATCTCGCAGCCGCCGTAATATCTTTTATCAGGATATCCTTCTGCATATTTATTGGTCAGTATAGAGCCTGCCGCTTTAAGCACATTATCGCTAACATAGTTCTCGCTGGCAATCAGTTCTAGTCCTGAAACCTGTCTTTTAGCTTCTAAATCAATCAGATCAAATATCTCGTTATCCATTGCTGTCATTTGTGAAAAAATTATATACAAAAATAGGTCACAACCTCTATGTTAGGGGCTCTCAAATATAGTTTTGATTATTACTTTTAAACAGTTTAACAACCATATATGCCAGCCCAGACCAACAACCCCAATCGCAGATCATGGATAGGATACAGCAAGGACTCTCACTTCCCTATTCAAAACATACCTTTTGGTGTGTTTCTTACTCGTGAGAATGTCATTACCATAGGTACTCGCATAGGCGATCACGCTATAGATCTAGGTGCTCTTCAAGAGTTGGGATACTTTGCAGACGTACCTCTTACTGATGATATGTTCATGCAGGATACCTTAAACGATTTCATATCTGATGGTAAAAAAACTTGGAGGCTAGTGCGCAATCGCATCGGTGATATTTTTGATAAGGACAATGATGAATTGAGAGACCACAAGGAAAATAGAGATCGGGTCATTTTTCACATAGACGAAGTCGAGATGCAGCTACCGGTACTTATAGGAGACTACACAGATTTTTACAGCAGTAAGGAACATGCTATAAATGTAGGATCTATGTTTAGAGACAAGGAAAACGCTTTAATGCCCAATTGGATTCATATGCCTATTGCGTATCACGGTAGGTCCAGTTCAATCATTCCATCAGGCATTAACATACATAGACCAAAAGGTCAAATGCTCAATAAAGACACCAATGAGCCAGTTTTTGGCCCCTCAAAAAAGGTTGATTTTGAACTCGAGACCGCCTTTATCACTACTGATGCCAACAAGTTGGGTGAACCTATTGATATCAAACAGGCCGAAGATTATATCTTTGGGATGGTGTTACTTAATGACTGGAGCGCTCGCGATATACAAAAATGGGAATATGCACCACTAGGGCCTTTCTTGGGCAAAAACTTTGCGACATCGATCAGTCCTTGGATTGTCACCATGGATGCATTGGAACCTTTTAGATGCGCTGGTCCTGAGCAGGAAAAAACGCCACTTAAATATTTGAATCACAAACCCAAGAGTAGTTTTGATATCCATCTAGAAGTGGATCTCACTCCAGAAAATGGAACGCCTACTACGCTTACCAAGTCCAATTTCAAACACCTTTACTGGAGCATGTCCCAGCAACTGGCGCATCACACCATTAACGGCTGCCGCATCAACAGTGGTGATCTTATGGGTAGCGGTACGATTTCTGGTCCAGTGCCAGATAGTTACGGTTCGCTGTTGGAGTTAAGCTGGAATGGAGAGCAACCCATACGTTTGAACGATGGTACCCAGCGTAGCTTTGTAAACGACAACGACACGATTACGATGCGAGGCTATTGCAACAATAATTCCGTTAGGATAGGTTTTGGCGAAGTGTCCAATAAATTAATTCCTTCGTACACGGCCACTGTTAAAGGCAGCAAATAGTTGTAATTTTAGTTCGCTTTCGCGAAAGCGATATCCATCAATCCTTCTACCATCTAATATACCTATGATTTCATCCAAGATTCCTTACCAAGAACTGCGATATTTTTCCAAAATTATCAAAGCATATTTAGAGGATTCAAACGAGGTAAAGGGACTGTACCATAGGTATCCAAGGCTGGAGAATTTTGGCGATCAAATTGCTGAAAAATCTCAGCAACATGATTTGCAAAACACACGTCAGGTGTTAGTAGAAGCGTTGGGCAAGCAATACCAAAAGGTAGATGACGCCGCTGCCACGCTGCAAAACATACATCTTTTAAAGGATGATAAGACCTTTACGGTAGTGACTGGTCACCAGCTCAATCTATTTACTGGGCCGCTTTATTTTCTGTACAAAATCATATCCACCATAAATCTATGCAAAGCGCTCAAGACCGAATATCCTGAGTACAACTTCGTTCCCGTCTATTGGATGGCAACGGAGGATCATGATTTTGATGAGATCAAATTCTTCAACTTTGGAGATCGTAAGTTGGTCTATGAACGAGAAAGTGCAGGTGCTGTAGGCCGTCTGGATACGGACGGTCTAGAGAATATTAATGAGCAGCTGCAAATTCTTTTAGGCGCTTCACGATTTTCTGAGGAGCTTTCTAATCTATTCTCACAATCATATACTGCAGATAACCTCGCCATTGCGACCAGAAACTTGGCCCACGAGCTGTTCAAGCAAGATGGTTTAGTCATCATTGATGCAGATGATTCACAAATAAAAAACCTCGCTATTCCCTATTTCAAAGAGGAACTCATCGATCAGTCATCTTTTGAGACGGTTAACGAGACCTTAAAAAATTGGAATGAAGACTTCAAAGTTCAGGTCAACCCGCGAGAGATCAATTTATTTTATCTTAATGATGATGGTCGTTACCGCATCGTAAAAAAGGATGGGAAATTCTTTCTTGATGGCATCGATAAAACATTTTCAGAGGACGAAATCTTAAACGAACTCGAAGAGCATCCAGAGCGGTTCTCTCCTAATGTGATCATGAGACCGCTGTATCAGGAAATTATCTTACCCAACCTTTGCTATATAGGTGGCGGTGGTGAGATCGCATACTGGCTGGAGTTGAAAAACTATTTTGAAGGGCAAGATATTCCATTTCCCATTTTGCTATTGCGCAACTCTGCATTGTTGGTCAACACTAAGCAACTTGAAAAGCTTGAATCCTTAAAAGTTGAAGTGGCAGATCTCTTTAAAAAAGATCACGAGCTCAACGAACAGATCATACGACAAGTGTCAGAAATAGAGATCGATTTTGAACAGCAAAAGAAATTTCTCAAAAAGCAATTCAAAGAGCTTTATGCCGTGGCTCAAGACACAGATCCTTCATTTCTAGGTGCTGTTGGTGCTCAAGAGCGTAAACAAATTAAAGGCCTGGAGCATCTTGAAAAACGACTTTTAAAAGCTCAAAAACGCAAATGGAATGATCATCTAGAACGCGTCGCTGTTATCAAAAACGAACTTTTTCCTAACGATAGCCTGCAAGAACGCCAGGCTAATTTTTCATATTTCTATAAAGACATGGGTCCAGAATTGATCGATATCCTCAAGAAATCGCTAGACCCGTTAGATCCTAGATTCACTGTGATTGAACTGTGAACAATGACGGTGATTTTCTTGATAAGTGACCTTGTAGCTCTAACACCTTTTTTCTATTAAAAACCTAAATTTGCACATGCAGAACAGTGTTTTAATTCTTGATTTTGGATCCCAGTACACACAGCTTATAGCGCGTCGCGTGCGAGAACTCAATATTTATTGCGAGATCCATCCTTTCCATAAAGTGCCAGAAGATCTTTCTTCATTCAAGGCCGTCATCCTTTCAGGTAGTCCTTTTTCAGTGCGTTCTGAAGATGCACCACATCCAGACATAAGCCAGATCAAAGGGAAATTGCCATTATTGGGTGTTTGTTACGGCGCTCAATATTTAGCGCATTTTCACGGTGGCCAGGTGGCGCCTTCCAGTACCAGAGAGTACGGTCGCGCCCATCTAACGGTAATCAAGGATGCTGAGCCACTCTTTAGCAACATCACAGAGAATTCACAAGTATGGATGTCGCACAGCGATACCATCAAGAACCTACCTGAAAATGCGGTAACGCTTGCCAGTACGCAAGACGTTCTTAACGCTGCCTACAGGATAGATGGTGAAGAAACATATGGAATACAGTTCCATCCAGAGGTTTATCATAGTACTGACGGTAAGCAACTTTTACACAATTTCTTGATTGAGATTGCTGGAGTGCAACCCGACTGGACACCTGGAGCTTTTGTTGATATGACCGTTGCAGAGCTTAAAGAGAAAGTAGGCGATGATAAAGTCGTCTTGGGATTGAGCGGTGGCGTTGATTCTAGTGTGGCCGCGATTTTGCTACACAAAGCTATAGGTAAGAACCTTTACTGCATTTTTGTGAACAATGGTTTGTTGCGCAAGGATGAATACGATCAGGTCCTTGATCAATACAAGGACATGGGACTCAATGTAAAGGGTGTTGATGCCACGGCACGGTTTATGGAAGCCTTAAAAAATGTGGAAGATCCTGAGTTGAAGCGCAAGGCCATAGGCCGAGTGTTTATTGAGGTTTTTGATGATGAGGCACACGCGATTGAAGATGTGAAATTTCTAGCACAAGGAACGATTTATCCAGATGTGATTGAGAGTATATCAGTCAACGGACCTAGTGCGACGATCAAGTCACACCACAATGTAGGTGGCCTGCCAGACTTCATGAAACTCAAGATAGTAGAGCCGTTGCGCATGCTGTTCAAGGATGAAGTAAGAAGAGTAGGTGCAGAGATGGGAATGGCACAAAACCTATTAGGTCGTCACCCATTTCCAGGTCCAGGACTGGCGATACGTATTTTGGGCGATGTAGATCAGGAAAAGGTACGATTGCTGCAAGAGGCAGATGCGATTTTTATTGCAAATCTCAAGAAATGGGAATTGTACGATAAGGTATGGCAGGCAGGAGCGATTTTGCTTCCTGTAAATTCTGTTGGAGTGATGGGCGATGAGCGCACCTATGAAAAATGTGTGGCACTGCGAGCGGTAGAAAGTACAGATGGAATGACGGCAGATTGGGTAGATCTTCCCTATAAATTCCTGCAGGATACCAGCAACGAGATAATAAATAAGGTCAAAGGCGTTAATAGAGTAGTGTACGACATCAGCTCAAAGCCGCCGGCCACTATTGAATGGGAATAATATGATACGATTTATAACAGTGATTTTGTTGGTTTGTTTCGCTTTCGCGAAAGCGAACTCATCCACACTTCAAAGCTATAACAGGCATGTGGTGGAGCAAGGAGACACCATGTATATGCTTACCAATAAGTATAATGTGACTGCCGCGCAGCTCATTGAGCTTAATCCAGACCTGAAAATGGGTTTGAAAAGTGGTGCCACGATCCTGATACCTAAATCAGTTAGTGCGATTACCAATCGACCTATTGAAAGCTATGAAACGCATAAGGTTAAGCGTAAAGAAACTTTGTATTCTTTATCAAAGGAATATGGCGTGACAGAATTGGATATCAAGGAAGCCAATAAGGAATTGTACTCAAATCCTTTACGCAAGGGCGACCGTATCCAGATTCCCGTATTTGCTGAAGTTGCTCAGCCCAAAGAACCTATCGTTATCGATATCATCCCAGGAGTAACGGATATCGTAAAAGTTTCTGACACTAAAACTGAAACGGTAAAACCAGGTCAGTACAAGGTCAAAAAATCTGAAGGTAAATATAGAGTCGCTACAAATAACAACATTACGATTGCTCAATTGGAAGCCTGGAATCCAGATTTGGGAGAATTGGATGAAGGTATGATCGTCAATGTAGTGGACCCTGATAACTTATCATCGACTTCATCAGATTCCATGAAATTGCGTTACATCGATTATGAAGTAGAGCCTAAAATGACCATGTACAGCTTGGAAAAAATGAGTGGCCTAAGCGCAGATTCACTTATTGCTATCAATCCAGCGCTAAAAGATGGTGTGAAGAAGGGCATGACTATCAAGCTGCCTTATAGAGCGGTAAACGAAAAGGAGACTCCAGAATTATGGAACAGTACTGCAAAATATGCCAGATTAGTAGATAGTATTAGAAATTATGAGAATCAACGCATCGCTGTGATGTTGCCATTTTCTATCAATGGCTTGAGTAGTGATGAGTATGGCAAACAACTTAAGGAAAGCAACACCATGAGAATTGCCACTGATTTTTATAGTGGTATGATGATCGCTAGAGATAGCGCAAGAGCGTTAGGAATCAATGTGCAGTTTGATGTTTTTGACACAGGACGCAATGAGAGCACATCACTTAAAATCCTTAGAGACAATAACTTTAAAAACTACAACAGCGTTATTGGACCATTGCTGGCTAAAAATGTAGTGGCTGTAGCGAGAGAGCTCAAGGATGATGATATTCCCGTAATATCACCTTTGACTAATACCAACGTGCGTCTATATAAAAACCTGTTTCAAGCAAGGCCTGACGATCAGTTTTTGATGAATAGGCTTAAGAATTACTTGGTTAATTTCTCGCGAGGTAAGAACGTGATCATCGTTACTGATAATAAAAATCCACAGTTTAAAGATGAGTTTGCACCGTTATTTCCAGCTGCTAAGATTCTGTATCCTGACAAGAATAATTACATCTCAAGTTACAAGTATACCAGCGCGCTCTCAAAAGAAATGGACAACGTGGTTATACTTGCCGTAGATCATGTAGGTTTCATAACTGACGCGGTTTCAAATTATGCCGCCAAAGCGAGAACTCATGATATCACGATGGTAGGTATGGACGATTATGATAATATGAACATCAATAATATGGGCCTTGCCGCAGTAAATTATACCTATCCTAAGATGAATAGACACACGAGTAGTGAAAACGTTTTTGCAAATCATTATTTCAAGAAGCACGGTATCACACCTAGCGACTATGCAACTAGAGGTTTTGATGTGACTATGGATGTGATTCTAAGGCAAGCTAGTGCTGATAACCTTTATGAAAGTGCGGTACGCAATGGCAAAACGGTGATGGTAGAAAATAGCTTTGAGTACAACAAGAGATTTCTTGCTGGATTCTACAATGAGGCCTGCTATATATTGAGATATCAGCCAGATTTAACGATTGAAGAAGTAGAAGTTTCTGGTTATGGAGAATAAATCATCAATCACATCTACGGTAGAATACCTTGGAGATTTAAGATGCACATCAACGCACGTTAAAAGCGGTAGCTCATTTGCCACAGATGCACCGTTAGATAACAATGGTAAAGGTGAGGCATTCTCACCTACAGACACGGTTGCTACAGGGCTCGCCAGTTGTATGTTGACTGTTATGGGAATAAAAGCTAGAGAATTGACAGTCGATATCTCAAAAAGCACTGCAGCGGTAACTAAAATCATGTCGGCAGAGCCGCGTCGTATCTCACAAATAGACGTCCAACTAGAAATGACCGGTAATTGTGACAAGCGTACCCAACTCATTTTGGAACGAGTGGCGATGACTTGTCCGGTTCACAATAGCCTGCATCCAGATATAAAAAAGAATATCACTTTCAGTTGGGATTAAATAGTTCAAGAAAGTTCAGGGTTTGATCTTCCACTCTTTTTGATACGTATCATTGCTGTTTCAAGATGATGCAAACGCGCTGGCACATTTTTGCTGATTGTTTGAAAGCTATTTGAACCTCCTCTAAAGATGTTCGGCATGTTTTTCATTTACCACATCATTACATCATCACATTACCATAAATCAGCAGCCAATAACCTGTTGAAATAATCCATTTTTAGCGCGTGGAGTATTCCTAATTTGCTCATAAAATAAGTACTTTTGCAGCTGGTTTTCAAAAAGCACAGTTAGGTTTTATGGCACATGCAAAGTACATTTTTGTCACAGGTGGAGTTACTTCCTCATTAGGAAAAGGGATTATCGCCGCTTCACTGGCAAAACTATTGCAGGCCAGAGGACTGCGAGTGACCATACAGAAGTTGGACCCTTATATTAATGTGGATCCTGGAACGCTCAATCCATACGAACATGGCGAGTGTTACGTCACAGAAGATGGTGCAGAAACTGACCTTGACTTAGGCCACTACGAGCGTTTTCTCAATGTCAATACCTCACAGGCAAATAACGTAACTACGGGAAGAATCTACCAAAGCGTCATCGATAAGGAAAGACGTGGTGAGTTTCTTGGAAAAACCGTTCAGGTCATACCTCATATCACAGATGAAATCAAGCACCGCATTCAGATTTTAGGAAAATCTGGAGATTACGATGTGGTGATTACAGAGATAGGTGGAACCGTAGGTGATATCGAGTCCTTACCGTACATAGAAAGTGTACGACAATTAAGTTGGGAACTGGGCGAGCACAATTCGCTCGTCATACATTTGACTTTGATACCTTACCTAAGTGCCGCTGGTGAGCTTAAAACAAAACCAACACAGCACAGTGTAAAAACCTTGATGGAAAGCGGAGTGCAGGCAGACATTTTGGTATGTCGCACAGAGCACGAACTTTCTGAAGACATTCGGTTAAAACTAGCACGTTTCTGTAACGTGAAGCCAGAAGCAGTCATCCAGTCCATTGATGTAGAGACCATTTATGATGTTCCCAACAAGATGCAGGAGCAAGGTCTAGATACCGTTGTAATTAAAAAATTAAAGCTCAAGACAGGAGCGCAGCCAGATCTAACACGCTGGAATCAATTCTTGCAACGTCATAAAAACCCTAAGTCCGAAGTTACCATAGGGCTCATAGGTAAATATGTAGAACTTCAAGATTCTTATAAATCCATTCTCGAGGCTTTCATTCATGCTGGTGCAGAAAATGAGGTGAGCGTGAATATAGAATCCATTCACAGCGAACACCTTGAAGTAGGTAAAGTGTCGCAACACTTGCAACACCTTGACGGTTTGCTGGTTGCGCCAGGATTTGGTGAACGTGGTATTGAGGGCAAGATAGAAGCTGTTAAATATGCTCGTGAGAATGGTATTCCGTTTTTTGGGATCTGTCTTGGGATGCAAATGGCGGTCATTGAGTACAGTCGCAATGTATTGGGAATCAAGGATGCCAACTCATCAGAGATGGAGCGTGAAACCTCAAATCCCGTGATTTCCCTTATGGAAGATCAAAAGGATATTCTGGATATGGGCGGCACCATGCGTCTGGGCGCTTGGGATTGCGAGCTTAAGTCCGGCAGAATCAAAGAAATCTACGGTAAGGACCTCATTTCAGAACGTCACCGTCACAGGTATGAATTCAACAATGCCTATCGTGAGCAGCTGGAAAAGGCAGGTCTAGCCTGCACGGGAATCAACCCTAAATCTGGACTGGTAGAAGTGATCGAGATTGCAGATCATCCATGGTTTGTGGGCGTGCAGTACCATCCAGAATATAAAAGCACCGTGGCGTCTCCGCACCCATTGTTTACCTCGTTTGTGCAGGCAGCAGCAAATTTTAAAAGGAATAAAAAGGATTGAGGAGAGTTCGCTTTCGCGAAAGCGTAACAACCACCAACCTATTCATACATATAGAATCTAGCAAGACTAGCAAATAACCCCAATTTAGGGACATCACATATGGAAGAGAAAAAAACGGACTGGAAAACATTACTGGGAATGACCTTGATATTTGGTATTCTCATGTGGACTTTTCTTTACAATCAAGAGGAAACCCAACCTGTTGAAGAAACAGCTACAGAGCAATCTCTCACTATTGAAGATGATGCGCCAGCAGCAGCCACAGTGGCTAACGACAGCACGATCACCGCAGCGGATTCCACACGCCAGGCCGTGCCGGTAGGTAAGGAAGTGACCCTATCAAATGACCTGCTGGAACTTAAAATAAATACCAAAGGTGCGATCATTGAAACGGCACTGCTCAAGAAGTTTAAAACCTTTGATTCCTTGCCAGTTTACCTCGCTAGAGAAAACGATCATTCTCTTGATTTAATCCTTAAGGCAAAAGATGGTCGCGAGATCCATACCAAGGACCTTGTTTTTAATGCCAAAGAGTCCATGAATGGCAGCAACAAAGTTCTGGCACTAACGGCACCAGTCGGTTCAGGATCTATTGAATATCGATTTGAAATGAAACCAGATGATTACATGCTGGATTTCAACATCAGGACTCAAGGCATCGCAAGTGCTGTAAATACTTCAGAAAATCCTGTGCTGGACTGGAGAATGAAGGCGTACCGACGTTCAAAGAGTATGACAAACGAGAATCGCTATACAGAGATCAAGTTTGAATACGATGGCGGTAGCGATGATTATACAGGACAAGGCGACACTGCAGATGAAGAAGCAGAAAACATAACCTATGTAGCCTATAAGCAGCATTTCTTTTCCTCCATTCTTTTGACAGATACTCCTTTTGTGAGTGGGTTGATGGAATCGACCAACATTGAAGAAATCAACGAGGAACAAGACGAGTTCACTAAAGAGTTTGAATCCAAGCTGCTCATGGAATACAGCGGTGGCGAGTTGGCTTACAATATGGATTGGTACTTTGGTCCAACTGACTTTGACATCTTGGATGGTTACGACCGCAATCTTGATGAAGTCGTTGATCTGGGTTGGGGAATTTTTGGATGGATCAATGAATATGCGATACGTCCTTATTTCTCTTTCTTGACGGTTGATTTAGGTATTGCCTTTGGTATTGCGATCATTCTCTTGACCATATCCGTTCGTTTGGTGCTTTCACCGGTTCTTTATAAGAGTTACTTGACTCAAGCCAAAATGAAAGTCCTACGTCCAGAACTTAACCGCATTGCGGAAAAGTACAAGGACAACGCCATGAAAAAGCAACAGGAAACCATGAAGGTGCAAAGCGAGGCTGGAGCGAGTCCGCTATCGGGTTGTTTGCCGGCGCTGTTGCAAATGCCTGTGTTTTTTGCCTTATTCAAATTTTTCCCAACGGCCTTTGATTTAAGACAAAAGAGTTTCCTGTGGGCAGACGACTTGTCTAGTTACGATACGATTTATAAGTTCCCTGATGGTTTTGAAATTCCATTCTATGGTGATCACGTGAGTTTGTTCCCGATTTTAGCGTCCATCTCCATATTTTTCTACATGCAAATGACTACAGGTCAATCCATGCAGACCACGCAGCCTGGAATGCCTAATATGAAGTTCATCATGTACCTGTCACCATTGTTCATGCTGGTGTTCTTTAATAACTATGCGAGTGGTTTATCCTTGTACTACTTTGTTTCTAACTTGATTACCATAGGTATCATGTTAGTGATCAAGAACTTTATCATCGATAAAGATCGTGTTCTTGCTAAAATTGAAAAGGCAAAAGCAAAACCAAAAAAGAAAAAGGGACGCTTTGCTTCAAAAATGGCAGAAATCATGGAGCAGGCGCAAGCACAACAAGAAGCGCAAAAGAAAAAGAAATAAGCTTCTTTTTCTTATGGCCACTTTACATTGAATGAACGTACTTGAAAAATATCTTCCAGCACCGGCAGTCAGACCACTCACTGCGTTGCTGGAAATACATCAAGTTCATTTAAAGATTGTTAACGAGCGACAAACAAGGCACGGTGATTATCGACCACTACCAGATGGGTCACACAAGATCACCATTAATGCTAATCTCAACGCTTATCGCTTTTTAATTACTCTCGTTCACGAGATTGCCCATCTTGTCGCGTTCAAGAAATATGGCTATCAAATCAAACCGCATGGGTTGGAATGGAAAAAAACCTTCCAGCAATTAATGTTGCCTTTCCTAAGGCCCGAGGTTTTCCCAAATAACCTACTGCCGGTACTAGCTAGGCATTTCAAAAATCCCAAAGCCAGCAGCGATACAGATGCTGCCATGAGCGTTGCCTTGAAATCCTATGATGCGCCGACTGATAAAATCTATATATTTGAGTTGGACTACGGCTCTTATTTTATCACCTCACAGGGCCGTCGATTTCGTCGAGGTAAAAAGCTGAGGAAGCGATTTGAGTGTGTTGAAGTCGACACAGGCAGAACCTATATTTTTCAGCCAAATGTACAAGTACAATTATGGAAAAAAATCTAGAGAATAAATATGCAGTGATTATGGCCGGTGGCGTTGGATCCAGGTTTTGGCCGGTAAGCCGTCAGACATTTCCCAAACAATTTCACGATATGCTGGGACTGGGACAATCATTGTTACAAACCACTTTTGACCGGCTCAAACAGCAGGTTCCAGAAGGCAATATATTGATTCTAACAAATGCAGATTACATTCCGCTGGTTCAGGAGCAATTACCTCAAGTTCCCATGGAAAATATTGTGGCAGAGCCAGCCATGCGCAATACAGCACCTTGCATACTGCTCGCTGCTCTCAAAATCCAGAAAAAGAATCCTGACGCTATCATGATTGTGGCGCCTAGCGATAGTTATATTGAGAATAATACGCAGTTTCAAAAGGATCTCAAAACGGCTTTTTCTTTTTGTGAGGAGCATCCGCAAGCTTTGATGACATTAGGCATTGAGCCTGATTCACCTAACACTGGCTTCGGCTACATTGAGTATTTACAAGGCGACCATGATGTCAAGAAAGTCGCCCAATTTAGGGAAAAGCCAGATTTAGAGACCGCGCAGTCCTATGTAGATGCAGGGAATTATTTATGGAATTCTGGGACTTTTATATGGTCTGTAGATGCGGTATTGTCCGCTTTCGCGAAAGCGGAACCAGAACTTTTCCAATTGTTTGAAAAAGGCATACCAGCCTACAACGAAGCAGAAGAAACTGAATTTCTTGCCGAAAACTATGAAAAGGCCAAGAACATTTCTATTGACTATGCTGTGATGGAACGCAGTAAGGACGTTTATACGTTGCCGGTGGATTTTGGCTGGAACGACGTGGGAACCTGGAGTAGTTTATACAGCAGACTTACAAAAGATGAGAACTCTAATGCCCTCGTGAATGCATCGTTGACCTCGCGTGAAGCAACGGGAAACATGATCAAAACCAGACCTGGTAAGAAAGTAGTCGTTCAAGGATTAGAAAACTACATCATCGTTGATGAAGACGATGTACTCATGATCATGCCCTTGTCTGCAGATCAAGATATCAAGGAGATTAGGAATAATGCAATAAAAAAATACGGTAGTAACTTATCATAGATGGATCAGAATTCTAAAGACACCGGTGATTCCCAGTTAGAAGAAAACCAAAAAGTCATTCTAGGAATATGGGATAATTCCAAGAAATTTCTCCACGACTTACTCGATATACGTGAGGATTCTGATCGCAATGAAACGATTGAATCTGTACGCAAGGATATTTCTTTCCAGGGTCACAATGCTTGGATTTTGATCTTTTCCATTTTTGTTGCGTCCTTAGGATTAAATGTAAGTTCCACTGCGGTGGTAATAGGTGCGATGTTAATCTCACCACTTATGGGTCCTATCGTTGGCATGGGACTAGGTGTGGCGATCAATGATGATCGTATGTTGCGTAGATCACTTATTAATTTAGGTGTGATGGTTAGTCTGTCTTTACTCGCGGCAACACTGTATTTTACGCTGACACCTATATCAGAATTCACTCCAGAATTAGAAGCGAGAACAGCGCCTAACGTGCTGGACGTGCTCGTGGCCATTTTTGGTGGTCTGGCACTTATCGTGGCAAAAACTAAAAAAGGAACGATATCAAATGCCATTGCTGGTGTGGCTATTGCCACCGCTTTGATGCCGCCATTATGTACTGCTGGATACGGTATAGCAGAATGGAACCTAGCGTATTTCAGTGGAGCCATGTATTTGTTTTCCATCAACACAGTGTTCATCGGGTTATCTACCTATGTAGTCTGTAAGTTGCTAAAATTCCCGATGGTCAAATATGCGAACCAAAAGAAACGCAAGCGTATATCTGCCATTGCAACCATTGTTGGTGTGGTGGTACTCGCACCATCCATTTATTTGTTTTACCAACTGTACCGAGTGCAAGTAGAGAAGAGTGCGATCAACGAGTTCATGGACGAGTATGTACAGTATGAAGGCGTTCGTTCTACATCAGAATACGATCCTAAAACCAAAAAATTGGATGTAGTGCTCTTTGGTGCACCTGTTCCAGATTTGATCATTCAACAATGGAAAAAAAAGCTGGAGTCTTATCCAGCGTTGTCGCAAGTAACCTCGCAGTTTTATCAAGGTTCGTCTGCTCCTAATCTGGACGGCAATTATGAAAATATCGCCAGCATGCAGGAAGAGCGCATAGGTGATATTAAAAGATTACAAGATCAAGGATTACAGATCACGGCACTACAAATGGAACTGGCTGCGATAAAAAGTGAAAACCGCAGGTTTGAATCAATAAGCGAAGAAGCGCATTTGCTGTATCCCGAATTGAAAACTATTTCTTACGCGCCAAACGTGTCCAAAAGTTTTGACAATAATTCTATGGATACCGTTGATGTTTTTACCGTTACATATAACGATTCGCTCATGAAACCACTGGAACGTTTAACGGTTAATAGCCGCTTAAAGAACTGGCTAAAATACAGAATCAAGTCTGATAGTGTGATGGTGCAAACAGCTCAAGCTACGGCGTCTGGAATCTAGTTGAGAATTGAAATTTATAGGGTTTATAAGCCTTTATTCTGAGCAATTCTTACCTTACGGAAGAGTTCTGAGCTGTAAACAAAGTCGGTTACCGCTTCATTCTCTGTTTTGAAAATTTCCTTGTTGGTGCCTTTCCAAGCGATCCGTCCATCTTTTAGGAAAATGATGGTCTCTCCAATTTCCAAAACCGAGTTCATGTCGTGAGAAATGATGACGGTAGTTATGTTGGCTTCATGCGTCAACTCTTGAATAAGGTTGTCAATTACCGTAGCCGTTTTAGGATCAAGCCCAGAGTTGGGTTCATCGCAAAATAGATACGCTGGCTTGTTTACAACAGCTCTAGCAAGTGCCACACGTTTTTGCTGCCCACCAGAAATTTCGCTAGGCTTCTTCTTATTAAGATTTTCTAGATTGACTCGTTGTAAAATGTCGTTGGCTCTTTCCTGACGTTCCTTACGACGCATTTTAGTAAACATGCGTAGTGGGAACATTACGTTTTCTTCCACCGTCATGGAGTCGAATAATGCGCTGTGCTGGAATAGCATCCCCATGTTTTCACGTAGCTCTTTTTGACGATCTTCATCCATCTCGCTCAATCGCTCGTTGTCATAGACAATCTCACCAGAATCTGGCTTGAACAATCCCAGCATATTCTTGAGAAATACAGATTTTCCAGAACCACTGGCACCTATAATCATGTTGGTTTTGCCTCGATCAAATGTGGCGTCAATACCGTCAAGAATAGTCTCACCTTTAAAACTCTTATGTAGATTTTTGATTTCTATCATAACAGTATGGTTGTAAGTAAGTAGTTAGCAACAATAATGGCCACACAGGTCCAAACGAATGAAGTAGTAGAAGCTTCACCTACTTCAAGAGCGCCACCTTTCATGTAATATCCATGGTAACTAGGAATGGTAGCTAGAATAAGGCCAAAAACCATGGTTTTTATAAAAGCGTACACGACTTGATAAGGAACAAAAGTGTCTTGCAGGCCTATGATAAAATCCTGAGCGCTAACCAGATTGCCATAAACGGCAGCCAAAAATCCTCCCAAAATCCCTACAAACATGATGATGGCGATAAGTAGCGGGTAAAACAACATCGCAATAATCTTTGGGAATACCAGATAGTTCAGCGGGTTGATACCCATTACTTTAAGAGCATCTATCTGCTCTGTAACGTTCATGGTTCCAATACTAGATGTGATATAGGATCCTACTTTACCAGCCATGATAATTGAAATTACCGTAGGTGCAAACTCTAAAATTATGGACTGTCTTACCGCAAACCCTATAAGCGATTTTGGAATCAAGGGATTATCCAGATTCAAGGAAGTTTGTAGCGCCACAACGGCACCCATAAATAGACTAATAAATGCGGTGATACCTATCGACCCTATGATCAGGTCGTCAATCTCCTTCATGATCAGTTCCTTAAGAACAATAGCTTTTGTGGGCCTTCTAAAGACCTCAAAGAGCATGATCATATATTTGCCCAGATGGCTCAAAATCTTCATGAGCGGTAAATATATAGATAAATTAGAACTGGCGATTTAATCCTTTCTTAAACTTGACAGGATTTACAATATGTATTTTTGTAAAAATTCTGTAGAATGAAATTAATGAAACCTCTTTGCTTTTTTCTAGTGTTGTTGACTGCAACTATTTCGCTTTCGCAAAAGCGAACTAACCCTCAACAGCCTGCAACCATGAAAGCTTCTAGTGAAACCAATATCACAACGGTAGACAGGCCAAAACTTGTCGTAGGTATTGTCGTGGATCAAATGCGTTATGATTACCTCACTAGGTTTTACGATAGATATGGTAACGATGGTTTCAAGCGTTTGATGAAGGATGGTTTTAGCGCTACTAACAACCATTATAATTTTGTTCCTACCTATACGGCGCCTGGACATGCCTCCATTTATACAGGTACCACACCAGCAGATCATGGAATCATAGGAAATAATTGGTATGACAAATTCATCGACAAGACGATTTACAATGCAGACGATGAAAATGCCATTCCTATAGGTACGTCTAGCGATGAAGGTAAGATGTCACCACGCAAATTGTTGAGTTCTACGGTAACGGACGAATTGGAATTGTTTACTCAAGGACGTGCCAAGGTGATAGGTATATCCATCAAAGACCGTGGTGCGATATTGCCAGCGGGTCACGCGGCAGATGCCGCTTACTGGTTTAGAGGTGGCGATGAAGGTGCTTTTATCACCAGCGATTTTTATATGCAAGAGCTTCCTAAATGGGTAAAGGATTTTAATGAGTCCAATCCAGCCAGTAAATACCTTAAAACATGGGAAACACTTTATCCTATGAACAGCTATACAGCTAGTGGTTCAGATCTCAACGATTTTGAAAGAGCGCCACGAGGCAAGGAAACGGCCACATTCCCATATGATCTCAAAGAACTGGCTCCTTCAAATGGCGATTATAATCTTATCAAATCCACTCCGTATGGTAACAGCATTGTAGCAGATTTTGCTATTGAGGCTCTGGAAAGCGAAAGTATGGGCAAGGATGACATCACAGACTTTTTGGCGGTAAGTTTTTCAAGTACAGATTATGTGGGTCATCAGTATGGCGTAAATTCTGTTGAGATTGAGGATACGTATTTAAGACTGGATCAAGATCTAGCAAGGCTGCTGGATGCTCTTGACCAAAAGGTTGGGAATGGCGAGTATACCGTTTTCTTGACAGCAGACCATGGAGCGGTAAACGTACCAGCTTATTTGCAGGAGAAAAGATTCAGCGCTGGATATTTTGATGAACAAACCTTTGTAAAGGAAATGGACTCATTAATCACAAATCAATTCAGCACCAGCGGATTGATCAAAAACGTAAGCAACGATCAGATCTTTTTCGATCAGTCTGTTTTGAAGTCTAATGGCGTTGATGCTGGAGAGTTACAGGAATATCTAGCATCTCAAATACGCAATTATCCAGGTGTCAATAAAGCTTTTACTCGCGATGCACTTGTTAGCGGCAGTTTTACTACCGGCATGGCGGCTTTGGTTCAAAAAGGCTTTCACCATCAACGCAGTGGTGATGTAGTGTTTGTTCTAGATCCTGGAGTCATTGTGTACTCTTCAAAAGGTAGTACGCACGGTAGCCCACAAAGTTATGATACACACGTGCCGCTATTATTTTATGGGAAAGGCATCAATAAAGGAAGCACCAACGATCGTACACATATTACTGATATAGCTCCTACGATTTCATCTCTTTTGGGAATTAGTTTTCCTAACAGCGCCACGGGAAATCCTATTGGCAAAGTTTTAAAATAACGAGATACTGTTTCTTATATCTTTGTTTCATAAATCAATAGCCATGAAATTATACATCACGATTGCAGCGTTTTTTATTACAGCCATTTCTTTGGGTCAGGCTTATACTGGAAAAGGAGATCAAAAATTCCAAGTAGGACTTAATCTACAAGATAACGGTACAGGTATTCAAGCCACCTATGATTATGGAGTAGGCGAGAATATCTCCTTTGGTATCTCTACGGTTTATCTGTTAGGTGTTGATGACGAGATCGATGCAGATTTTGACCAGCGTGCAGATTTACGTTTGCGTTTCAACGCTAATATAGGGAACGTGCTCAATTTTGACCCGATGTTTGACTTTTATCCAGGACTTAGTTTTGGTACTAAAAACTTCGGTGGTCATTTGGGAGCTCGCTATTTTTTCAGTGAAGGTTTCGGGATTTATACCGAGGCTCAATTTCCATTTGCCAAATACGATGATGGTGACTTAACTCCAGCCGAAGACTTGAACAACCAGTTCAATTTCAACATTGGGATGTCTTTCAATCTTTAGAAACCTAATTTAGACTTGATACCGTTCCAACGGTATTGTCTCAAAAAACGGCCTTGATCTTTATTCAAAATAGGATCTATGCCGTTTTTTTGTGCCTTGAAATATCCTTTCAGGTAATCCGTAAACAGATTGGGCTGTCGCTTATTTGCCGCCATTTTTAGGGCAGTAATTACCGTGAGCAGCCATCCGTAATGCATCTTGTAGAACGCTTCACCCTGCAACTGCATGGACTTGGGTTTGTAGGCAGCACCGGTAGGTTTCAAATGTTTGACGTGCAAACCTTCTATAGTTTTTACCTGCCAGCCATAGTACCTTGCCAGCATCTCGTCGATGGTATCCCAACCTATGGAAGATCTCAATCCGCCTATTTCTTTGAAACAAGCCGTACGATATGCCTTCAATGCACCACGTATATGATCTGGATTGTTTTGGTTTTCTACGACCCAACGATTGTTTACCTCGATGATACAGTGTCCAGCTGCCATTCCTGTTTTTTCGCTTTCGCGAAAGCGAACTACAATATCTTCTAGGTAATGTTCTGGAAAGATGAGGTCTGCATCAAACTTGCAGATGATGTCCACTTTGTTGAGATCTACCAGTTCCAATCCTTTTTTGAAGGCGTTGATGACCTTGGTTCCAGGAATATTCTCTGCAGCAGATGCATTCCTTATAATAGTAATAGGTAATCTATCCGTAAAGCGGCTGGCGACATCATACGTGTTGTCTGTACTGTTGTCGTCCACCACAATGATTTGTGCGGCCTTAACGGTTTGCGCAAGGAGACTTTCCAGTGTTTGTGCTATGAAAGACGCCTCGTTGTAGGCAGGAATAATGATGGCAATGCGCAACGCTATAGGTTTAGGATCGCTCGCAATATACAAGATAGTAACGATCTGTAAAGTTTCTCAAAATAGGGCGTAGGCCCAACTTTTTAGTAGGATTGGTAAACTTCACGCGGTCGATCACGTCCCAGCCGGCTTTGTTCAAAACATAGTCCAGCTGCCAGTCCTCAAACTCATGATAGTGTTGATCTCTTATATCATTGGGATTTCTATAGGCTGATGCAAACCACAATCTGAGAGGTACGCTCACCAATAATTTTTTGCAGGGAATCGCTTTTAAAACACCATAGGGATTTACTAAATGCTCAAAAATTTCAAAAGCAGTGACAACCTCGCCGTCAAAACCAGAAACCGCAGTAGTATCATCATCTAGGTCTTCACCGCTCGTGTTCTGGACTTGAAAACCGTTTTCTTTCAAGATCACCGAAAATGGATTTTCAACTCCTAGATCCAGAATCTTTTCAGATGGATCCACGTGTAGTTGTAAGAATTCCAGCGTCTTTTTGAAACGTTTTGAGGGAAATGTGTTTTCGTACAAATCAGTAAGTTTTAACCGCGACGTCGCTCAAGAAGGATCATCATCATCAAGCCCAGCATGACGCGTTCCTTGTCGTCATTGTCAATTTCTGCGATTTTTTCAACTTCAAATTCCTTCCCAAAAAAGGAAGGTTTCTTTTTAAGTTTAGCGACGATATCGCCATTGACATCAGTAACATTATAGGTTGGGTGAAAAACATATCCAGTAAAAAAACTAAGTACAGGAATCTCGCCCATCAATGAATCACCCAGTCGGGTCCATGCGCTGGCTTCCTGTACTTTATACTGAAATTTCTCGTGCTGGTCGATAATATCGTACTCTGCCTTCCACATGGATTTCCAGCCCTTGCGTGCAATCTTGCCTATCTCGGTGCCATTCGCATCCAGCATATTGTATGCAGCACTCCAGTCCAGCCATTGGTTAGCTCGTATGGTAAACAACACTTGCGATTTTGAAGTATCGCTATAAACGGTAATCGCCTCTTTGAGTTTGAACATCTTTTGCCTCACATAAGCGATGGTCGCACCAGTGGCATCAGTTGCAGTAAAGTCGTTGCTCAACGTGGTGATTCTAAAAGAGAATCTAATGGGATACTGAATATTTTGCATGAGATACGGTTGATATGGTCCATGTAAAGGTAGGAGAATAGTTCGCTTTCGCGAAAGCGATATCCATCAAAAACACATGAACAAATCATCATTCTTCAACAAGAAATTAATACCTAATACAAGTTGAAGCTGAAAGATCTTGAATCTAACCGTGAATATGGTAACCACCATCGACATGGCGTATCTCTCCAGTAATGCGACATTCTGGACGGAAAAGGTGCACGATTTCAAAAGCAAGATCTTCTGGCCTCGCATTGCCCAGCGGGCTCATCCTGTTAGAGGTTTGTACATCTTCTGGACGTAGCGTGGCATTACCGGCCTTGCTGCCCATGAAAGGTGAAAATCTCAAGGCGTTGCAACGAATGTCGTACTTGCGTCCCAGCTCATCTGCCAGCTCCACGGTAATTCTTTCCAGTGCTGCCTTTGCAATACTCATATTGCGATAGGGATGAAAAGTAACTTTGGCCGCGGCAATGTAGCTAAGTGAACAAATGGAAGCGCCATTTTGTAACACGCCTTTTTCCAATAAATGACGTGTAACGCTGATCAAGGAATAGGCGCTCACATCCATGGTATCGCAAAATTCCTGCAAGGTCACCTCAATCAAAGGTTTTACTTCTTTCTTGCGTATGGTTTTATCCATGGCAATCGCGTGAAGAAAACCATCGAGTTTGATGTTTTTATCAGCTAATTCCTGTGCAAAACTGGCGATGTTATCATCGATGGTCACATCTAAAATAGCGGTCAGGCTATCGCCCAACTCTTTTTTGACAGATGCCTTAAAGTCCTCATAGTTAGTGTTGAGAAACGCCTGAGCTTTTTCTGAAAGATTTTTGTGGTGTTTGCTCACACCTAAGCCTGTACAAACCACTTTGCCGCCATTTTTGACAATCTCGCGAGCGGTGTACATGGCTAGGGAATGCTCATCTGCTATCCCTGTAATCAAAAAAGTTTTTCCTTGTAATGTCATAGTGTTTACCATTTATAAAGTGCTGTTCCCCAAGTCCATCCTGCGCCTACGGCAGCGAAAAGAATGAGGTCGCCTTTTTTGAGTAGTCCGTTTTTGTTGGTTTCGTCCAGCATGATCGGTATTGTGCCACCAGAAGTGTTGGCATAGCGATCCATGTTGGTATGTACTTTTTCCCAAGGCAGACCAACGGTTTCTGCAATGGATTGTAGGATGCGTATGCTGGGTTGGTGTGGTATCATGTGATCCACTTGATCAATGGACACTTTATTACGATCCAGCAGCTCATTGATGGATTTAGGAACCACATCGATAGCGGTTTGGAAAACGGCTTGACCATCCATCTGGAAATAGTGAAGGCCGTCATTAACCGTTTCTTCAGAAGCTGGTTGTAAGGAACCACCAGCTGGAATATTCCAGGCGTCTTTACCACGACCATCAGTATGTAATAAGAAGTCTTGAAAACCTTTGTCTTCTGTAGTATGTGAAATAACCATCGCGCCAGCGCCATCACCAAAAAACACAGAATCACGTCGATCCCAATCGGTGATATTTGAGAACGTATCAGCGCCTATGACCAGCACATTTTTATACATACCTGATTTGATGAATTGTACTGCAGTAGCAATGGCAAAAACAGCACCAGAACACACTGCCGAAATATCAAAGGCCACGGCATCAAACGCTTCCAGATTCTCCTGAACAAAACAAGCACAAGATGGAGCAAGTTTGTCTGGAGTAGCTGTAGCAAGAATGATGAGATCAATGTCCTTTGCTGTGAGACTTGCATTTTTAAGGGCATTTTGAGCCGCTTTTGTGGCAAGGTCACTTGTGGTCTCACCAGTACTGATGCGTCGTTCCTTAATACCTAGATTCTTTTGTATCCAGGCATCGTTGGAACCAACTTTTTCAAAGTAATCGTTAGGGACGATATTTTCAGGCGCATAAGATCCTGTGCCACTTATATAAGCGTTGTTCATGTAAATAGAGGTTTTGAGCTGCGAGAGTTGAGTCCAGATCCTACCGTCATTTTGGAAGGTGATTTGAATAAGGCGTATGGATAAAGTCTTTGCAAGAATTTTAAAAATAGAAGCAACAGTCTCTTGTTTGAATTCCGCGCAATCTACTAAGGCAACAATAATTTGCAGACTCCTTACGCCAGAACTGTCCGATGCCCAAAGTACATAAAAAGCGTTAGGTTATTAATAAAAACACTGAAAACGAGCACTTTAAATAATAAATCCTCAAAAGAACTACCTGATTTTTGGAGCAGCCAGCAGCATTATGGGCTTTAGTCTACTACCTCTAACTTCGCAAAACGCAACAATAACTTCTTCAAACCACCTACTTGAAAGTTGATTTCAGCTTTTTTCTCGCCTCCAATACCTTCTAGGTTGACCACGGTTCCTTGACCAAAACGCGCATGGGAAACCTTAGTGCCAGGTTTTAGATCGCCTTCAAAGCCTGCTGGCGCTGGATTAGTTGAGGTACTTACAGGTCGCATCTTGCGCAGTTTGCGTATTTGCTCCTCGCTAGGTTTGCTAACTGTTGGTGGTGTACCGCTTCGTGGTTTGGTCTGGCGCAGTTTTGATTTATCGGGTTCATCCCATAGATGATCTGTCATCGCAGACTTGTATTTGTAGTCATCCATAGGAGTAGTATACTCCAGGTATTGATCATCAATTTCGGTAATGAATCTGCTGGGCTCTGCATCGACCAGTTTTCCCCAACGGTATCTACTTAGAGTATACGTCAGATAGGCTTGATGTTCTGCTCTGGTAAGTGCCACGTAAAACAAGCGACGTTCTTCTTCCAATTCCTCACGAGTGTTCATACTCATACCACTAGGGAACAGATCTTCTTCCATTCCTACGATATATAAGTATGGAAACTCAAGCCCTTTGGATAAGTGTACGGTCATGAGCGAAACACGATCTGTGTCGCCTGTATCTTTGTCTAGATCTGTGGCGAGTGCCACATCTTCCAGGAATTCTGCAAGGGAACCGCGAGCATCTGCAATTTCTTGTTGTCCTTCTACAAAGTCCCGCATACCATTGAGCAACTCTTCAATGTTTTCTATACGAGAAATTCCTTCCTGAGATCCATCTTTCTTAAGCTCAGTTAGAAGCGCACTTTTTTTAATCACATATTCCGTTAGCTCAAAAACGTTCTGTGTTTCTTCCAGTGCCTGGAAGCTTTTGATCATGGTAGCAAAATTGCGCAATTTGGTTTTGGTTCCGCCGTTAATATTAGCTTCGACACGATCAATGTTTTCGATAATCTCAAAGAGACTTTTGTCGTACTGCTTCGCTGCTACGATTAACTTGTCGATAGTAGTGGCGCCTATACCACGCGCTGGATAGTTGATCACACGTTTGATGGCTTCTTCATCTTTTGGATTGACAATCAATCGCAAATAGGAAAGAACATCCTTGACCTCTTTACGCTGATAGAAACTAAGGCCACCATAAATACGATAGGGTATATCACGCTTGCGCAGTGCGTCTTCCATAGCTCTGGACTGCGCATTAGTTCTATAAAGAATCGCAAACTGATCATTGCCCAGCTGCTTATTCATCTTGTTTTCCCAGATGCTACTGGCCACAAAGCGGCCTTCTTCGGCATCGCTCATCAATCGGTGGACGATGATTTTAGGACCATCGTTGTTGGCGGTCCATACGACTTTGTCCAGTTTGGTTTTGTTGTGCTCAATGATGGAATTGGCAGCCTCAACAATATTTTTTGTCGAACGATAATTTTGCTCCAGTCGGTAGGCTTTTACATCATCATAATCACGCTGGAAGTTCAGGATGTTGTTAATGTTTGCACCGCGAAATGCATAGATCGACTGGGCATCGTCTCCTACCACGCAAATGTTTTGGAATTTATCTGACAGTGCTTTGACAATCAGGTATTGTGAGTGGTTGGTATCTTGATACTCATCCACCAGGATATATTGAAAACGATGTTGGTACTTGGCCAACACATCTGGAAAACGATTCAAAAGCTCATTGGTTTTAAGCAATAAATCATCAAAATCCATCGCGCCAGCTTTAAAACAGCGCTCCACATATTCTTTATAAATGTCGCCAAATCGAGGTCGCCTCGCCATCGCGTCTGCCTCTTGCAAATCAGGATCTGCAAAATAGGCACGCACAGTAATCAGACTGTTTTTGAGCGACGAGATTCTGGAAAAAATCTGTTTGTATTTGTAGACATCCTTATCCAGTCCCATTTCCTTGATGATGGCGCTGGTAAGTCGCTGGGAATCTTGGGAGTCATAAATCGTGAAGTTGGATGGATAGCCCAATTTATCGGCTTCCATGCGCAGCAATCGCGCAAAAACCGAGTGAAAAGTTCCCATCCACAAATTTTTGGATTCGCTGGCACCCACAATTTCGGCAATACGGTTTTTCATCTCACGCGCCGCCTTGTTGGTAAATGTCAATGCCAAAATATTGAACGGATCTACACCTTGCTGCATCAGGTAAGCGATGCGTAAAGTCAATACACGTGTCTTGCCAGATCCAGCACCGGCAATCACGATCATGGGACCATCTTTTTGCAGGACTGGAAGCCGCTGCGCGTCATTTAATTGGGATAAATAATCTTCCAAAATCTACTTCATTTTCTGATCTATAAAGATAAGGTTTGATGGGAGTTCGCTTTCGCGAAAGCGAACTAAATACCATCCTTTTTTCAACAAAACAGCCACATTTTTATGCTAAAGACAAAGTCCTACTGCGATGACATATTGTATTTTTAGGGCTCTAAAGACCGCCTATGGAATCCATGTGGGAATTTTTGAGCAGTATAGCCTGGTACTGGTATTTGATACTCTTGATCATTATCGTGTTTCTCTATGACATCTTACAGCGTCGTCATATCATTTTACGCAACTTCCCGGTGGTGGGACATTTTAGATACTGGCTGGAAAGTATTGGTCCAGAGTTGCGCCAATACATCGTGGCAAACAACAGGGAAGAGTTACCCTTTAACAGGATCGAGCGCGGTTGGATCTATGCCAGTGCCAAAAATGAGAACAATTACGAGGGTTTTGGAACCGATAGAGACATCTATGCCAACCAGTATATTTTTATCAATAACTCCATGATGTCGCATAAGGTCGAGAAAGGATCTGTTACAGATCTGGAACCGTCCTTCCTGCCGTGCGCTAAGGTCATGGGCGCTGCAAAAAATAGAAAAAGGCCTTATCGGCCTGCAAGTGTGATTAATATTTCGGCAATGAGTTACGGCAGTTTGAGCGCCAAGGCACTGGACGCCATGAATAATGGTGCCAAAAAAGTACATGCCTACCACAATACCGGTGAAGGTGGTTTGTCACCGTACCACAAACGTGGTGCAGACGTCGTTTTTCATTTTGGTACTGGGTACTTTGGGGTTAGAGATGACGAAGGGAATTTCTCCATGGAAAAGTTGAAAAAACTCGTGGAAGAGAATCCGCAAATTAGAGCGATTGAAGTCAAGCTATCCCAAGGCGCCAAACCTGGTAAAGGTGGCGTGCTGCCTGGCTCAAAAATCACTAAAGAAATAAGTGAGATACGACACGTTCCGATGGGCGAGGACGTTCTATCGCCACCTACGCATAGTGCTTTCCAAGGTGTCAAAGGGCTTGTAGATTTTGTTGAACAAATTGCCACAGAAACTGGACTACCTACCGGAATCAAAGCTGCCATAGGAAAACTGGAACAATGGGAAGAACTGGCAGAAATTATGAAAACTACCGGTAAAGGCCCAGATTTTATCACGGTTGATGGTGGAGAAGGTGGAACTGGCGCAGCACCCCCTAGTTTTGCAGACCATGTGTCGCTTCCATGGGTTTTTGGGTTTTCAGATTTGTATCAAGTGTTTCAGCAGCGTGACTTAACTACTGATATTGTATTTATCGCCAGTGGTAAATTAGGTTTTCCAGCCAAAGCTGCCATGGCATTTTCCATGGGAGCTGATTGTATCAATGTAGCACGTGAAGCCATGATCTCCATAGGGTGTATACAGGCAAAAGTGTGTCACAACAACACTTGCCCTACAGGTGTCGCTACGCAGAACAAGTGGCTACAACGCGGTATCGTTGTTCCTGAAAAAGCTGAACGCCTTGCAAGCTATTTCAAGAAATTCAATAAGGAATTGCTGGAAATCACGCATGCAGCCGGATATGAACATCCTTGTCAATTTGATATGCGCGATGTGGATGTAAGCACCGGTGATACCAACATGACTCAAACCCTGGAATACACCTACAAATACCAAAAAACTCCCGTAGAATTTAAGGGTATGCAGGCTTTAAAAGAGTGTGAACACCTAGGTGGTTCACGTCATTAATATCGAAATAGAAGTTTAAATGAATCTTACAACAACTCAATTACTCATTGCTTTTGTACCAGCGCTTATCGTGGGTGCTGTAGCTTATTTATTGATCAGTTCTTTTTTGAAGAATGAAGAAAACCGTCGCATCTATCTTGCCGGTAAATCTTTAAAACCCAAAACCTTGCCCATGCGCATGGCGGCCTACGAACGATTGACGCTTTTTTTGGAACGCATGAAACCCAATAGCTTGTTGGTCAGAACTCTACCAGGTCATCTTTCTAAAAGCGAATACGAGAATAAACTCATTACGACCATAGAGCAAGAGTTTGAACACAATATCGCCCAGCAGATTTATTTCACAGAAGAATGTTGGAATGTGATTAGGGCAGCAAAAAACACGACCATTCAGAAAATAAGACAAGTAGGCATGAGCGACAAATCACATACTGCGGAAGAACTACGCGCACAAATTATCAATGAATTCATGGATGGTCCAGCAACTAGCGAAACGGCATTGAGTTTTGTGAGAAGAGAAGTTAGAGAGTTGTTTTAGGTTTAGGCATTAGGCATGAATTCTTGTGACATATCCTGAAGATTCTTAAATCAAGTGGATCGTAAAATTCAAGTCCAGATTGGAAATCCAATTCTACAAATCAGTTACCAATCTCAAATTCTCCTGCTCTCTTTCAGTCAATAATTCTACGACCTTTTCCATCAAGGGTTTATTGGCTTCTTTTGCATATTGCTCATTAACCAATTTGCGGGCATATTGATAGAAGCGATAGTTATGGTGCAGCGCTGCTTGATAGAGATCGAGATAGTTTTGATCGTCTAGATATCCTAAGGCTATCAAATAATCAAAAGCAGTCTGTCGCGTTGAGGTGCTGTAAATCGGTTTGGTGTATTCTTGCAATTGGCCTAGGTATGCTGTTCGATCATTGTTTGAGAATCCTGTTGAATTGATGGCTAGTGTCAACCAAGCCATGTCCAGAGATTCATTGGTAGTTGACCATGCTTTTTTTGCCGTTTTGAGCAATCGGGCTTTATCGGTAGCGGCATTCCAAAGCAGCACCAAAGCATTTTCTCTGGTAGCATAGGATGCATCGGTCAACATTCCAGAAATCATTTCTTTATTATAGTCATTGATTTCTTGCGCTGTCAAGGTGATCAACTGGCGTATTTCCAGATTATTGGTCGCCGCCGCTCGTTCTAGGAGATCATACTTGCGAGTGTCTTCATGCAAACTTAATTGGCCTACCATTTCTAGAACCATTTGTTTTTGCACCGGTGGCTGCAGCGTCTCTTTGTAACTGTTCAATGCCTCTTGAAAAGGAGAGATACGTCTGGCCAGCAGCTGTAGGTAGGCTTCCATAAACAAGTCTTTGCGCAATAGGCGTAAAGCCTCGTTGCTAGGGAACTGATTGCTGGTTAACCATGTGGCTTTATAAGAAGCTAGATCCTTTCCAGACTCTTGAGACATAATATCCAGAAAATCATCTGTCGTTGCATTTTTGAATGCATATTCCTTCAAAAAGCGTTTGATTCCTGCCTTGAATGCCGCATCGCCTACCAGATCTCTTAAGGCATGAATGGCCCAGGCACCATGCTGATAAAAAGTAAGAGAACTTGCCGCTGGATCCAGCAAGGCAGTGCTTTTCCCTGACTGATTCTGTTCATTGAGTAATTCTGCCTGCTCGTAGAGATTCACGTGATAATGCTCATCACCGTATAGATGTCGTTCGGCAAGCATGGCATAATAAGTTGCAAAACCTTCATGCAGCCAGTGGTGCGTTCCAGACGCTGCAGTGACTAGATCGCCAAACCATTGGTGCGCGAGTTCGTGAGCATTTACAGTGACATAGCTGCGATCCACAGCGCCCAACTCGTCTTGCACAAACTGATCATCAAAAATCGTTGTGCCCGTATTTTCCATGCCGGCATACAAGAAATCCTTGACGGGAATTTGCTTATAATTTTGCCATGGATAGGCAATCCCTATCTCATTTTCAAGAAAGTCAAAGATCTCCTTAGTATGAACAAAGGTACTTGACACCTTTTGCTCATCTTCAGGATAATAGTACATATCCAACGGCACGCCACTTTGAGAGGTTGCCGTTGATATTGCATAATTTCCCACGACGACCGCTACCAGATAACTAGACATGGGATGTGTCATATCATAATTCCAGGTCATTTGGTCACCTTCACCTTTTTTGGAAATGAGATTTCCATTGGCAACCACAGTGAGATCATCTGGTGCGGTAACACTTATATCCCATTCCATTTTTTCGTTCATGTCATCTATGCTGGGCAGCCAGTTGCTGGTATATTTTCCTTGACCTTGCGTCCACGCCTGTTCCCAGCGTCCATCGACATCACTGTCAATAAAATACATGGCTTTGTTGGGTTGACTTTTAAATGCAATGGTGATGGTGGTTTTTTCGCTTTCGCGAAAGCGATATTTCACAACTATTCCTGCATCGTTCTGGCTGGAGATCATAGAAGGATGCGTGGTGGAACTCGCCGTAAACTCCACAATATTTTTTGCATCGATCAAAATCTGATCGGTATCTTGAAGAATATTGATGTCAAAAGTTACCGTACCGCTTACCATCTCTTGGGCTGGATCCATCGTGATTTGGACCTTAGCACTCTGGAAATCAACCGCTGGTTGATCTATTCCTTGGGCGTAGTTTTGAGTCGTTAGAAAAGTGAAGAACAATAAAACAAATAGAAATCTCATAGGCTGCCAAAATACAAATATCATGCGGTTTATAGGACGCTCAAGTTGTCGCAAAGTTTAGTCTTGACCATTCCTTGCGGCAATGCTACCTTTACGCTTTAGATCCACAACCGTGCCCATTAATTTTTTAAACACACCTATTGATTACCTAAGCGGCGTAGGCCAGGCGCGTGCAGATCTATTGCGCAAGGAATTGGGTATTGAGACCTATGGTGATTTGGCGAATTTCTTTCCCAATCGGTATGTGGATCGCACACAGTTCTACAAGATCAATCAATTGGTACCCGACACGGCACAGGTACAGATTCTAGGTAAAGTGGTTTCTATTGCCACGGCTGGAGCTGGTAAAGCGACTAGGCTGGTAGCCACCTTTGCAGATGATACGGGTCGCATGGAACTGGTCTGGTTCAAGGGACAGAAATATTTTAGGGAAAATCTCAAGGTCAACGAGGTCTATGTGGTGTATGGTAAGGTCTCCAGATACGGCGCGATGTACAGTATGGCACATCCTGATATGGAGCTGGCCAAGGAATACAAATCCAGACAGCAAGCAGCCATGTCGCCCATTTACCCATCTACCGAAACACTCACCAAAAGACAGCTGACCAACAAATATTTCATTGGTTTGATGCGCAAACTGTTTTCTGAAATTAAAACAGCCTTTGTGGAGACGCTACCAGATGATGTGATGCGGGAACAGCAGCTCATCACCAAGAATGCTGCGATGCAGGAGATCCATTTCCCGTCCAGTGCCGCTGGTTTGCAGGCTGCTTTAAAGCGATTGAAGTTTGAGGAGCTTTTTTTTATACAGTTAGAGTTATTGCTTCAAAACCGAATCAGAAAAACGCAGATCAAAAGTTTTGCCTTTGAAAAAGTAGGAGACCATTTTAATAATTTCTATCAATACAATCTACCCTTTGAATTGACCGGTGCACAAAAACGAGTGGTCAAAGAAATACGTGCCGACATGGCGACTGGTGCACACATGAATCGATTGTTACAAGGAGATGTAGGTTCTGGTAAAACCATTGTCGCGGTGCTTACATGTTTATTAGCCATTGACAACGGCTTTCAAGCCTGCATCATGGCACCTACTGAAATCCTGGCACAACAGCACATGGCTGGAGTGTCAGAATTGTTGGCGCCTACAGGTTTAAAGGTGGCTTTGCTAACAGGATCTGTCAAGACCAAAGCACGCCGAGTTATTCACGAGGCTCTGGAAGATGGCAGTCTGGATATTCTTATTGGTACTCACGCGCTTATTGAACCTAAGGTCAAATTTCAAAACTTGGGCGTTGCCATTGTAGATGAGCAACACCGTTTTGGGGTCGCTCAAAGAGCCAAATTGTGGAAGAAAAACAAGCTGCCGCCACATGTTTTGGTCATGACGGCCACGCCTATACCACGAACGCTGGCCATGAGTTTATACGGCGATCTGGATATATCTGTGATTGATGAGTTGCCGCCAGGCCGTAAAGAAATCAAAACGGTGCACCGGTATGACAAGAATAGATTGGCAGTATTCAAATTCATTAGGGATGAGATCAAAAAAGGCCGGCAGATCTATATTGTATATCCGCTGATTCAAGAATCAGAAACGCTGGATTACAAAGACTTAATGGATGGCTATGAAAGCATCGTTAGGGAATTCCCATTACCAGACTATCAAGTGAGCATCGTTCATGGTCAAATGAAGCCTGAAGACAAGGATCATGAAATGCAACGCTTTGTAGAAGGCAAGACCCAAATCATGGTTGCTACCACAGTCATCGAGGTAGGCGTGAATGTGCCAAATGCGAGTGTGATGATTATTGAGAGTGCAGAGCGTTTTGGCCTGTCACAATTGCACCAGTTGCGTGGTAGGGTAGGACGTGGTGCAGACCAGAGTTACTGTATACTCATGACGAGCCATAAACTAAGTAGCGAGGCCAAAACCAGACTTCAGACCATGGTAGAAACCACCGACGGTTTCAAGATCGCAGAGGTCGATCTCAAGCTGCGCGGTCCTGGCGATATCATGGGAACCCGACAAAGTGGTGTGATGGAGTTGCGCATTGCAGATATTGTCAAGGATAATGAGCTTCTCGCCGTGGCTAGAAATGCTGCGATGAATTTTCTACAGGAAGATCCATCCATTGGCCTAGAAAAAAATATCAACGTACGACGCGTGATGAATTTTCTCCAAAACAAAAAGGGCTTGTGGAAGTATATCAGTTGATTATCCTGTCATGCTGAACTTGTTTCAGCATCGCCTTCAAATGTGTCATGCTGAATTTATTTCAGCATCTGATCGTAGGAAGTTCTGATGTTTGTCTGGAGTCGGATTTTTATGAAAGCATTTTCTAAAAAAAAGCTAGACCCTGAAATGAATTCAGGGTGACAAGTAATGACTTGAATGAACAAGACCCTGAAACGAGTTCAGGGTGACAATTGTGTGTTCTGTCATACTGGATTTATTTCAGCATCTGTCATAATATAGAATTTTAGCCCACAAAATATTATTTTAAATGCATGGCAAAACGATGGTTTCATAATTACACCGTGTACATTTTGACCAATAAAAAGAATGGTGTTCTATACATAGGAATAACTGGTGGCCTGGAAGATAGATTGCGAAGACATCAATTAGGTGAAGGATCTTACTTTACCAAGAAATATAAAGCACATAGATTGGTTTACTTTGAAGAGTTTCAGTTCGTGCATGATGCCATCGCGAGAGAAAAGCAGTTAAAAAACTGGCACCGACAGTGGAAAATTAATCTCATAGAATCCGAAAATCCTGATTGGAATGATCTCGCCGAGAATTGGAAATTATAGAGAGGTTTTATCTTTTTTCTATCTTTTTCAAAGTCCTGCTGAACGTGTTTCAGCAGCTATTGATAAATGTCATGCTGAATTTATTTCAGCATCTGATGGTGCGGAGGTTCTGGTGTTTGTTTGGAGTCGGATTTTATTTTAATCATTTTACACGAGATAACGAGACCCTGAAACTAGTTCAGGGTGACAGGAACACAAGAAATATCAAGACCCTGAAACGAGTTCAGGGTGACAGATGTTTGGTCTGTCATGCTGAATTTATTTCAGCATCTGATGGAGGGAAGTTTTGTTGTTTGTGTGTAGTCGGATTTTAATGAAAAGCATTTTCTAAAAAAAAAAGCTAGACCCTGAAATGAATTCAGGGTGACAAGTAATGACATGAATGAACAAGACCCTGAAACGAGTTCAGGGTGACAGCTGTGTGGCCTGTCATGCTACATTTGTTTCAGAAGCTGAGCTGGTCATGATATTGGAAAGGAAGAATGGTAGTGACGCTTTCGCGAAAGCGAAATTATCTAAGCATTAATCCATATCATCGTCTGCAATGGGAACGTAGGTCTTGTCGCTATCTGCGGTGAGGCGTCTTATTTCTGCCATTTCGGAATCGGTAAGCTCGCGGTAGTGTCCCACTGGAATGTCGAGCGGTACGTTCATGATGCGAACGCGTTTCAATTTTGTGACCCGATAGTCCAGAAACTCGCACATGCGGCGTATTTGACGGTTCAAGCCTTGGGTAAGGACAATGCGGAAGGTTTTCCTACCTATTTGCTCGACCTCACAGTCGCGGGTAACGGTGTCCAAAATAGGAATACCGCTGGACATGCGCTCAATGAATCGCGGGTTGATGCTATGGTCCACGGTGACGATATATTCTTTTTCGTGATTGTTGCGCGCGCGCAGGATCTTATTGACGATGTCGCCATCGTTAGTAAGAAAAATCAAGCCTTCACTGGGTTTGTCAAGCCTACCTATGGGAAATATGCGCGTGGGATAGTTGATGAAGTCGATGATGTTGTCCTTTTCCACACGTGTGTCTGTGGTACAGACGATGCCAACTGGTTTGTTAAATGCCAGATAGACGGGTTTTTCTTTTTTCTTGGAAATCAGTTTGCCGTCAACGGCGACGATGTCGTTTTCCATGACTTTGGTTCCCATTTCTGGTACGCTGCCATTGATTGTGACGCGTTCCTGCTCGATGAGTTTATCTGCAGCACGGCGTGAACAGTAGCCTTGCTCACTTAAAAATTTGTTGATTCTGATACCTGTTTCTGACATGTGACAAAGGTAATGAGTTTGGTCAAGGTTCACTTGTGTTGGGGAAAGCAGATTTTCAATTCCAAATTCCAAATTCCAAGTTCCAAGTTCCAAGTTCCAAGTTAAAGGTTCAAGTTCGAGTTCAAGTTTTGAAGATATATTGTGGTGTAATCGAGAATAAAAAAAGCTCCATCGGAAACTTACCGATGGAGCTTTTCTATTAAAGGGGAAATCAATTATGCCTTGCCGCCTAGCATCAGGAGCTCGCTGCAAACGACCTCAGTCGTGTAGCGGTTATTACCATCTTTATCTTCCCATTTGCGAGTGGTCAACTTTCCTTCAATGCCTACTTGATTGCCTTTGGTGATGTATTTCTCGACGATCTCGGCTGTTTTGTTCCAGGCAACAATGTTGTGCCATTGGGTATCGCTCACGGTCTCGCCTTGTTTGTTTTTGTACCTATCTGTAGTGGCGATAGAGAACTTGGCTATTTTCTTACCGTCTGTAAGGTTGATGATTTCTGGGTCTGCGCCTAGGTTACCGATCAATTGTACTTTGTTGTTTAAACTGCTCATAATAAATTAGTTTGTATGGATTAAAAATTTGTTTGTTGCCATTGCTGATTTGATGACGGTGCAAATATGTGGCGACTTCCTAATTCATAAATTATTTTAATCGGTTACTTTCGTTTATTGTCGTTTGCAAACGGATAAATGCGATAAGTTACTTTATATCAAAGGGGTTTATGTATTTAACAGGATTTGGCTAGTCGGACTGTTTAAAGAATTAAATTAATGTTGTAGTTTGATGATTGTATATAACGGCTAGTTGTGGTTAATTTGAAAAAAATATGAGTCAACAAAAAGAATATTACGGATTTAGCAAAAACGTAAATGATTATTACAATCATTATGTGACAGTCGCTGATGCCAAAGCAGGTGTGTTAATTGCTATTTCATTTGTTCTTTTTGACTTTTTAAAAGAATTTGAACATTGTACATCGTTTGAAAACTTTCTATTTTATTCAACCATTATTTTATTATCACTAACCTGTCTGTTTTCCATTTGCACAGTATTTCCTAGAAATCCAAGAAAGAAAAAAGGTTTGATATTCTGGGAAAATGTCAAGGAATTTGAAAATTCCAATGAATATTTTGATAAAGTAAAAGAATTAGACCAAGATAAAATTGAGAAAAAGTATTCGGTGCAAAATTACAGTTTGAGCAAATTGTTAAGTAGAAAATATTGGTTTATCAGAGCATCAATAATTGTTTTTATACCTTCATTAGTCTGTCTAATTACTTTATATATGATAAACACTTATGCCTAATTGGAATAAAGAATTTTGGGAATCTATAAAGCAACAATTTGATTTAAATATTGACGGACTTGATGATAGAGTTGATTCTGTAACTGACGGCAGAGTTACACCAGCGTTAGAAGATATTGCTATAGGTTCTGGTAGAAAAATGAGAGCCGTATGTCTATTCTTTGATATTAGAGGATTTACTAAACGGACTAGCTCTTCTGATTTAGAAAAATTAAAGGAAACGCTTTATATGCTCAATTGCGTTATTCCCACGGTAATGAAAATTATATATGATTTCAATGGTTATATAGAAAAAAATACAGGAGACGGAATTATGGCATTAATTGGTACTGATGATGATGACGAAACATCAGCCCTAAATGCACTTAAAGCATCTTTAACTATTTTTTATACTCTTAAACACCTCATAAACCCGCATTTGGAAAAAAAAGGAATTAAAAAAGTAGATGCTAGAATTGGAATAGATTTAGGTCAAATTCTTATTACCAGAATAGGTTTGCCAACTGGAACGAGTAAACATAAAAGAAATTTTTTAACAGCTGTTGGACCGACACCGAACATAGCATCTAAAATTCAAAATGCAGCTGGAACAAATGAAATTTGGGTTGGCGACCAAATTAAAAAAAAGGCACCTGAAAGCTACCAACAGCATTTTAAAATCAAATCAATCGAAGGTTGGAATTGGATTTATTCAGGAACAACAAATAAATATGACGTTTGGAAATTTCAAGCTGTCTGGTTGGACCCAAAAAACTAACCACAACAATCTATATAAAACATGGCTAATATGAGCTTTCCAAGAGGTTTTTGTGTATTTGCAGAGTCGCCAAACTTTTAAATTTGACGATTTTCCAAAAATGAAATAAATAGTAAAATTTAAAAATTCGGCTTGTGTATTATCCGAAAATTAATCGCCTTTTTTCAGCGCTACTTTTGATATACAAGACCGTTGCAAGTAATTATGAAAAACATTCTGCTGACATTAATAATTTTGACTTCAATGAGTTGTAAAAGTCAATCAAAATCTGAATTAAATTTAGAACAGCTAATTGAACGTGACAAAGCGGAGTTGATTAAAATAACGGAGTCGGAAAAATCTAAAGGAACTATTTCTGAACTGAATATTTTAGATTTAAAATTTGGACAATCGACTAAAGCTGTTGACTCAATTCTAAAACAAAAATCTGACTTTGAATCTATAAACGGAGATACGAATGAGTTTGAGAATTATGGAATAAACTGGGAATTAAACGCTGACTTTAAAATTCCAACAATTATCCGAACTGATTTTTACAAAGACAAACTATATGAATTGGAATTAGTGTTTTTGACTGACGAAAAAAACATTGAACTCGGATTTGAAAAGCTGACTGGATATTTAAGACAAAAATATGGAAATGAGCATTTGAAAGTTTACTCTATTCTGTCACAAACGAAAGAAAGTGGACCATTTACGTACTATTGGATTGAAAAAAACAGAAAAGTTATGGCTTACCGAATGCAGGAATACTGTTATTTAAGAATTACAGATTCTTCGGTGGATTATGATAAATTGACAAACATATTTGGAAACAAAAAATAACTACTTGCAACAACGTGTATAATTCATAGCTGGGTAGATGCCTAACCGAAAATGAACAGCTTATTTAAGCGCTACATATCGTAAATTAGACTTACCATCATTTATAAACCAAGTACCTTTTAAAACTAGATACGCCATGAAAACACTTCTTTTATCCATCTCGCTAATATTCTTGATTCAATTAGAGATAACAGCTCAAACAGAATTTGTTTTAGAACCGTCTCAAAGTATGATCATGACCGGTAAAGGTCCTGGTCAAGATGCTACGATCAATCCTTTTGTTGGTCAAGATTGCTATGCAATCATAGAAAATATAGGAGATATACCGTTTTCCATTAGAATACAGCAAGCTGGAGAAATCATCAAAGAAATACCCATTGAGAAAGGTGAACTTAAAAAAGTAAAGCTTTTAAAAGGTTACGAACTGTATTTAGATCCCAATCCAAAAGGAATCGCGAAAGCGAGTGTTGAGTATCAGAAATTGGAGGAATAATTAAAGTTTTAAACCCTTTGACCGCACATACAGGGAAATGTATCTTGTGAAACTTATGACTCCATCTGCATCTCTCGCATCATTCAGTAAGCACCGTTTACCGTTTATAGCACAGGAAAATCAATAGCCGCGTTCGCTAGAGACCGTGTTTTTCAAAGGATCTCCATTTTTCATTCTTCGGTAATTCTCCACGATCTGTGCTACCACCGTTGGCGGGTTGCTATTGCTAGCTACATGAGGTGTGATTAGAACTTTCGGGTGTTTCCAGAAAGCATGATCCTGCGGCAAAGGTTCTTTATTGAAAACATCTAGTGCAGCTCCAGCCAGGTGGCCGTTTTCTATACTTTCCAGCAAGTCTGTTTCAACTAGATGACCGCCGCGTGCGACATTGATTAAAAAAGCATTTTCAGGTAATTGCATGAAAAGTTCTTTATTCAGGATGCCAGTGGTTTTTTCTGTCAACGGTAGCAAACACACTAAAATCTGAGAAACATTCAAAAAGTCATCCAGTTCTGTTTCTCTGTAACTCTTGATGCCATCAACGTTTTTGGCTGTTTTTGACCATCCCGAAACTTGAAAGCCTACGCTTTTCAATTTCGCACCTACAGCTTGTCCCAAAGTACCAAAACCCAAGATACCTACATGAACATTCTCTACACGCAAATAGGGTTGCGGCTTCCACTCACGATCCTGCTGCGCATAGAAATGCAAGTTTTTGATATGGTTCAAGCATAAGCCTAGAACAAACTCCTGCATGTCGCCAGACAGCTTTTCATCCACGACACGTGTGAGCTGTACATTTTCAGGCAACGATGGATCTGCAAAAAGATGGTCCACACCAGCACCTAGAGAACCAATAACCTGCAAATGGTCATATCCCTTAAAACTACCTTCTGGAGCCTTCCACATCATGGCCATGGTCACCGCATCTGGATCGTGATCCATTTCAAGAGTCACGACTTCAAGGGATGCATCATATTCCTGGAATGCATCGATCCATGGTTGGTAATCCTTATCATTTCTAATCAATAAAATAGCCACGCTTCTTGGTTTTGGCGAACAATGTAAGCCAGAATTAGGGTACTTGCCACATCTTTAATATGGGTTTATCGTTTTAAGTGGTTATCGCTTTCGCGAAAGCGAACTCTACTCAGCCTTAAAACAAATGACCATCATATTCATAATTCACCAAATAATTTCATTGTAGTCTTTTAACATAATTTTAGTAATTTTAGGTACCAACCCAACTTCCATTGAACCTGAGATTAATTGCCTTATCGCTCTTTTTCTTTAGCATTTGTGGTGCACAATCACAGGTGATCGATACCGTTTACAAACCCGGTATGGATAAGCTTAACCTTTTGAGCACGCATCCTTTTGGTATTTTCATTTCCCGCATCTCGCAGAATTTTAAAAAAGAACCTGTGTCTGATGTAACGATGCGCGTACAGCAACAAAGTGGCAATGTATTCCAGCCAGAATTAAAGGCCTATTTGCCAGAAGACCCTTCTATACGAGAAGATTTTTCAAACACTACCTGGTTTTTTAGAATCTTTGATTTTCAGGATCAGGAAACTACACCAGCCCAGATCTTTCATTTTGAATTTGATGCCGTGCTTAAAGTATATCGGGTCGATCTGGAAATCCCTATCAATGCTAAAAGTGAGTTGCAGCTAGGCTTAAGAGGTTTTATTGCCGTTAAGGGCAATTATCCTTTTTCTTATTTCTCCAGCGATAGTTCCATTGAATGGTTCCATAGCAATGTGGCTGGTGGTGAGGACGCCTTCGGTCGTAGGTTCTATGGGCTTAATCAGGTGAATTTCGAATATACCGATGCTAGTGGTCGGGAACTTTCCATGCAGCATGGCGAGCTATTTCTAGGTGGTATGGAAGTCGCTTACCATTACTACCCAAAAATTGATTGGCTTGAAAAGCAACAGATTTACGCTAATCTAGCGCTGCACTCGGGTTGGAACATCACTCGATTTAATCGATCAGTAGATGCAGGAGTGAGCGCAAACCTTTTGAAAGAGTGGAACATGAAAAACGGGAATTTTTGGAAACTAGGATTAGGCGGCAGTGTGTTGAGAAGAAACCTGCTAGAATTTGACCAAAACGTAGATCTAGGCAACAACGCTTTTTTAGGGTCTAGCGAAATCATGGTGGAGTGGACAGATATCACAGATCGAGGGAATTACAACAGCATAGGATTAAATTATCAGGAACAGACCCGCTATCGTAAAAAGGCCGAGGAAGATTATTTCTATCTTGAAGGCGACTGGTCGAGTATTAATGCCGGTTGGCACAATGCCTATACCACATTGTTGGAAAGCTTGAGCAGCTGGACGTTTCACTACACACATGGTCGCGAGCGCATCCAGTATTTTGTGTATCTCAAAGAAGACCTTAAGGTCAACAATGCTCCAGATCTTGAAAGCGGAATAGGAGTGAGGTTTAAATTGTAGTCTTACAAGACTTAATATGTGTTATGCTTATGATAGTTACGCTTTCGCGAAAGCGTGATAATTACCTAGCAAAACGAATGTCAATCCAGTAAAATATTTCAAGATCCAATTTGCAAGTATTAAAATGCGGTTTGAATCTTTAAACTGAAACTGAAACTGAAACTGAAACTGAAACTGAAACTTAAAATTGAGATTTGGAATTTGGGCTTTGATATTTAAGCTAGCTTTCTACCACTGATAACCCAGCTGAAAAACAATAGGTACAGCCACACCATCGTTGCGCGGAAAAATATTACCGTTAGAATAGTGAATGATTTTGAGCTCTGCATTCCACTTGCGGTCTGCACCAAAGTAAGCACCGGCAGCTATAAAATCCTGGTAGGTGACTTTAGGTCCTGTTTCCACGCCGTCAATATCTTCTCTGGTAATAAAAGTAGGTCCTATGACGCTATAGGTTGCATAAGCATCAAATCCTTCTCTGCGCCAAAAAAAGAAGTTGATATGCGGATAGATAGATAGCGCACCGGTCCATTTTTTGTCAATGCTGTTCTCAAACGCGGTGATGCTGGCTCCATAGCCTAGGCTGAAAAATTTGTTGGATTTATAAACGGTTTTGGTGTAATTGGCCAGTACAGTGTTGGACGCCTTGGCATCTCCATACCAAAATATGGGAATTCCCAAACTCTCGGTACCACCAATTCTAGCATTCATGGAGAAAATCTTATTAGGAGCATAACCAATAAAATCATTCCCATAACCTAGCTGAAAGGTATGCGTTGGAAAAAATGGACGATCACCAGCATTCTCACCATTAGTTTTTGGTGCCAATTCGTTGAGATTGTACTGCACGCCTATGCTATAATTTTGAATCGACGGCTGGTTTTGTTGATCCTTTGGGATATGGACTGCGTGGGCAAGCAGTTCCCATTGATCTGATAATTTGTAGGTGATGCCTGCAGCCGCTAGAATAGAAAGGTACCTGTAATCTTCAACTCCAGTTTCTGTTCCTAGAGTAAAACCCTTGCGAGCAACAGTAGCAGGTCCAGCCTCTATAAAAACGCCCCAGCGATCGTTTAAATGAAAATCCTTTTTGGCAGTCAATGACCATACATTGGTCCATACCGTTTTACTTAGGTTGGTACCGTTGACCTTTTCATACTCAAACCAGCTGGCAGGCCGCAGTACACCATATTGAATGGCCCAATCTGGAGCAAATTCATAACCCAACAAGATCCTGCCAGAAAATCGGTTGGGATTGGTACCGTCATACGTAAAACCATCTTGAAGCTGCTCTTCATTAAAGTCGTTGAAGATCATGCCCAGATTGAACTGCACGTAAGTTTTGGACAAGAATGGATAGTCCTCACTGGACTGCTGTGCGCAACATAGGCTAGCTATTAAAAGCCATAGTAATAAAACTGTGTTTTTCAATGAGTTTATTTCCAGTGATCAAAAATAACTTTTAAAACCATAGATTGAAAATAGCACCATGCTTGGATAGTTGTTCGCTTTCGCGAAAGCGAACTCATTAAAAGGTATAAAAAAATCCCGACCATTGCTGATCGGGATCTTCCTTAAATGCGAGAGGTGGTTACACCTTTATTTTACTTGATTGACTACAGCTGCAAAAGCTTCTGGGTGATTCATTGCTAGGTCAGCAAGAACTTTACGATTCAACTCGATGTTGTTCTTTTTAACAGCTCCCATAAACTGTGAGTAGCTCATTCCGTGCATTCTTGCACCAGCGTTGATACGCGTGATCCATAATCTACGGAAGGTTCTTTTCTTGTTTCTTCTATCGCGGTAGGAGTAAGACATGGCTTTCTCTACTGCGTTTTTGGCTACTGTCCATACGTTTTTACGACGTCCAAAATAACCTTTTGCCTGCTTGAGGACTTTTTTTCTGCGGGCTCTTGAGGCCACTCTGTTTGTTGCTCTTGGCATAATTTAATTTTTTAGTAACAGGCGATTCAAAAATGAATTCTTGTAAGCCTAGAAACTGGGTTTGTAAATGAATTAATAAACCATCAAGGTTTACAGTACGGTCTTACTTAAGACGCAATTGTAACTTGATATTGTCTTCGTCAGACTTGTGCACAAGGGTATCGTGCGTCAAGGCTAGTTTACGTTTCTTGCTCTTTTTAGTCAGGATGTGACTTTTAAAAGCGTGTTTTCTTTTGATCTTTCCTGTACCGGTAAGCTTGAAACGCTTTTTGGCACTGGATTTTGTTTTCATCTTAGGCATAAGTTCCTTTTTTAAATTCTCGCATCCTTAAAATTGAAATTGTGATTTTCAAAACGCTATTCTCAACTACCGCTCGAATTAGCTTTAAGAACCCCGTCAATTTTAAGGACTGCAAAAGTATTGTTTTATTTCTATTTAGCTCAATGATCACGCAACAAAATTGCCATATCCAGAGATATTTGTCATGAAAATAAAAAGACTGTACCAAACTGGAACAGTCTTTTCTCTATTTTCTCTCAGCCTAGTGATCTATACACTAGAAAAACGTTTTTATTTCTTCTTAGGAGCTAAGAACATGTTCATACGCTTACCTTCCATTTTAGGCATCTGTTCCACTTTACCCAATTCTTCTAGATCTTGGGCGAGTCTCAATAAAAGTATCTCTCCTTGATCCTTGTAAATGATAGAACGACCTTTAAAGAATACGTACGCTTTTAATTTGGCACCTTCCTTAAGAAATTTCTCGGCATGATTCTTTTTAAACTCATAATCATGATCATCTGTGTTAGGACCGAAACGGATTTCCTTAATGACCACTTTAGAAGCGTTTGCCTTCATGGCTTTCTCGCGCTTCTTTTGTTCATAGACAAACTTTTTGTAGTCCATGATCTTTGCCACTGGTGGATCAGCATTAGGAGAGATCTCTACAAGATCCATTTCCATTTCCTGAGCTTTTGCTAGGGCATCTCGAGTGTCGATAATTTGGGGTTCGACACCTTCTCCTACCAGTCGTAGTTTGCGTGCACGTATTTTTTCATTGATCGCGTGCTTGTCTTCTTTGATAATCCGCGCTGGTCCGCGGCTTCTGCGTCTTCTTATTGCTATGGCTAAATAATTTTAATTAAACTTCAAATGTTTTGATACTGCTGGCGACTTCTTTTTGAATCAAATCTGCAAACTGTTGTGCTGTCATTGTTCCTAAATCGTCTCCACCATGTTTACGTACAGAAATAGTGCCATCCTTTTCTTCTTGCTCACCTACTATTAACATATAGGGTAATTTGGCCATTTCTGCCTCGCGGATTTTCTTGCCCATTGTCTCGGCTCGATTATCTACTGTGGTACGAATTTCGTTAATTTCTAGTGTTTCCGCTACCTTTTTTGCATAATTTTCATATTTCTCACTCAAAGACAGCACGGTACACTGCTCAGGCATCAACCATAAAGGAAAATTACCGCCAGTGTGTTCCAATAGTATGGCGATAAATCGCTCCATACTCCCAAATGGTGCTCTGTGGATCATGACAGGTCTGTGTGACTCATTGTCAGCACCTTTGTACCATAGATCAAAGCGTTCTGGCAGATTGTAGTCCACTTGAATGGTTCCTAACTGCCAGCTACGACCCAAGGCATCCTTAACCATAAAGTCCAGTTTAGGGCCATAGAATGCAGCTTCACCTTCTTCAACCACATAGTCCAATCCTTTAGCCTGCGCAGCTCTAAGAATCGCATTTTCTGCTTTTTCCCAGTTGTCTAGATCTCCAATGTATTTCTCTGGCTTTTTGGGATCTCGGATGCTTACCTGTGCGGTGAAATTTTCAAATCCTAAAGACCCGAAAACATAAAGCACCAAATCAATCACATCCATAAACTCCTTATCCAATTGATCTGGAGTACAGAAAATGTGTGCATCATCTTGTGTAAAGCCACGCACACGGGTCAATCCATGTAATTCACCACTTTGCTCATATCGGTACACCGTACCAAATTCTGCAAAGCGTTTTGGTAAATCCCTGTAGGACCACTGGATGCTTTTGTAAATCTCACAGTGATGTGGGCAGTTCATGGGTTTCAATAGGAACTCTTCATCTTCAGCCGGTGTATGGATAGGCTGGAAAGAGTCGGCACCATATTTCTCATAGTGACCGCTGGTGACATATAATTCTTTAGAACCTATGTGCGGAGTCATGACCATTTCATAACCTGCTTTTTTCTGGGCAGCTTTCAAAAAGTTTTCCAGGCGCTCTCTAAGCGCAGCACCTTTAGGCAACCATAACGGCAAACCTTGGCCTACACGCTGTGAAAAGGTAAATAGCTGTAATTCCTTGCCCAGCTTTCTGTGGTCGCGTTGTTTTGCCTGTTCCAGTAACTCTAGATACTCGGTGAGGTCTTTTTGTTTAGGGAAAGAGATACCGTACAGCCTGGTAAGTTGCGGGTTGTTCTCGTCACCACGCCAGTATGCACCGGCGATACTCATAATTTTAAAGGCTTTGACAATTCCGGTGTTTGGAATGTGTCCACCGCGACATAAGTCGGTAAAGGTGTCGTGATCGCAAAAAGTGATCTCTCCATCGGTCAAGTTTTGGATCAGCTCGACTTTAAAGGGATTGTTTTCTTCCTTGTATTTGTTCAGGGCATCTGCTTTTGAGACGCTGCGCATGGTGAATTCATGCTTGCCGCGAGCAATCTCTATCGCTTTTTTCTCAATGGCAGGAATGTCAGCTTCAGTGATGGAACGACCGGCAAAATCAATGTCGTAATAGAAACCATTTTCAATGGCTGGTCCTATCGTTAATTTGGCTTCAGGAAACAATTCTTCAACGGCCTGTGCCATGATGTGGGAAGAAGAGTGCCAGAAGGCCTCTTTACCTTCTTTGTCATTGAAAGTGTACAAGACAAGGTGGCCATCTGTTTCTAGAGGCGTTTTGGTCTCGACCTTTTCACCGTTAAAACTGGCACTAATCACGTTGCGTGCCAGGCCATGGGATATGCTCATGGCGACATCCATAGGTGTGGTGCCGCTTTCAAACTCTTTGATGCTGCCATCTGGCAGGGTAATCTTAATCATAACTACAAAATATGAGCGGCAAAGTTAAAACCTTTCAAACGATTGGCAACGTCCATGAGGTAAACTAAAGTTCCAAATAGAACGATATTTTCGTATTATTGAAAGACTTAAATCACTCACAATGAAAATGTTTGTAAAACTTCAAAACCCTTGCGCATACATAAGTGTTTTGATGGTTTTCGCTTTCGCGAAAGCGAACTCACAAACAAGCCCCACAAACATCTCAAAAAAATCTTACTCCATCACCAAGGACTCCAGTAGGGAAGAGCTGTTTGGTATCATTGATGAATTGAAAACAGACCACAAGTTAGAGGTAAAGTTATTTGCTTACCAGCGCAATGAAAATCACGTCAAGGAATTGGGCATCGCGGTCAAGCCGGTCAATGAAGACTGGATAGAATACGTCGCCAATAATGAAAATGGGATCGATCCCATTTGCATGGTGGTAGGTGATGGCAGTGTGGATCGACTTTCTCTCTGTAACGAACCTATAGTACAACCCGAGATTGCAAATACACTACAACAACCGTCAAAGATTCTGGCAAAATCAGAAACTTTTGTTCCTTCAAATATCACGCGCACCCAGCAACTGGATAGTTTGAGAGCCGTTGCAACGCTTGCTAGCATCGAGCGCCAGTCTGCTAGACAGGAACAACAAATGGATCGGGTCAAGTCGCAAAATGAGCAACTGGAACAGATTAAAGAGACCCTATCGACCGATGCGGATTCCATCAAAACGGAAAAAGCGCTGCGCAAAAAAGAGCTTCAGGAATTGCAGATTGAGGTCAACCGTTCCCGTCGCGAGCGACAGACGCTAGCCTATAACAATGAACGGGCCGAGGCAAAAAGAGACAGCCTGCAGGCCCAACAGCAACGACTGCAAGAAACCTTACTCAAACAGGAAGAAATGCTCGCCCAAGCGCTGGCCCAACAGGCGCGTTATGAAGAACTCATCAAAAAGCAGCAGGAAGTTATTGAAGAGCAAGGTCTCAAATCAGAAACTGCAGAAAGTCTCAAGGCCTACCGAAAAGCTATGCTGGGAGAAGATGACGGTAGCAACTTTAAATCCCAAGGTTATTTGATTTTTGCATTAGAGCAATGTCTCTATAAAGTCTATGACGGTTATTCCATCGTGTATGGCAACCAGGGAAACTTCTTGTTTACCATTAATCAAGAATTAAAGCAAACGCCTATGAGCGGCACACTCAAGATTCAAGGAGAATCCTTTACTTATAATTATTCTGGTAATGTGTTGTACATCAAGAATGAGGATGGTGATCTGGTCAATCAAAATGGAGAGCCACTGGATACCTTGAATAAGTTTTAGAAAACGATACTGATATTATTTGATCATGATACCAGCTTTCGGAATAAAGAGTATTTTTGAATTATAAAACCACTAATCATGAATGCATTTGTAGGGAAATCGCATTACTTGAGAGCCATACTTTTTTTGCTGGGTATCGCTTTCGCGAAAGCGCAATCCACAACCACCACTTCACAAAACGATATCCACGAGATTAGTATCACCTCAAAGGATGATCGCACCTCGCTTTTTAAAAAGATCAACATGATCAAAGATGCTTATGGCATCACTACAAAATTCAAGGATTATGAATTGGGCCGTGTAGGATTGACGGCAATTGAATTGGAATTTGCGCCGGCAGTCGGTTCGTCCCAAACGATCAAGAGTATCGATGCATCAGGTATAACACCACAAGTTTTGCGCATTGAGAAATCAACGAAGCGCATAAGCTACGCAGGTGCCGCAAGTGGGAACACTAAAGCACTTGCAACCAACAATGCTGCTCCAGAGGTGCCTAAACCAGTCACTAAATCGCAAACTACCTCAACGTATAGTATCAAATCAACGACCGTTACAGATCCTGATAAGTTGGAAGAGTCCCAAGTGGATCAAAGCGGTCCTCAAGAAATCACTGCACAGGAAAAAGCAGCACTAGAGGCTGAAAGAAAACGCGCAGCCCAAGAAGTAGAGGCCGCAGCTCAAGAAAAGGCCGCAGCCCTTCAAGCAGAAAAGGAAGCTGCTGCTCAAAAAGTAAAGGAAGAACAACTTGCTGCTCAAAGAGCTCAACCTCTTAAAGAAGCCGAAGCTCTAAAATTACAGCAGGAACAACTCAAGGCTCAAAAGGCAGCTTTGGAACGTGAAGAACTGGCAAAGAAAGAAGCAATCGCAAATCAGCAAGCTGCAGCGCAGGCTCAAAAGGAGCTTGAAGCAGAACAAGCAAAAGGTAAACTAGAAAAAGCAGCTCAAGAAAAAGCCGCAGCGGTTCAAGCAGAAAAGGAAGCTGCCGCTCAAAAAGCAAAAGAGGTACAACTTGCGGCCCAAAAAGCTCAAGAACAGAAAGAAGCCGAAGCCCTAAAAAAACAGCAGGAACAACTTGAGGCTCAAAAGGTGGCTTTAGAACGAGAAGAACTGGCAAAAAAGGAAGCACTCGAAAATCAGCAAGCTGCTACGCAGGCTCAAAAGGAATTGATGGTTCAAAAAACTCCTGTAGCACCAGAATCTCCTGCGATCAAAGAAAAAATGGTAGAGAAAAGCGACTTGGCTCAAAGCGCAAATGAAGCCGCACAAATGGAAATGGAAAACGACCTAGTCGTTAGAAATAAGAAAAAAGTTGATGATGCTGCTCTTGCTGCTTTGAAGGCTAAAGAGAAAAAGGCTGTCGAACAGGATGATGATGCTAGCATGAAAGCTACTATTGCAGAACTTAAGAAGCTACAGGATCGAGAGGCACGCAAAGTGAAGAAGACAGATGTAAAAAGCCAAGGCTATGTCTTTATCAACGCACAACAATACACCTATGAGGTTTACAAATCACGTACGTTAGTTTATGATGCCATGGAACGTACGGTACTGGTATTGCCCATGGAAGTGGACGACCGCCCGGTAAGTGGAACCGTAAGCATCAGTGGATTGCGTTACCAATTCAATTTAAAGAATAACATCATCACGCTTAAAAATGGTGCTGGTGAATTGGTAGATCTTGAAGGAAACAAATTATAGTTGATATAAATCTGGAAATAAAAAAGCACGCTGTAAGGCGTGCTTTTTTTAGGTCCAGTCTGAAGTTTCTAACGAGAACACATCCAATACTGTTGTGTCAAAAACGTTTGCAATCTTTAAAGCTAGAACGGTAGATGGAACATATTTCCCTTTTTCCATAGCGTTAATCGTTTGTCGGCTTACTTGAATCTTATCGGCGAGATCTTGTTGTGTATAGGAATATTTTGCTCGCCATACTTTTAGGTTATTCTGCATCTAGGGAATCTTTAAGAATTCGTTTTTGCCATTGAAAGCGCAGCATGAAAAATATGAGCAGGCTTAAGATATTAAGTGCCAATATGACGAATAGGTCAAGTCCTGCAAAGGCAAATATGCTTACTAGCAACATACCATAATTCAGGTACACTGCCCAGATCAAGGAGTCCTTGCGTATGGAGGCGATCATCTCGTCTTCAATGGGTTCTTTTGAAAAGGCGAATAAAATACCGCTAATGATGAGAACAGATAGTAGAATCAGATCCAACACATCACGCTTTACCCAGACAAAATAGCGACGGTCACCCATAAAAGGAGATTCGGTTATGACGGGTAGTTCTAGCTCTAAAGCCAATCCAGAGGTGTCTAGGTCAAAGAACATGATACCTATCATTGCCAGTAAGCTGGGAATGAAAATAATAAAGGCAGGAATTTTAAACCGATGCGGAAAAAGGATGCTACTTTTCATGATTTCTAAATATTAAATGCTACGGTAAAAGTAAAGTAAACTTTACAAAAAGTAAAGTAAGTAATACTATTTTTAATAAAACGACGTTTTTAGTTGAATAACTATAAAAATAGTTTGTTAACTAAAATAATAGTTATATGTTTGAAATGCGTTAGGGATTGAGGCAAGCTACCGCGTAGCGCCGAAAGCCCGACCATCCCGATTTTTATCGGGATGGGAACGCCCAAACAACACAACACATGGAAAAACTGACCCAAAAGGAAGAAGAGGTGATGCAGGTGCTATGGCAGCTGGAAAAGGCCTTTGTTAAAGAGATTGTGCCGCAGCTGGATGGCTCCAATCACTACAACACCATATCGACCGTAGTGCGCAAGCTGGAAGAAAAGGGATTTGTGGGTTATAATGCCTTTGGTAAGACGCATCAATATTTTCCCATCGTCGATAAGGAAAGCTACCGCAACAAATATGTGAATAACGCCATGACCAGTTATTTTAATAACTCGTACAAGAACATGGTTTCTTTTTTTGCCAAGGAAGAAAAAATTAGTGCCAAGGAGTTGCGCGAGATCCTGGAAATGATTGAATCTAAAAAGGACTAGCCATGGAAGAAGCATTTGACTACTTATGGAAAAGCGCTGGTGTACTGAGTATTTTTGTGATCACCTATCATCTATTGCTGCGCAGATTAACATTCTTTAAAGCAAACCGGTTCTTTTTGCTATTTGGAATGGTGGCCAGCATCACCTTTCCATTAATCGAGATCACGCAAACGGTTTATGTGGAGCAGCCTGAAGTGACCTACAGCGCTGCAGATATGGTGACCGCCATGACGCTGCTACAGCAGGAACCGCCAGTCGAGCCATTGATCAACACTTCCCAATTACTGCTTATGCTGTATGCGGCTGTAAGCCTCTTTTTTATAGGCAAAATGGGTGTGGAGCTATTGTCCTTGAGGAAATTGATCATCTCTGGGAAGCGTCGGTTGGAAGATGGATATGTAAGAATTTCGCTTTCGCGAAAGGTGACTCCATTCAGCTTTTTCAAGTACATCTGCTTTACGGTAGGCGATGAGCAACAACAGGATCATGACCTGATCCTGAAACACGAGCAGGTTCACGCGAGAGAATGGCACAGTGTGGATTTGTTACTGTCCCATTTGTACTGCGCCGTGTTTTGGTTGAATCCGCTAGCGTGGTGGCTCAAACGTCAAATAGGTGAAAACCTAGAGTTCATCGCAGATGCCACTGCCAAAGTAGAAAACACCACCGGTATAAGTTATGAACGCACCCTACTATCCAGTGCGGCCAGCCATATGCAGCCGGCACTTGCCAATAATTTTTTCACACCTTTTATCAAAAAACGAATTCAAATGCTACAAAAAGAAACTTCAAAAACCTGGAACGCTTACAAATATGCGTTGATCCTGCCTGTTATGGCACTGTTCTTATACAGTTTCAACACGGTGACTAAAACGGAATATGTCAAGTCCAATTTCAAAAAAGAACAAGCTCAGAATGTTGCAACTAGTTCTGCAAATACTTCTGTCACGAGTGCGGCGCAGGATGTTATTAAGGAGAATGACGATAAAAACGGCGAGCAAAATGCAACAAGCGTCGCTACTGAAACGATTGAATTCAAAATCGTCGCCACGACGACAGAGCAAAGTCTTGAAACATTCAAAAAGCGATTAAAATCAGACCACAATGTAGATTTCACTTATAAAAATCTAAAGTATCAAGATGGAAAAATTACCAGGATCAAGATCGAGCTTGATGATAACCGTGGCTTTAAGGGTTCGCAAAACTATAATGGTGATGAACCTATCAATCCTATCTGTATCACTGGTATCATTGATGGTAATAGTAAAAAATGGAGCATGGGCAGCTGTGAGAAGACTAGATGGACTGCAAAAGGAAACGTTTTAATCTCGGAAAATGATCCAGCAACTTATATCTACAGTCCAGATTCCTTATATTTTTCCCAGAGTCTCAAATTTGATACCGATTCTTTGATGTCAATGATGAAGGATCTTAAAAAGATAGACATAGATTCCTTTCACCGTGCCATGAGAGCCAGCTACAAGGATCTACAGGTACGGATGGAAGATATTGATATCAAACAAATGGAAGCTGACCTGAAAAAAGCACAAAGGGAAATGCGTCGCATGAATCTGGATTCTCTTCATGATGTTATGCGACAAGCTAGATTCCAGATACTTAGGATGAATAAGGATAGTGTAAAATCCAGCATGAAAACACAATTCTTTAACACAGATACCTTAGGGAATGACATGGACAATATTGTGATTTATGATGTGCCTAAAGCTCAAAGAGGGAAACCCATCATACGATCTACTGGAACAGATCCTATTTTAATTGTTGATGGTAAGCGAGTTCCTTATTCAAAAATGAATGAAATCGATCCACAGTCCATCAAGGCCGTAGATGTGTTAAAAGATAAAGCTGCAACTGCGGTTTATGGTGAAGGATCAGAAAATGGTGTTATTGTGGTCACCCTTAAATCTGCAGAGGACGTCAAGTTAAGCGCTATTAAAAGCACACGTGCCATTCCATATATCGTGATCGATGGAGTGGTGGCAAAACAGGAGCAGATGTATGCTCTAGATTCTAACAAAATCGAATCATTTTCAATATTAAAGTCTGATGAAGCCACCGCTCTGTACGGTGCAGACGCAAAGGATGGTGCCATCATCATTGTCACTCAAAAGAAGACCAAAACGACAAAAAACGACAAAGAGAATTAAAACTTATGGCCAACTATCCTTTAAAAGTAACAGTTGGCTTCAAATAATACTTAGAGGACACGATTCCATAGCGATCGTGTCCTCTTTTGTTTTTGTTAGCAGTTTGCCTTGAGGGAATTAAGTACTTTTAAGGTTATGAAAAAATCCATTTTTAAAATGCTGGCCAAAATCAATAAAGCCGTCCTGCCCAGTTATAGCAAGGATGAAGATTTTGACCTCGCCAAAGCCTCAAAATTACAGATGGCGCTTATTGGTTACAAAATGTGGGTCACTAAAAATGCATTGGATTAGGTGAGCATTTTTCTTAAAGATCAATGCCATAGGCCGGTGCAACTACCAGCAGCACCACAACGCATTATTTCTCTCGTTCCCTCGCAAACCGAATTGCTATTTGACTTAGGTCTTGAGGATAAAATTGTTGGTATTACCAGATTTTGCGTGCATCCAGAAAAAGCTTTAAAAGAAAAGAGGGTTGTGGGTGGCACCAAAAAGGTTGTCAAGAAGCGCCTAATAGACCTACAACCAGATCTAATCATTTGTAATAAAGAAGAGAACACGATGGAAATGGTGGAGATCTGTTCTTCCATTTGTCCTATATACGTTTCAGACGTTTCCACCTTAGAGGACGCTTTAGAAATGATCCAGCACATAGGTCATTTGACTGCCAGCACAGAAAAAGCAAGAGATATCATTGAGAAGATTCAAGTCAGCTTCCAGCAATTCAGCGATGAACTAGAAACAAAATCGGCCTTATATCTTGTTTGGAAAAAGCCATACATGACGGTAGGTCGCGACACTTTTATCCATGACATGATGCGCCTCGCAGGATTTGAAAATGTCATGGGAACACACACTCGATATCCGCAATTGGAAATGGATCAGATCGTCAAACAACGACCAGAAGTGATCTTGCTCTCTTCAGAGCCCTATAATTTTAGTGAGAACGACAAAGCTGAATTTGATACCGCTTTCAAAGAGCGCAGCGATGCAGAAGTTTATGGTGAGCGAGGTCGAACCACCAAAGCGAACCTACCACAACCACGCATCCTCATCGTGGACGGTGAACCATTTTCATGGTACGGCAGCAGGCTGCTACATTCACCTGCCTATTTCCAGAAGTTAAGAAGTGAGTTGAACGAGAACTAAGTGTTTTTCTAATCTATTCATTGTAACTTTCGGATTCAATTTAATACCAATCAGTAACTAAAATTTGAAGTAATGAACAACGCTAAAATAGCAGGACTAGGCTGCGGTGCTCTAGCAGGAATCGGTGCACTTGCGGTCATTATCATATTAGCCATCTACGGCATAACATGGAACAACACAGCAGTTGCAAAAAGCGAAGCGGTACAATCCCAATGGGCGAATGTTGAGAGTAGCTATCAACGCAGGTCTGACCTTATTCCCAATATTGTCGCGACCGCAAAACAATATGCAGAGTTTGAACAGGAAACGCTAACTGGTGTTATTGAGGCTCGAGCCAAAGCGACCAGCGTTAATGTCGATGCCTCCAACCTTACCGCAGAGCAAATTCAGGCATTTAGCGAGGCGCAAGGTGCCGTTTCCAGTGGTTTAGGCCGATTATTGGCGACCTATGAGAACTATCCTAACCTCAAGGCTAACGAGAACTTCAAGGAATTGATCAACGAGTTGGAGCGTACTGAAAACCGCATCAATGTAGAACGCAACCGTTACAACGATACCGTACAGGTCTACAATTTGCAAATCAAGAAATTCCCAGGATCTATATTGGCATCCTTTTTAGGCTTTGATGAATCTCCTTATTTTAAGGCAGATGAAGGCGCACAGAACGCCCCTAAAGTAGGAGATCTTTTCAATAATTAACATGGCGAGCAAGGTAGAAGCATTTCTAAGCGCAAACGACGAGGAAGAAGTCGTAGAGGCGATACGCAAGGCAGAACTGCGCACCAGTGGCGAGATACGCGTCCATCTGGAGCGCACTTGTGCCGGCAATGCCTACACGCGCGCCCAGGAATTGTTTCATCTACTCAAAATGGACAACACTAAGGATGCTAATGGCATCCTATTTTACTTGGCCGTGGACGATCGCAAATTTGCCGTTTTAGGCGATAGTGGGATCAACAACGTGGTTCCAGGTAATTTTTGGAATTCCATAAAAGATGGTATGGAGGCTCGCTTTCGCGAAAGCGAATTCAAAAAAGGCCTGGTTACGGGAATCGAACTCGTAGGAGAGAAATTGGCCGCTTATTTCCCATGGCACAAGGACGACGTCAATGAACTTCCAGACCAGATATCTACCAGTTGAAACAGCACTTCTTCTACATATTTGCCTGTTTTCTGCTGCTTTCCAGCACTGCATATGCGCAGTTTGAAATTCCTGAAAAGCCCAGCAGTGAATCAAAACAAACGGCAGTTTACGATTATGTGGATTTGCTGGACTCTAGTCAGAAAGCTGCATTGACCAGCAAACTGTTGCGTTATGCAGATAGCACGAGTACACAAATCGTGGTGGCGATCATAGGTAGTACAGATGGTCAAGATATTTCAATGGTGTCTGCAGAATGGGGCCAGCAATGGGGCATAGGTCAGGCAGGTGAAGATAACGGTATTCTAATTCTGCTGGCTCGAGATGATAGACGCGTTGATATCGCTACAGGCTACGGCATCGAATACCGGTTAACCGATTTGATGTCAGAGCGCATCATCAATCGTGTTATCATCCCAGAGTTTAAAAGAGGCGATTACTACGCAGGGCTAGACAAAGCCGCTGATGCTATTTTCGCTGCGCTAAACGGCGAGTTTACCGAAACTCGGGATTTCTCAAAAAGTTCTGGTGTGCCGGTTCAAGCGATCATCGTCTTGGGCTTTATCATTCTAGTCATTATCATGAGTATCAAAAACCGAAACAACGATGGTAATAACGGCGGCCGCAGATCTGGCGCTTCTTTACTAGACATTATTGTACTCAGCAGTTTGGGTCGCGGTGGTTTTGGCGGTGGTGGCAGTTTTGGCGGTGGTTCCAGCGGCGGCTTTGGCGGCGGCGGCGGTTTCGGTGGTGGCTTTGGCGGCGGCGGCTTTGGTGGCGGCGGCGCTAGTGGTGGATGGTAGGTTGATCTCAATTCTCCATTTCGTTTTTAAAAATTCGTATAGCTGCATTTAAAGTTTTTCTACTTGGCTTACCTTTTCGTACATCTTTGAAGCCCGTACAAGTGTTTGGATCAAAGGCTTTTATAAAATTTGGCACTTTCATTGATTGGGATTTAAAAAATCCAGATCATGAGAAAACTATACTTGCTTTTTATCGTCCTTAGTTTAAGTTTCATTTCTTGTGATCCTCTAACCGATTGTATCATTCCTACCAGACCCGAACTGCCCAGTTCAATTTTCAATACCGCAGTGGCAGGTCAGTATTATGAACATAGTTTGAGAGCTCAAGTGAATAACGATCCTCGTGATGACAGTTATTTCTACTACTTTACGGTAACTGGTTTACCTAGAGGTATGGATTACGAACAGGAAGGACGTAGACTTTTCATATTTGGCAACCCATCAGAGCGTGGCGATTACAGAATACGTGTATTTCTAACGGTAGAACCCATTTTCTTCACAGACGATGATGGAGGCATCTTGGAAGACGGCGATACGCTTTGTGAAGACTCGACCTCACGGGATTACACCTTAAGCGTGAGATAATAGTTACGCCAATAGATAGCTAATGCTTTTTGAATAAGCGTACCTTTGCAGCTTAATACATTACATGACATTTAAAGAATTGGGGCTCGACGAGTCCATCCTGAAAGCTTTACAGGACCAAGGATATGAGAATCCAACACCTATTCAAGCACAATCCATTCCCATCTTATTAAAAGGCAAGGACCTACTAGGCGTCGCACAGACCGGTACCGGTAAGACAGCTGCCTTTTCCATTCCTATCCTACAGCAATTGCTGGAAGGTGAAGGACCTAGAAAGAAGCGCAAGATCAGATCATTGGTGGTGACACCTACCAGAGAACTTGCGATACAGATTGATGAGAATTTTACCGCTTACGCGAAATACACCAACATCAAAAACACCGTCATTTATGGTGGTGTCAAACAAACCAAACAAGTCTACGCACTACATCAAGGTGTCGATGTACTCGTCGCAACACCTGGAAGGTTGTTAGATCTAATAAGCCAAAAGTATATTTCCCTGGCAGATATTGAGTATTTCGTACTCGATGAAGCTGATCAAATGCTGGACATGGGTTTTATCCATGACATCAAGAAACTACTAAAATTATTACCTAAACAACGTCAATCGCTGTTTTTTAGCGCGACCATGCCTAAGGCGATCGTGGAACTTTCCCGACAAATTTTGGGAGATTTTGAGCGCGTGACCATCGAGCCAGAAAAAACCACTGCCGAAAAAGTAGAACAACGCATCTATCACGTCAACAAGAAAAATAAGACTAACCTATTGGTCCACCTTCTTGAAACTGACATGAATGATTCCACGCTTGTTTTTTCCAGAACAAAGCATGGTGCTAACAAGATCGTTAAAGACCTTGAAAAAGCAGGGATCAAAAGTGCCGCCATTCACGGTAACAAATCACAAGTGGCGCGCCAGCGTGCGCTAGGTGATTTTAAAGATGGAAAATTACAGGCGCTTGTGGCGACAGATATTGCCGCTCGCGGTATCGACATCGACGAGCTTGCATATGTGATCAACTATGACTTGCCTAACGTTTCAGAATCTTATGTGCACCGTATAGGTCGTACAGGTAGAGCTGGAGCTAGTGGTATGGCAGCTAGTTTTTGTATGCTGGAAGAACGACCTTTTTTGAAGGACATTGAAAAATTGATCCAGACAAAAATACCTGTGGTAGACGATCATCCATTTGAATTTAAAATGGAAGACGCGGCAGAACCTAGTTTGAAAAAACAAGGAGGCAATCGTGGTCGCGGCGGTGGTCGCAATTCAAGACCATCTGGCGGCAAACCTAAATCTACTGGGAATCGCAATAAGAATAGAAGCCGCAGCTCCAATTCTTAATGGATCTTCTAGAATAAACTAAAAGCGACTTAAGAGTCGCTTTTTTTATGGTTGAAAGTTAATGTTGGTAGATATTTCGCTTTCGCGAAAGCGAACTCATCAAGAGCCTATTTCTTATTTAAAACGGGTCGTTCAAAAAGTGCATTTAGGGACAGTTCCATTTGTACCTGTCCTACTTTTTCAAATCCCAACCTCTCATAATACTGGCAAAGGCCGTCGTTAGTTGCATCGCAATCCAATCTCAGGAATTGTTTTTTGGCTATGAGGGCTTTTTGAAATATGCGATGGATGAGGTGCGATCCGATTTTCTGTCCCTTAAAATCTGGGTCAACGACCAAGGAATGAATATAGTAGGCGCTTTCTTCTTTCTTGCCCCAATACTTGAGGTCCACATCCATCAAGCGATACGTAGCGATGAGTTTTTCATCCTTATACACAAAGGTAAACTGACCCTTTTCGAATCCTTCTTGTAGCCATTCCAATCGTTCGGCTGGTGGATCGAGCCAGTAACTCCATTGCTTGATATTTTGGGATTGAAGCCGTTGTGCAGCCTTCTTCAATAAACTTATCGCATCGGTAATTTGCGAAGCTTTGGGAGTTGTATAAATAAAGTGGTGGTCCTGCATTTTTGGCTCTTGTTATTTTGGTAGCGCGTTCAACTAGCGTGGTTGAGCAGTGATGGCATCCTAAATCCCAAACCCATTACAATCCACTATCTTTGCGCCCTTAAAAATTACATTTAAAATTTATTCCATGAAGCTATTCAACAACTTTATAGGCAATCCCAAAAATGATATTCTTTCTGGGCTTACTGTGGCCCTAGCACTGGTGCCAGAAGCGGTCGCTTTTGCCTTTGTAGCTGGTGTCGATCCTATGGTGGGATTGTATGGAGCTTTTATGATGGGATTGATTACGGCGCTTTTTGGCGGTAGACCTGGAATGATTTCTGGTGCTACGGGTGCCACCGCGATCGTTATGGTGCTGTTGATCAAGACTGGTAATGAAGTAGGTCTGGCAATGGACACGCCTTATGAAAATCTAGGATTGCAGTGGTTGTTTATCACATTGCTGCTAGTAGGTGTGATACAGATGGCAGCTGGTTTTTTGCGATTGGGCAAATTTGTAAGATTGATTCCGCATCCTGTGATGATGGGATTTGTGAACGGTCTGGCCATCGTTATCTTTTTGGCACAATTGGATTTTTTCAAGACAGGAACTGGAGATGCTAAGGAATGGATGACAGGTGCGTCTTTGTATATTTTGCTGGCGCTTGTGGGACTTACCATGGCAATCATGTACTTTTTGCCTAAAGTCACCAAAGCATTACCAGCAGCATTGGTAGCTATCGCTGTCGTTGCTGGGATCACCATATTTGGCAATCTAGATGTGGCTACGGTAGGCTCTTTTATCAGAGATGGTGGCGGCGATGGTATGCAAGGTTCCTTACCTGAATTTCAATTCCAGATCTTTACATTGCTGGATACTCTTCAAGGCAATTGGTCACTTATTCTAGGTACCGCCGTGACATTGGCTGCGGTAGGTCTGATTGAATCTTTGATGACTTTGAATCTAGTTGATGACCTTACTGAAACTCGTGGTAGCGGGAATCGTGAATGTGTGGCTCAAGGAGCTGGTAATCTTGTCAACGGACTTTTCGGTGGTATGGGCGGTTGCGCCATGATAGGTCAATCCATCATCAATGTCAATTCAGGTGGAAGAGGTAGACTTTCTGGAGTGGTTGCAGCAATTGCATTGTTGATTTTCATTTTGTTCGGTGCGCCGGTAATAGAGCAAATTCCTATCGCAGCTCTCGTGGGTGTGATGTTTATGGTCGTCATAGGAACCTTTGCATGGTCCAGCTTTAGGATTATTAATAAAATACCGCTGGCAGATTTAATTGTTTTGATCACTGTAAGTGCGATTACCGTATGGCAAGATCTAGCGATTGCGGTTGTGACTGGTGTGATTATGAGTGCGCTGGTATTTGCATGGAATAGTGCCAAAAGAATTAGAGCTAGAAAAAGCCTTAAGCCAGATGGAACCAAGGTGTATGAAATTTGGGGACCGCTGTTTTTTGGATCTGTAACAGCCTTCAATTCAAAATTTGACCCTAAAAATGATCCGGATAAGATTGAGATCGACTTTATGGAATCCAGAGTGCAAGACCATAGTGGAGTAGAGGCTTTGCGATCTGTTGGGAACAAATATCTGGATCTGGGCAAGCAAATCAAGCTCACGCATTTGAGTCCAGAGTGTCAAGCGTTATTGATCAAGCGCAATCCAGAATTTGAAACAGTGATCGAAACCAGTATTGAAGATCCACGCTATCATATTGCAACGGATCTTCTGGATGCTGAGGTTTAAAGAATAATTTGAGAGCGGCTATTCTGCCTCATAGACCAGCTTCATAGTAATTGATGCTGTTTTTTCTTTGCTGCTGGTGTTATAGGTGCCACCCCAAGAATAATCCTCGGCGCTGTTTTGACCGGTAATTTGAAATACGCCCATATCTGCAGATATCAAATCGCCCAAACCGCCACCAGAATTGGCAGCAATCTGCTCGGCACGTATTCTGGCGTCTTCAGTTGCTTTAGAGATCATCTCGATTTTGAGATCAGATAATTTGGTGTAGTAATATCTAGGCGACTGTGAGTAAAACTGCACTCCTTGATTGAGCAACTCGGTTACCTCGCGAGATATTTTCTCAATTTTTTCTACTTCATTGGATTGCACTTCTATGGTTTGGGAGAGTTCATATCCATTGAAGGTTTCACCTTGATAATTACCATTGGCTCCATAAATAGGCGTGGTGTTTTTAGAAGTATTTACAGAGCTAAATACCATTATGGATGGATCGATACCTTTCCCTTTGAGGTAGGTCTCAATCGTTTGTTTATTGCTGGCAATTTGCTCATAGGCATCGCTCAAAACTGGACTGCTCGCCGTGAACCTTCCTTCCCAAACAATCAAATCAGACACAAAATCCTGACTACCTAGTCCGGTAACCTCAATGGTTCCCTGTTTTTGATTGCGATTCATAAAGGCATTTCCTAAAAAGATAGCAGACAGGACAATGGCCACTCCGAAGATGATGGCACTTAAAGCATTTTTCATGAGGAACAAGTTATAAGGTTAAATGTAGTATAATTTTGAAAAATATAATGTTAGGCTTTGGTTACCTTGCCGTTGTAAAAAGTTTATCCATGAAAAATACCTTGTACTTTTTGATTATCATCCTTCTTGCCTCGAGTTGTAAAAACCAGACAGATAGGATAGAAAATCCAGCCAGTGATGAGGTTGAAGTTACGGCTCAAAAACCTACACCAGTTGATTTGAGTCAAACCGATTTTGACTTTAAAACCTTTGAGGCAAGCAACAGTGATACAGATCTTACCAGTCCTACAAAATATGCGTTGTACTTGTACCCATCAACCTCTCGTGATTCACTGAAAATAGGAATGGATGTAGGAGGAATCATGATCGACGAGGAAAAAGCGGTGGCACTAGAAATGCCCGCAGGTGCGCTTTTCTACATCCGTAGCTATTACGCAGGTACTGGAAATAACTACTACGGTCTAGAAGAAAACGGCAAATTGACCATCTACAAAGGCAACGTAGTAGAACCACATCCAGAAGCAGAGCCTGAGCCAACGGTTTATGAAAAAATACATTCGGTAGAAGTTTTTGCAGACTCTATTGCTCAATAATACTAGAAGGTAGGATAACTGCGTTAATGATACACAGTCGATCTCAAAAGCGACTTTTTCATGCGTTTTCTTTTAGTGCTTTTCATTTTATCTTTCTTTACGGTTGACGCTCAGGAATTGGATGTTACGAGTGGTGCGGTCGCTATTGATGATGGCTATGCGTATCTAGTCACCAATAATGAACCTTATCCCATTACGGTCAAGCTGGATCTCAAACCCAACAATCTTAAGGCGAATACTTCTAAGCGTGTATTTGTAGTGCCAGCACATAGCGAAAACTTTGAGATACTCCAGCTGCACATGATCAAGCGAGATACTTACGGCTATAAAGCGAGCGCTTCATATCTCATAGGTAATCAAACCCAGGAACCACAGGATTTCTTGTATCATTTGCCATATGCTAGAACCGCTTCCTACCGGGTTTCCCAAGGCAACAACAGCAGCAGTACACATCGTGGTAAATATGCAATCGACTTTAGCATGCCTACGGGTACGCCGGTGCACGCCGCTCGTGGTGGCCTTGTCATCGCCGTTAGGGAAGATCAATCCTTAGGCTGCACAAAGCCGAAGTGTCTAGAGTATGCCAACTACATCAAAATCCTTCATGAAGACGGCACCATTGCAGAATATACGCACCTCATGGTCAATGGCTCACTGGTACGCAAAGGCGATAAGGTCAATAAGGACCAGCATATAGGCTATAGTGGCAATACCGGCTGGTCTACAGGTCCGCATTTGCACTTTACCGTGTATCGACCAGAGTTTTCTGGGCAGAACCGCACGATTCCCGTACGTTTCTGGCTGGGAAATTCCGTGGCGGCTTACGAGCTTCAAGAGAATCGGCATTATCGTAAGCCTTGATTTTAAAAGAATCCAGCTATTTATTTGTAGAGTAGATGGTTGGGAATTCGCTTTCGCGAAAGCGAACTATTCCACATCATTTTCATCATCAAATGCTTTATTTTTGGGAAAAAGCACCTTGCATGGATTTAGACTTCAACAAAAACGAAGATCACAATAAGTTACTATTATCGCAATTGCGTCAAAAACTGGCCAAAGTCAGTCTAGGTGGCGGCGAGAAGCGCATTGAAAAGCATCATTCCAAAGGAAAGATGACTGCTCGTGAGCGTATTGACTACTTGCTGGACGATGCAGAAAAAGCAGTGGAAATCGCAGCGTTTGCTGGTGATGGCATGTATGCAGAACATGGCGGCTGTCCCAGTGGCGGCGTTGTTGTCAAAATAGGTCACGTTGCAGGTCGTCAAGTGATTGTCGTGGCAAATGATGCTACCGTAAAGGCTGGTGCCTGGTTCCCGATTACGGGTAAGAAAAACCTACGAGCACAGGAAATTGCGATGGAGAACCGTTTGCCTATCATTTACCTGGTAGATAGTGCTGGCGTGTATTTGCCCATGCAGGATGAGATTTTCCCTGATAAAGAACATTTTGGACGCATATTTAGAAACAATGCCGTGATGAGCAGCATGGGAATCACCCAGATTGCAGCCGTGATGGGTAGTTGTGTGGCCGGTGGTGCTTATCTGCCTATCATGAGTGATGAGGCGTTGATCGTTGATAAAACGGGCAGCATCTTTTTGGCAGGTAGTTACTTGGTAAAGGCAGCGATAGGCGAGAGCATTGATAACGAGACTCTAGGTGGCGCGACGACACACTGTGAGATAAGCGGTGTTACTGATTATAAAGCCAAAGACGACAAGGATGCGCTGGACAAGATCAAGCGCATCATGGACAAAATAGGCGATTATGACAAAGCTGGATTCAACAAGGTCAAAGCGGTCAAACCAGCCAAGGATCCATCAGAACTGTATGGTGTTTTGCCACGAGAGCGCAGCGCACAGTATGACATGATGGAAATTATCGAGCGGGTTATTGACGCAGATACTTTTGACGAATACAAAGCTGGCTATGGTCAAACCATTATCACGGGTTATGCTCGTATCAATGGTTGGGCGGTTGGAATCGTGGCCAACCAACGTAAGATTGTAAAGACCAAAAAGGGCGAAATGCAATTTGGCGGTGTGATATATAGCGATAGTGCAGATAAAGCCACAAGATTTATTGCCAACTGTAACCAGAAGAAAATCCCGTTAGTGTTCTTGCAGGATGTTACTGGCTTTATGGTTGGTTCCAAAAGCGAACATGGCGGTATCATAAAAGATGGAGCAAAAATGGTGAGTGCCGTTTCCAACAGTGTGGTTCCTAAATTTACGATCGTGATAGGGAACAGCTATGGCGCTGGAAACTATGCCATGTGTGGAAAAGCATACGATCCACGATTGATCGTGGCATGGCCTAGTGCAGAACTTGCCGTGATGTCAGGAAATAGTGCTGCTAAAGTGCTGATGCAAATTGAAAAAGCTTCGCTAGAAAAATCGGGTAAGAAATTGACCGAAGAAGAAGAAAAAGAGCTTTTTGCCAAAACCAAAGACCGCTACGACGATCAGGTTTCACCGTACTATGCCGCTGCTAGAATCTGGACTGATGCGATCATTGACCCTATAGATACCAGGAAATGGATCTCCACGGGAATAGAAGCTGCCAATCATGCGCCTATTGCGAAGGACTTTAATCTTGGGGTGATACAGACGTAGACCTACGTACTCATGAAAAAGAAAATCATCTGGATAGCGATTTTAGGAATCATAGGATTTCTTGTTTATCAAGCTATTCATTTCTTTTTAGTTAAACAGGACAGCGTCAATTCCATCTATCTGATTCCGTCAGATAGCGTGTTCTTCTTTGAGATGGACGAGCCTATCTCAAATCTCAAAACACTTTCCAAAAGCGAGATCTGGGATCATTTCCAGTCTAATGAGCAGATTCACGCCATGAGTGCCAAGCTCAATGCCATTGATTCCATGTTTCAGTCAGATACAGATCTGTTTGAGATCATAGGCGATAGGGATCTGATCGTAAGTGCCCATATGATCAAGCGTGACGATTATGCCTTTTTATACATTGTGGATCTGGGCAAACTTTCCAGACTCAACCTGATCAAAGAGAATCTTAATCAGTTTGTGAGCGACGGTTTTAAGGTAAACAAACGCAATTTTGAAAACATCGAGCTCACTGAGATTACAGATCTAGAAAGCTTTGAAACGCTGACGATAGGTTTTATAGAAAACCAGATGATTGCATCTTACCATGCAAAATTGTTGGAAGACAGCATAAAAGAATTCCAGAATCCAGTCATAGGTCGTGATCTCCAGTTTCTCGAGGTGCAACAAGAGGTCAGGCAAAATGGCTTGCTGCGACTTTACCTTAACCACAAAAAACTGAAAGAATACTATCGGGTGTTCTCGATACAACCCAGCGAGTCGGTGGACATGCTTACCGATGATTTTGCCTACACCGGTTGGAACATCGATGAGAAAAACGACAGGCTGCTCACCGCCACCGGCTTTACCACCGGCAATGCAGCGACCACCAGCCTGATGCGCGCCCTAGAAGAAAGCGGCACGGCAGCCCGCGATATTCCTAAGGTATTACCACAGGAAACCGCATTTTTCATGAGTTTTGGCTTTGATGAGTTCACGCAGCTACACAACAATTTTTATGAGCTGCTTTCCACCTCAAATCCTGAATCCCTAGCGACCTATACCAGCGGCAGGCAACGTGTGGAGCAGTTTCTCGACATTTCCCTAGAGCAGGATTTTTACGATTGGGTGGATAATGAGATCGCTTTCGCGAAAGCGTACTCACCACAACTATCAGAACAAGAAGGACTGGCCGTGGTCTTTAAATCTAAAGATGTGGACGTGAGCAACGCAAGCCTTCAAAAAATCCAAGAGAAAATCAGGAAGAGAACGCCGGTCAAATTCAAGGCCGTGACCTATCGCGATTATCAAATCAATTATCTGGAAATCAAAGGGTTTTTCAAGTTGATTCTGGGCAATCTTTTTGAGCGTATCGAGAAACCGTATTATACGACCATTGATGATTATGTGGTTTTTAGCAATTCACCCAAAACCCTAAAATTGTTCATCGATGCCTATGAAGAGGACAACACGTTGGAAGAGGACGATTACTTCACCGATTTTGAGGACGAATTCAGTTCAAGAAGCAACGTGTTTGTTTATGTAAATACCAATCTTTCCATGAAGGCGGCGCAGGCTTATCTGACCGGAGAATCCAAGGAATTGCTCCAGAAGGAAGAGCTATTTTTCTCTCAACTGACTCAACTAGGCATGGAGTTGACCGCTCAAAACGATCAGTTTGTTTCTAAACTGGCCTTGCATTATGACAAGGATTACGACCTTGACGTTTTGAGATTAGAAGAAAAATACAAAGATTACCCAACTGATTTTGTAAGCGTCGATAACGAGATCGATACCAAAAGTATTTTTAGGATTGAGTTATTTCCCAGTGATTTTACCGCTAGTCGTTACGAAACCAAATATGCCAACGGCAAACTCAAAATGCGAGTGAGTTTAAAAGACGGCCAGCCGCATGGCGTTTACAAAGAATATTATCCAAGTGGTGACCTTAAGATCTCCGGTCGCTACAAAAATGGCGAGCAAACCGGCACCTGGAAGGTCTACGGTCGTGATGGGAAGCTGTTTTATAAAAAGCGGTATTGATCCTTTATATTTCCAAAGAGAACTGAGATCTGGAGGATTGGTTTTTTATTCTCGATAGAGACGTTTATATTTAGATTTTAAGTAAACAAATGACATATAACCGATCACTTTTTCTTTTATTCATAATTTGTTTACCTGCGGTAGCTTTATCTCAAGCAGCTGATTCTGAATCCTATAAAAAATACATTGCTATAAAGCAAGAAATAGAATCTGATCAGGACATTCTAGTGTTAAAAAATGATACTTTAGTTCGTGCAGATAGGGATTTTGGTGAGGTAAATGATAAAAGCATTTATCAAGATGATTTCCTTTATAATATGTATCTCAAGTACGTTTTTTCATTCAATGGGAAAAACTCCAAACCATCTACTGTAAATATTGTACAGTGGAAAAAACCCGTCCATATTTTTCTAGATCCTGAATTACCAAAACTTCTCAGAGACAATTTCCAAACGCACGTCAAATCAACTTATCAAGGAATTCCAAATTTGAACGTCGATTTTACTAATAAAAAGGAGAAGTCTAATGTGGCAGTCGCTAACACTAACGATTCAGTATATCGAATAAAACCTGGAAGTAAAAGCTACGAGCGTTACATAAAAAAATTTCCCGATGGTCTGCCTTATGACAACATCAAGGATGTAGAATGGAAAGGATATGACGGGACAAAATACCAAACGCTCATCAAGGTCAATTATAAAGAAATTGATAACGGTAGCGTTGCGCTTAAAAAACTGAAACATCTTTTTTATCACGTGATCACCAACTTTAGAAATTCTACAGATGGCAATGTTGCTAGCCTTAACACGTATGCTTACGAAAATAATGAACGGGTAGAGGAAATGGATATTGAATTATTAAAAATGCATTACCATATTCTATGGAAAGTCGGACCTAGATTTGACGATTTCATTAAACTTACCAAACCAGACTATGAATAAAATTTTAGGGTATATTTTAATAGCACTTTGTTGTAATACCATCACTGCACAGCATTCGCCATCTGTTGTTGATTCTATTCGATTGAGAGACTTTTTGAAGTTTACCAATCAATCTTTAGAAGATATACCTAAGGAAACTATGATATTTAAAGATCGAGATACTCTCATTCTTTTCAGATTTGCTGACAATCCTAACAAAGACTTAATCACTGTACCATTTGATTATCGTTCTAAAAAGTTTACGGACATCTACGAAAAAGTTGCTTTCAAGGATCCGAATGTTAGAGACACATTTCCCGCAAGTATGAAATATTGGAAAGATGAAATGCGTATTTATTTTTCTAAAGAAGTACATCGAAAAGACAGGAAAGGGTTAACTGACTTTGCCTTAAACATAGCCAGTAAAGTGGACAGTCTTAAAATGGATATTGTGAATAATGTTGAGGATTCCAATTTTGTAGTTTACTACAAAGGGTCTTACGAATATGAACCTAGAATGAGTTCAAGTGCGGTAGACTTTTATTTAAGCTGGAAAGGTGCTTTTATTGAAAAGGGCGCACTGAGGATTGACCCAGAAGTATACTTCAACCAAGAAATGCGCCTGAAGCAATTGAAAAGATATTTTGTGAAGACACTAGGATATTTTGAAGACACAAGAGAACTCGACTGCAATAGCTATTTCTCCTCATGTGTAGATGCTCCTGAAGAATTGAGTCAACTAGATTTAGAATTAATTCAATACCATTATTCCTATGGTTTCTGTAAAGGGGCGACTTTAAAAATGTATCAAGAACAATTAGATGCTGCTGAAATCTTCAGGGATAAGCCAGATTCTTACAGAGTAGCCCATCCAAAAAGCATCTTCAAGCGTACTTAGCCTAAAAGAGCACCCATCTGCTGCTGTAAGTTTTGCGCTTTTTTCCTCGCCGCATCTGCAAAGTCTTGCCCATTTGATGCATAGATAATTCCACGAGAAGAATTGACCAGCAATCCTATCTGATCGTTTGCGCCGTATTTAAATACTTCTTCCAGACTGCCACCTTGTGCGCCTACACCAGGAACGAGTAAAAAAGAACCTGGAACAATCTGTCTGATTTCTTTAAGGTATTCAGCCTTTGTAGCGCCCACGACGTACATAAGTCGGTTGGAGTTTTTGTATTGGGAAGCTTTCTGTAAAACCTGTTGGTAGAGCGGTTGGTCAGCTGCAGTTAAGGTTTGAAAATCAAATGCACCAGCGTTGGATGTCAATGCCAAAAGTATTGCAAACTTGCCCTCAAACTCAAGAAACGGCTCCACACTGTCCTTGCCCATATAAGGTGCAATTGTCACGCTGTCAAAGTTGAGGTCTTCAAAAAAAGCCTTGGCATAGCGCGAGCTGGTATTGCCTATATCACCGCGTTTGGCATCTGCAATGGTGAAGTGGTTAGGATAATTCTCATTTAGATAATTAATCGTTTTATCCAGTGATTTCCAACCCTTCACACCGTAAGCTTCAAAAAAGGCGGTATTGGGCTTATAGGCCACGCACAGGTCATGAGTGGCGTCGATAATCGCTTTCGCGAAAGCGAACAAAGGATCTTCTTCCTGCAACAAATGCGATGGAATCTTCTCCAAATCCACATCAAGACCTACGCATAGGAATGATTTCTTAGTTTTTATTTGATCGGAAAGGTTTTGAGGAGTCATTAAATGGAGTCGTTAAGGATCATTTTTCGCATCCTTAAATCCTGTCGAAGCATAGCATCGTAGTATTTAATTTGCTCTTTGTAATAATGATAATTTTTTTGATAATACCTGCCAGCTGAGTTTATGATAAATATGCCTATGCAGTCTGTGGGTTTGTCAAAATAGCGTTTAGCTAGAAACTGATTCCTATCGCCATGAAAATCTGGATCCAATTCATTCATCTCCTTTCCTAATTCTTCATCCTTTTCTACAAAATGAACACTGACTTCTGAAGAATCTATTTCACTGAGGAATTCGATAAATTGAGATTTTTGCTTTTTAAGTCTCCGTTTAGGGCTTTTAGATAATTTGCCGAATGGACATTTATAATTAGAATAGGTGTAATGAATTAAAAGTATATCCTTACCATCCCAATTATAACTTGATTTAAACTTGTCTAGATTTTCTTGAATTACCTGACCTTGATAATCAAATCTCGTTTTCCAAGATTCGTTTTTTGCATTTTGACCGTAAATAGTGGTGCAAACAAAAAATAGCAATGTTGGTATTATTGAATTACTCCAATTCATAGTTTGGTATTTGGTCTTTCAATTTCGCAATATAAAAGGCCACTTGCTGTTGACTGTACGACCTGTTTTCCTGATAAAACTTACCTTCTTTATTGACTACCAGTACATTTTCACACTCACGGGCATTGTTGAAGAAGTGATCCAATAAAAACCCTTTTTCATCCCAATAGTAGCGATTGGAATAAGATCCAAAGGCCTTGCCGTAGCGCTCACTGGCTTCTACGTGAACTACTTTGGCACCCATTAGATCAATGTCTGAATAAAAAGAATCCCAATAATTACGTGCACGGTCGTATCTGGTTTTGGGATCTGTAGGTTTGTTATAGGGAATGGCGCAGTTATCGTCAGATAAATTATAATTGATTACCAGAACATCTTGAGTCCATCTAAACGTATCTTTTAGAAACTGTAGATCTTCTTGATTAAACGTACCAGCATAATCGTACCTCAAATTATCTGCAGGATTGCCTACAATCTTATTTTGAGGATTGAGCTGTTTGTTGGCCTGTTGAATACCACAACCAGTCGTAAAAGTGATAAGGAGTAGACCCGTTAAAAACTTTAAAGTTTTTGAAAAGTCACTAGATAGAATGGTTAGACTCGATTCTCGCATGCTGTAGCAGGTTGATGTATCTTGATACTTTATTTGAGAGTAACGTTAGCTATTTTCTCATCACCATGATAAATCTCAAAGTTTTTTAATTCCTTAGGTAACGCAAAATACAAATCTAGTTTGCATGATTTAAGATCTTCTGGTTCAAGATAAGATGGAATGACTTTAGGTTTTTTCTTCGTTCCAAAGTTGATTTCTGGAGATATGTTTTCAAAGCCGTCAAGACCATAATTTTGGAAAGTGTCTTCAATATCAGGATCGTAGGATACCAGATCTTTCACTTTTTGTGCATCTATAGGATTGTAGGCTAGTCTATCAAAGGGTATAAAGATCCAGCCAGCTGCATAATTATACCTAACATCCAGCGGCCGCACCCTAACCTTAGCTTCATTAGATACCAAGTAAAATTTGTTGGGGTCAAAACTTTCTTTTTTACCTGTTGAAGATTTAAGGCGTAGTCTTACCTGAGCTTTTTTAGTCTGTTTTGAGGTTTTTATCGTGTATTCCCAAGTGGAACCAGATGCTTTCTTTGCCTTGATCAACTTCAACTTGAAGTTGTCAGACGTTACATAGTCCTGACTCATCGCCGTAATTCCAGAGAATACAAAGAAGCAGATAAGTAGTCTTTTTAGAATATTCAATAGTTCAATGTTATTCAATTAAAATCTTAGGCCATCAATTTAAATAGGGAATACTAATTTCATACGAAGCATTCTTATTTTTATAATTTAAAGGCTTTTTGTCATTCATCTAATTACTTCTATGGTTAAGGCAAAAAAAGCGTGAAGCTTCAAAAGCGTTTAGATACCATCTTCATTCATTTGCATCTTTTCGGTATTGTCGACCAGTTGTAGCTCATCAATAATCTTTTGAACATCACCATTGATGATGTTGTCCAGATCATACAAAGTTAGGTTGATTCTATGATCTGTCACACGACCTTGCGGATAGTTGTAGGTTCTGATTTTGGCACTACGGTCACCAGAGCTTACCATGCTTTTACGCTTGGCACTGTCGGCTTCCATTTTCTTGGCCAGCTCGATCTCGTACAATCGGGAGCGCAGTACCTTCAATGCTTTTTCAAGGTTTTTGTGTGAGGACTTCTCATCCTGGCAACTCACGATCATACCGGTAGGTTCGTGGTGCAGCTTGATGGCAGAATAGGTTGTATTTACCGATTGTCCACCAGGACCTGTCGAGGTAGTGCGCTCGATACGCACCTCACTCATGTCCAGCTGTACATCAAATTCCTCTGCTTCTGGTAGTACCATCACCGTTGCGGCACTGGTATGCACACGACCTTGAGTTTCAGTTTGTGGGACACGTTGTACGCGATGTACGCCAGCCTCAAACTTGAGAGTGCCGTATACATCATCACCATTAACCTCAAAAATAATTTCTTTGTAGCCGCCACTGGTTCCATAACTGGTGTCGACCACGTTGGTGCTCCAGCCTTTACTGGAACAGTATTTTTCATACATCCTGAAAAGATCACCAGCGAAGATACTTGCCTCATCACCACCAGTTCCAGCACGAATTTCCATTACGGCATTTTTAGCATCCTCAGGATCCTTAGGGATCATCATCATGCGTATCTCTTCTTCCAGTTTTGGAATGGCTTCTTTGGCTTCATCCAGCTGCATTTGCGCCATTTCTACCATATCAGGATCGCTGCCGTCTGCCAGGATCTCTTGTGCTTCTTCAAGGTTTGAGGTAAGTGTGATGTATTCTTCACGCTTATCCATCAAGTCCTTAAGGTCTTTGTATTCCTTAGTTAACGAGACGTATCGTTTCTGGTCAGAAATAATATCTGGCTGAATGATCAGGTCATTCACCTCGTCAAACCTATTTTTTACTATGTTTAATTTATCTAGCATCTTCTTTTCTCAAGTCCTGCGAAAATACGGAAATTGCACTGAATTGCGAACCACAACCTCAAAATGAAAACCACACAAACCCTAGGTCTAGGCGGCGGCTGCCACTGGTGTACAGAGGCGGTTTTCCAGCAATTGAAAGGAGTTTCCAATGTGAGACAAGGCTACATCAAAAGCGAGTCACCCATCGATAGCTGGAGTGAGGCGATCTTGCTGGATATTGATCCAGCCATGGTGAGTTTTGAAAAAATTCTTGATGTGCATCTGGCCACGCATGCCTCTACAGTAGCACACCAGCGACGATCAGAATATCGCAGTGCGGTTTATGTGATGAATGACGCTCAAATGGAAGAGGTGAAGGTGGTGATGAGTTCGCTTTCGCGAAAGCGAAATAAAAAATACATCACGCAAATCCTACCATTTGCAGACTTTAAGGCATCGCGGGAATCTATACAGGACTATTACCGTACACGACCCGATGCGCCGTTTTGTGTGAAATACATTGAACCAAAGTTGGAAATTGTAAGGAAGTTCAATGAATGATATTCTATATCTTCACTTTGTTTTTGTGAAACACATGAATTTGAGAGCTAAAATAAAGGGTTAAGCACTAGGAATGACGTTATTTAAAAGGTTGCCTGTTTTATACCTGTTACCGTTGCTGTTGCTTTATATAGTGGTGGCTCTTTTGACCATAGATACAGAATTAGGCGGCGATCAAGCTCGATACTTGATGTATGCGCAAAATATTATTGATGGTGGCTATGCCATTGATGGGCCTTTATTTTTATGGAACGGACCAGGTTATCCCATTATTTTGGCACCATTCGTTTGGCTAGGCATGCCACTAGCGGCGTTGAAGTTTATCAATGTTTTCTTTCTGTTTTCAGGCATTGTGCTTTTCTACCGCACATGCTTGCGTTTTTTATCGGTAAGACATGCTTTATGGGGTGCCTATCTTTTAGGTTTGTACTATCCACAGGTGAGTTTTTCTCTTAGGTACCTTCTTTCAGAAGGTTTTGCTTTTTTTCTGGCTAGCACTATACTGTTTCTATTCTGTGAAATTCTGAATAGGTTTTCTATAAAGAAATTGATTCTAGCATCTCTGGCTCTTGGGTTTCTTATTCTCACCAAGGTCATTTTTGCATATGTCGTTCTTGGGTTTATATGCGTTTTGCTGGTGCTTATCGCATTCCGTACGTTTAAAGCCAAGTGTTATCGTTTGATCTTGATCTGTCTACTAGCTAACGCCGTAACGCTGCCATACTTGACGTACACTTATAGCTTGACCGGTGAATTTCCTTATTATGCCAATTCTGGTGGGCAATGTCTGTACTGGTTGAGTACGCCGTATGAAGGTGAGCAAGGTGAATGGGTACTGGTACGAGGCCGGGAATTTGAAAAAAAGCCGCAGTTTGAGAACCACAACGAGTTTTTCAATTCTATTGAAACACTAGAACCTGTTGAGAAGGATAAATATTTAAAGGAGAAAGCTTTTGAGAATATCTTGAGCTACCCAAAAAAGTTCTTGAAAAACTACATCTCAAATGTGAGTAGGTTATTTCTGGATATTCCTAATAGCTATACGTATCAAGAGTTTTCTTTTATTCTTCTGGCCGTGCCCAATAGTTTTTTGTTTGTGTTCATCTGCTTGAGTACTGTAATGATGATTCCACTAAGGAAGAGGCTGCCATTGGTTGTCACGGCATCTGCAGCATTTGCAATTATTTATCTTTTAGGGAGCTCATTGCTCTGTGCATATTCCCGGATGCTTTTTCCCGCTTTACCGTTCTTGTTTTTTTGGATTTTTTACATGATCTATCTATGGAAAAATCCAGAAGCAGGAATTACAATGGATTAACTTGATCGAAAAAGAAATTGCCGGCTTTCAACACTAGCTTGTACTTGAAGTTTGTTTTATGAAATAGGCAATGTTACCAGGAATACTTAGTATTCAAAAGTTCCAAATTCACTTTTAATCGTCAGTTTTTTGGAATCGGCAGCTTCTACACGTCCGATAATTTGAGCTGGTACGTTAAAGGACTCTGAGATTGAAATGATATCTCGTGCGATCGACTCATTCACGTATAGCTCCATACGATGTCCCATGTTGAATACCTGATACATTTCCTTCCAATCAGTTCCAGACTCTTCCTGAATCATCTTAAACAAAGGTGGTAAATCAAAAAGCTGATCCTTAACAATGTGTAAATTCTTTATGAAATGTAGAATTTTAGTCTGAGCGCCACCACTACAATGTACCATGCCATGTAGATGCTCTCTAGAAACACTGCTCAATATTTTCTTGATGATAGGCGCATAGGTGCGAGTAGGCGAGAGCACTAATTTACCTGCATCAATAGGACTGTTCTCAATGGAATCGGTTAAATGTTTTGATCCAGAATAAACCAAATCTTCTGGAACGGCTGCGTCAAAACTTTCAGGATATTTAGAGGCCATAGACTTATGGAACACATCGTGTCTTGCACTGGTAAGTCCATTACTTCCCATACCGCCATTATAGGCGGATTCGTAGGTGGCTTGTCCATAGCTAGCCAAACCAACAATAACATCTCCAGCCTGGATGTTTGCATTGTCCACGACATCGCTGCGCTTCATTCGAGCAGTAACCGTGGAGTCTACAATGATCGTACGAACCAAATCGCCTACATCTGCCGTTTCACCACCGGTAGAGATGATTTCTACCCCATGTTTTTTTAGGTCTGCAATGAGTTCTTCCGTACCATTGATGATGGCACTGATGACCTCGCCAGGAATAAGGTTTTTATTGCGTCCTATGGTACTGGACAATAAGATATTGTCTGTGGCACCTACACAAAGCAGGTCATCAATATTCATGATGAGTGCATCTTGTGCAATTCCTTTCCATACAGAGATGTCGCCTGTTTCTTTCCAATAAGTGTAAGCAAGGCTAGACTTGGTACCTGCGCCATCTGCATGCATTATGAGACAATGGTCGTTTGAGCCGGTCAAATAATCTGGAACAATCTTGCAAAAAGCCTGTGGGAACAAGCCTTTATCTACATTTTTAATCGCATTATGTACATCTTCTTTACCTGCACTAACGCCGCGTTGCGCGTATCTTTTGGAAATCTCATTGCTCATAAGGCAAAAATACTATTTAAGATCCTAGATTTTCTTGTGAAGGTGAAGGAATCTATTGAAGCAAGGAAATGACTTGAAGCAACTTCTTTTAAACTAAAGGAGTTAGTCTTTACGTCTAGAAGATCCTTGACTTGCTAGAATGCTATCGACCGCGTGTTTAGGACTTTAATTATGACTGTTTAGATATCTAGCGTTAATTAATGCACAAAGTAATTAAGCCTTTGAGCCACTAATTAATCAAAAAAAATCCCCAGTTGATACTGGGGATTTTGAATAAAGATAGATCTAATTATCTAGTGAATAATAGTTCTCGATATTTGGTCAATGGCCATAGTTCATCGTCGACTAAAATTTCTAGCTTATCACAGTGGTAACGAATTTCTTCAAAGAATGGCTTCACTTCATCACAATAAAGATCTGCGGTCTCTACCGCATCTTTTGCATTGTTCGCTTTTTTGCGCGCTTCAGTCATATCTGTAATGCCTTTATTGATTTTGGCGATGTGATCTGAAATCTCTTCAATGATCTCCATTTGCTCGTGAGCAATCTTTTTGAAGTCCTTACCGTAGATTTCTTTCAAACCACGTACGTTTTCAATCAACGTGTTTTGATATCTAATGGCTGTAGGAATCACATGATTGCGTGCTATATCACCTAAAAGACGTCCTTCAATTTGTATGCGCATGGCATATTCTTCAATCTCGATCTCATAACGTGCTTCTGACTCGATCTTACTCATGATATTGAGTTCTTCAAATAGCGCTATGGATTTCTTGGAGATTTTAGCCTTTAAGGCAGTAGGAGTCGTTTTATTATTACTCAAGCCTCTTTTTGCAGCTTCTTTTGCCCAAGCTTCACCGTAACCATCACCTTCAAATCTGATTTTCTTGGACTTCTTGATGTATTCTCTCAGTACATTAAAGATAGCTTCGTCTTTCTTAAGCTTCTTGTCTTTGATCAACGCATCTACCTCTTTTTTGAATTCGATCAATTGTTTAGCAACGATGGCATTAAGAACCGTCATTGGGTTGGCACAGTTGGCAATGGAACCTACTGCACGCAACTCAAATTTGTTACCGGTAAAGGCAAACGGTGAGGTACGGTTACGGTCGGTATTGTCTAGAATCACTTCTGGAATTTTACCTACCACATTTAGTTTAAGATCCGTTTTTTCTTCTGGCGTTAGTTTACCATCAGTGACTTTTTCTAATTGGTCTAAAACGTCTGTTAGTTGAGAACCAATAAATACAGAGATAATCGCTGGTGGTGCTTCATTTGCTCCCAAACGGTGATCGTTAGACGCACTTGCAATCGATGCACGCACTAATTCTTCATGATCGTGAACGGCTTTGATGGTATTGATGAAGAACGTCAAGAATTGAAGGTTCTTCATAGGAGTACTACCAGGACCCAATAGGTTTACTCCAGTATTGGTAGAGAGTGACCAGTTATTGTGCTTACCACTACCATTGATTCCTGCAAAAGGCTTCTCGTGGAATAGTACTTTAAAATGGTGTCTCGCTGCGGTCTTGCGCATCACATCCATCAATAAACTGTTATGGTCTACTGCTAGGTTAGCTTCTTCAAAAATAGGAGCTAATTCAAACTGGTTAGGTGCCACCTCATTGTGTCTGGTTTTTACAGGTATACCTAATAGCATACATTCTGTTTCCATGTCACGCATGAAATTCAATACTCGTGAAGGAATAGAACCAAAATAGTGATCATCTAACTGTTGACCTTTTGCAGATGCATGACCTAACAAGGTACGACCTGAAAGATCAAGGTCTGGTCTAGATGATGCTAACGCACTATCAATAAGAAAATATTCTTGTTCCCATCCTAGTGTAGCCACTACTTTAGAAACATTTTTGTCAAAATATTTACAAACCGCTGTCGCTGCCTGATCTATGCTTTGGAGTGATCTAAGTAAAGGAGTTTTGAAATCCAGCGCTTCACCAGTATAAGCAACAAATACGGTTGGGATACACAATGTAGTACCCATGATAAACGCAGGGGATGTAGGATCCCATGCCGTGTAACCACGTGCCTCAAAAGTATTTCTAATTCCGCCGTTAGGGAAAGAAGATGCATCTGGCTCTTGTTGTACCAATTGGCCTCCATCAAATTTTTCCATTACTTCACCGCTCATTTCCAGCTCAAAAAAGGCGTCATGCTTTTCTGCTGTTGATCCAGTTAGTGGTTGGAACCAGTGCGTGTAATGTGTTGCTCCATTTTGAATTGCCCAATCTTTCATACCTGTAGAGATATGGTCTGCAATTTCACGATCTATTTTAGTACCCGTTTCCATGGCAGACATAACGCTTTTGTAAGCTTGTTTTGTCAAGTGGTGACGCATGGCAGATTTGTTAAACACATGCTTACCGAAAATACTACTGCGGCGTTCTGGTTCCGTCACTGGAATTGGTTGACGATTCAACGTCTCTTTGATTGCTTGAAATCTAAGTGTGGACATATTGGATTTAATTGAATTAGTGGTGTAAAAATATTAAAATAAGAAAAACACCCCTAAAAAAAATGGGGTTTAACGTTAATAGCTCAAAAAAATTCGTGCTGAAGCCCTAAATACTATAGGGCGTTGAAGATATAATAAATAAACAGGCCGTAAATTGCCAATAATCCAATTCCCTTGAATCTAGAAATCACAAATCGTTTAGGTAAAAAGGCAAGAGGTAACAGTACGACGGCAAATCCTATCATCCACAAAATATCATTACTAAGGAGTGAAAGGTTTTGACCATCGATTTCTATAGGTTGGATCACAGCGGTTATTCCCAAAACAGATCCTATATTAAAAATGTTGCTTCCCACCAGATTACCTAAGGAAATGGCTTTTTCTTTCTTGATGGCGGCAATAAGAGAGGCGGCCAGTTCTGGAACCGAGGTTCCTACAGCGATCATGGAAACTGCTATCACACCTTCAGGAATAGCTAGTGCCGTGGCAATCTCGACAGCACCTTTCACCAGCCATTCAGATCCCAGCCATAGTGCGGCACCACCTAATAATAAATAGAGAATGATTTTCCACCATTTGTTTTTTTGAGCGCTTTCGTCCAGATCCATATCCAGGTCAATATCTACCGCAGCTGGTTGTTTACGAGCACGGCGAATGAGCAACACTAAGAAAAGCACTAATAAAGCTATAAGAAAAACACCTTCCAGCCGGGTGATGTTGTTTCCCGTCCATAAAACCGCATAGCAAATAAGGCTAAAAACCACCATCCACAACCAGTTGAATTTAAAGAAATCCTTATCCATGGCCAGTGGTGCCACAACCGCAGTGGCGCCTAAAACGATTCCAATATTGGCAATGTTGGATCCTATTACATTCCCAACCGCAAGTGCCGAAAGTCCATTGAGGGCACCTTGAACGCTCACAATCAGTTCTGGCGCACTCGTCGCAAAAGAAACCACGGTAAGCCCAATGATCATTCTAGACAGGTTCAGTTTGAGGGATAGCCCAACTGATGAGCGTACCAAAAACTCACCACCAGCCACCAGCAACACAAAACCCAGAATGATATAAAGAATACTCATCTAATAACCTTCAACATCCTCCATGATAAAATCCTCCATGCGCTCTTCACCACTTGTGTGCAGGACGCTCACATCGCCAGTGGTTTCCAGCACTACGGCGCGCACCTCGCTCAACCTGATTACATTGGCCTCGCGCAACTTACCTCTCAGTTCATTTTTGGTGACTTTGGTTTTTTGCAAGTTTTCCTCAATAATTTCGCCGTCTTTCATGAGTAGGATAGGTGTATTATCGATCATCGATCTTGCAGTTTTACTTTTAAACATGACATAGGTAACCAGATAGTTCATTAGGTACAACATCCCTATTAATAGAGCGCCCACAAATAATGATGGAGAACTCGTGGCAGCGCTCATTGCAAGCAAGTTACCTATGGCCACCGTATTGAGAAAGTCAAAGCCAGTCATTTTACTAAAACTCTTCAGACCAAACAGTCTCGTAAAGACGATCAATAAGATATAGAGAAATACAGTGCCCACGATTACCTCGGGCATGAACTCAATCTTATCCGTATATAGTTTCCAATTGATGTCCATGATTTTGGTTATTTAGATGGTGTGAAAGGAGTTCGCTTTCGCGAAAGCGAAAACATTTTAAGCCTTTGAGTTGTGAGGAAAGTACTACTTCTTTTCCACTTCACAAACACAACGGAAACCTGTTTTCAACTCGGCGCGATCGTAATATTGAAGTGGCTGGTTAAACAAGGGCAGATAGGTGCCGTCTTGACCGATTTCCTTAAGTTCCAGAATCATCAGGTTGCCATTTTCCTGCAATTCTTTAAAGGTGAGCGTACTAGCCATGGCAGAGAACATGTCGTCTTGATAGTAGCGAATCCTGTCGCGACTACTTAACTGATTTTCAATCTGGAGCATTTCTTTCTGTTTGGGCAGGCGATAGTTGACCTTATAGGGAAACTTGGCTCGTTTCTTTTCTGACTTGCTGCGTATGGCGTACACCGCATTGGACAGATCAGATCGCCACAAACAGAACAACTCTGCTTGAAATTTTGAAATTCCTATCACTGGATGGTAAGCATATCTAGGGTTTTTGCTGTATTCACCTAGTTTGAGTTGTTTGTTGACGAGTTCCTTAGGATTCTCATAAGTGGCCTCCATGTACAACCTGGTGTTACCGGTCCATGGTTGGAACACGGTATCTTGAGATAGATCATAACGTGGATAGAACTGCATGCGCTCGTGCTTTTTCATGCTCCAATAATTCTCAAGGTTATCCAGAAACTCATTGTACATCAAATTAGTCACTGGAACTCGATCCACGTACAAAGTGTCATTTACTTTAAGTGTTCCTGGCGGCACGTCAATGGCATTAACCTCAAGCGCTTCTGGTGTGAGCGACTTCTTTGGGCTGTTGCAGGATAGAAGCACAAAACAGAAAATTATCAACAGGAAAATACGGCTCTGGAAAAATTTCATTTAAAGTAGGTTTGAGCGGTTCGTTAATAAGTTCTGATCAAAAATAGCATAAACCGTGGACCACAAACCCATTGAGACTTGTATTTTTACTTCAAATTTAAGCCCGTATTCTTATGAAATTCTTTATTGATACCGCAAACCTTGATCAAATTGCAGATGCGCAAGATCTAGGCGTGCTGGATGGAGTCACCACTAATCCTAGCTTGATGGCAAAGGAAGGCATTACTGGTGCAGAAAATATTATCAACCACTACAAGAAAATCTGCGAGATCGTGGATGGTGATGTCAGTGCAGAGGTGATCTCGACCGACTTTGATGGTATGGTAGAAGAAGGTGAGAAGCTTGCAGCGCTCAATAGCCAGATCGTGGTAAAGGTGCCTATGATTAAAGATGGTATCAAAGCAATCAAGTATTTTTCTGATAAAGGAATCAAGACCAACTGTACTTTAGTATTTAGTGCAGGTCAGGCATTGCTAGCTGCAAAGGCTGGTGCAACTTACGTTTCTCCATTTATAGGTAGATTGGATGACATCAGCACAGATGGTTTGAACCTTATTGCAGAGATCAGATTGATCTATGACAACTACGGTTTTGAAACTGAGATTCTTGCAGCATCGGTACGTCACACCATGCATATTTTAGAATGTGCCAAGTTAGGTGCAGACGTGATGACCGGACCATTATCTTCAATAGAAGGATTGCTTAAGCACCCATTGACAGACATAGGTCTAGCAAAATTCTTAGCCGACTATAAAAAAGGAAACTCTTAATCTATCCAAAGAGTCCTGAATTGAAAAAAGCCGAAACACATCAATGTGTTTCGGCTTTTTTATGTGGTGAAAACTAAGGAGTCAAATGAGAATTCACATCTCTGTCCGCATGAAAAAATTTGGGAATCGTACTCAGCTTAAATACTAACGATTGATATATCCTAGTAAGGTAGTTTCAATCCTGTAGTAAAATAAATTGATGTTGGGGTCGATAATGGTGAGGTCATGATCTACCACCATGCTGCGATTGCTGTTGCGCAGGGCAAGTTGGCGCTCAACGGAGGATCTTCCAGAGATTTGAAATTCACGGGAATCCCTAAAGTTATTTTGAGCAATAACGTCCTGCCACTCGTCATAGCCTAAATCATCAATGTTGATTCCTATAAATTCTATTTCAGGGTACTTGAGCTGCAAATCCTTCACTTGTTCGTGAATACCTACCGCATAATTTTTATCCTTAATCGACCAATAATACAGAACACTAAGATTCTTGACCTCTTCCTTAAGCATGACAGTTTCATTCTCAATATCACGCAACTTAAAATTAGGTAATGGTTGCCCAGGATCTAGCGAGATGTAGGTAGATGCCATTTGGGCAATTTCTGCATTGACTCGTTCGTCTGTAGAAATAGTCAAAAAATCATTGACTAAAAGGTTGATGTCTTTGGCATTTTTGCGACGTCTTATAAAATTGCGTATCTCGCTCGCTGCAAAGTAATTCTTCAAGGTCTCGTCAGTAAGTGTACTGTCAATTATGGCGAGTCGCTCTTTATTATAATAATAGCTGTTGAGATCTACATCATCATCATTCTTGATGGATAGTTTTTTAAAAGCAATGTTGGACACCATCGCGTTCATGAAAGGACGGAACGCATAATTATTAAGTAACTTGGTTTTATTAAGGTCCAATCTTTGTCTGTGTGCAAAAAACTCCTCAGGGAACACGACACCTTCATCCTCATAAGGATTCCCATCATTAAGAATAGGGTAACGCTCTAGCTCATAATAACTATTGAGGTTAATGATGAATCTAGCAAAATCAACAAATCGATCCTCAAAATTGTACTTGGCAACAGCATTGTCTAGATTTTTAAGACGTTCTTTTTTGACATTTTGAACGTTCTTGTAAAATACTTCTGGAGACTCATTCTTGTACTTGAGCAGTCTCATGTTGGACTTTTCTATGTCAATATATAACTGAATAAGAAAATTATTTTCCCTTGAGTGGGCACCAGTAAATGCAAGAGTCTCATCAAAGGCCTTAGTATTGGCTCGCATTCCTAGACTATCACCTTTGTCAACGTAAAAGGATTGATACTCGCCAGGATAGGAGATACTGTACAATCCAGATTTTAAATCTTCATAGGTGGCTTGAAAATTACCATGATCATCCAGCTGTAAGGTATCCCTAACATCCATATAATCAGTGATTACCACGTACGACGCTTCAGGATTGACCACTTTACCACTTATATAGGTAGTTCCGCTGGTATCTTCTTCACAGGAATAAAGAAATGGGATCCATATGATGGATAGAATAAGCAGCCTTGTGGTAATAGTTCGCTTTCGCGAAAGCGTAAAGAGCTTAATCATATGAACAATTCTTCATTTTATTTTGGAGCGTTACAAAAAAAGAGGTTCTGGTCGACTACAGCAGTTAATGGGCTGTTAAATAAGGACTGGTGTTTTAAGTAATAATATGTAGGAAATCAGTACTTTTGCAGCCTTAAAAATCATGCTATGCTAACAGTTTCAAATCTATCCGTTCAATTTGGGAAACGCGTCCTTTTTGATGAGGTCAACGCAAAATTTGGCGGTAGCAATTGTTACGGTATTATTGGTGCAAACGGTGCTGGTAAGTCCACTTTTTTAAAGATCATGACCGGTAAGATGGAACCTACCAGCGGTCATGTGCATCTGGAAGCAGGAAAACGTATGAGCGTGCTGGAGCAGGATCACAATGCACATGATGAGGATACCGTACTGGAAACCGTTCTTAAAGGAAACAAGCCACTTTATAAATTAAAATCTGAAATCGACGCGCTCTATGCCGATTATACAGACGAGAACGCAGAGAAAATAGGCGAGCTTCAAGTGAAATTTGAAGAAATGGATGGCTGGAATGCAGACAGTGCTGCAGCATCTTTATTGTCCAACCTGGGAATAGGTGAGGAATATCACTACACGCTCATGCAGGACATGGATAACAAATTGAAGGTACGTGTGCTATTGGCACAGGCTCTCTTCGGTAATCCTGACGTTTTGATCATGGATGAGCCTACTAACGACCTGGATTATGAAACGATCAACTGGTTGGAGAACTTTTTGGCCAACTATGAAAATACAGTGATCGTGGTATCTCACGACCGTCACTTTCTAGATGCGGTCTGTACGCACATTGCAGATATTGACTTCGGTAAAGTGAATCAATATAGTGGTAACTATACCTTCTGGTATGAGTCCTCGCAGCTTGCGGCAAGACAACGTCAACAAGCCAACAAAAAAGCCGAAGAAAAGAAAAAAGAATTACAAGAATTTATTGCTCGATTCAGCGCGAACGTCGCCAAGTCCAAACAAGCTACTTCTCGTAAAAAAATGATAGAAAAGCTGGACATAGCCGAAATCAAGCCTTCTTCCAGACGTTATCCTGCCATCATTTTTGAACGCGATCGCGAGGCAGGTGACCAGATCTTAAATGTAAAGAAGCTGGCTGGATCTATCGACGGTGAGGTGTTGTTCAAGGATGTAGATATCAACCTCGCCAAAGGCGATAAAGTCATTCTTTATTCTAAGGATAGCCGCGCCACATCTTTATTCTATGACATCATCAACGGTAAGACTAAGGCAGATGCTGGGACTTACGATTGGGGTGTAACCACTACTCAAAGTTATTTGCCTGTGGACAACTCAGAGTTCTTTGATGTGGATATGAATCTGGTAGACTGGTTGCGTCAATACGCACAAACTGAGGAAGAACGTGAAGAAGTATTCCTCCGCGGATTCCTTGGTAAAATGATCTTCTCTGGAGAAGAAGCCCTGAAAAGTGCCAGAGTACTTTCTGGTGGTGAGAAGGTGCGCTGTATGCTTTCCAGAATGATGATGAAGAGAGCTAACGTGTTGATGGTAGATGAACCTACCAACCACTTGGACCTGGAATCCATTCAAGCCTTCAACAACAGTTTGGGTAACTTTAAGGGAACCGTTCTGTTGACCACACACGACCATCAGTTTGCTCAAACCGTAGGTAACCGTGTGATTGAATTGACTCCAAAAGGTGCGATTGACCGTTATTCTACTTTTGAGGATTATATGGACAATAAGGATATCAAAGAGTTGCGCAACAAGATGTACGGCGCTTAAAGGCTATCGTTGTTGATAGATAGGCATCATCTTTGTTCTGACTCTATTGATTTGTAATTAAATTTGTAAAGAGCACAGATTATGGGAGTTCTATCACGTCGCAAAAACAAAAAATATTCTTACGAGCCTCGTTACTACAAGAATGAGGACAAGGATGGCAATCCGTTTGAGATCAGGCATAAGTTTGATGATTACAGGTCGACCATCGATAACCGTGGGCTTAAGACTAAGTTCAATAATGCCATGCGCGATTATAAGGAAGGAACTGAGCGTACGGCGCGCACCCGTATTTATATCATTGTGGCCATTTTGATACTTCTGTTTCTATGGTTCATCGACTTTGACCTATCCATTTTTAGTTTCTAATTGACTTTATGTCAGACATCATACGTTTATTACCAGATCATGTAGCAAACCAGATTGCGGCCGGCGAGGTCGTTCAACGTCCTGCCAGTGTGGTCAAAGAGTTGTTGGAGAATGCTATTGACGCTTCCGCGAAAGCGATTACCCTAATCATTAAGGACGCTGGAAAAACGCTGGTGCAAGTGATTGACGACGGTAAAGGTATGAGCACGACAGATGCACGTATGGCGTTTGAACGTCATGCTACATCAAAAATCAGCAGTGCCGAGGATCTTTTTGCACTGGCTACTAAAGGTTTTAGAGGTGAGGCACTGGCATCAGTGGCAGCGATCGCACACGTGAGTGTCAAGACCAGACGTGAGGAAGATGACCTGGGCACGCAACTCGATATTGAAGGCAGCAAAGTTACCGGTCAGGAACCAGTCGTAACGCCAGCCGGTACCATGATAAGTGTACGCAACCTTTTTTACAATGTTCCTGCTAGACGCAAATTTCTGAAATCGGACAGCGTGGAACTGCGCAACATCACTAATGAATTCCATCGCGTCGCCATGGCGCATCCACAAATTGCCTTCAAATTTATCAACAACGACAGTGAGCTGTTCAACCTGCCAGCTGGTTCTTACAGACATCGCATCGTCAACATCATGGGTTCTAGGGTCGATGACAAGCTCGTGCCGCTCAAAGAAGAAACAGAACTGCTTTCCATCCATGGCTACATAGGCAAACCAGAATTTGCCCGTAAAACAAAAGGCCTACAATACTTTTTTGCTAACGATAGGTTCATAAAACATTCCTATCTGCATCATGCCGTGGTCAGTGCTTTTGAAGGTTTACTGCCAGATAAGGCAAACCCCAGTTATTTTATATACCTGGATGTGCCGCCAGACAGTATCGATATAAATATTCATCCCACAAAAACTGAAGTCAAGTTTGAGGATGAACACAGCATCTATGCCATCGTTCGTGCCAGTGTCAAGCATGCCTTGGGACAATTTAGCATTGACTCCATTGATTTCCAGAAAGATATGGAGCTCGATTTGCCATATGAAAAGGCGAGAAGTGCCGCCAGCGCGCCACGCATTGAGGTAGATCCAGACTTCAATCCGTTCAAGCAAACCGATTCCAGGTCGAGCAACACCCCAAAATCCAACGGTTATAGACCAGAAAAGTCGCCTGCATGGGAAGCTTTATATGCTGGACTGGATGAGGATTCCACGATGACGGATGAGAATCTCACTTTCCTGCCTGACCGGCAGGCAGGCGCGAAAGCGGAACAATCACTCTTCTCTCCAGAAGAAGCCACAAACGACACCAATATTTTCCAGCTGCAGCGCAAGTTTATAATTAGTACGCTACAAAGTGGATTGCTAGTCATTAACCAAAACCGGGCACACGAGCGAATCTTGTATGAGCAGTTGTTGCGACAACTCACCGTACAGAACGGCGTGAGCCAGCAATTGCTGTTTCCCATTTCCATTAATCGACCACAAGAAGAGGTCACGATTTTGAAACAGCTGCAAACCGAGCTTGAGAGTGTTGGGTTTCTTTTTAAAAATTTGGAAAACGCCAACATTGAAATAGAAGGTTTACCGTTAGATTTGAAGGAAACAGATGTAGAGCCATTGTTGGATTCCATAATTGCATTCCAACAAGAAGAATTACCAGACGGTAGTTTTTCCCACGTAGACCGACTGGCCTCTAGAATGGCTTCAAAAATGGCCATAAAAACGGGTGATGCCCTCAACAAACAACAAATGGAACAGTTGATTGATGAATTGTTTGCCTGCAAGGAACCAGAGCTAACCGCTCAAAGAAAGAAAGTTTTTATCAATCTGACGGGCGACCACCTTAATTCAAAATTTAACTAGTACATGTTCAATAACCTGACACCAATAGTCAAGAATATCATTATCCTGAATATCGCGATCTATATAGGTACGGTTTTTATTGCACCGGCATTATATGACGATTTGAGTTTATGGTTCTTTATGAATCCTAAGTTCCAGGTATGGCAAGTGTTTACACACATGTTCATGCACGATTCTTCCAGCTTCATGCATATTTTGTTCAATATGTACGCGTTACTGCTTTTTGGCCCTCTACTAGAGCGCTGGATGGGAAGCAATAGGTTCATTTTCTTTTATTTGGCCTGTGGTATAGGAGCGTATCTGCTTACCACTGGAATTGACTATTTTCAGTATCTAGGTTATGTGAGTGAACTTTCATCCCAAGGTGCTAGTGAGGCTGAGATAAGTCAAGCGATTTTTACGAGAACCAGTCTTGCTGTTCCCATGGTAGGTGCCAGTGGTTGTATCTTTGGATTGATGGCAGGATTTGCTTATCTCTATCCCAATATGCCGTTTCAGATATTATTTATCCCTTTTCAGATTAAGGCAAAGTGGTTGATAGGCGCTTATGTATTGTATGAAACCTTAAGCACCTTTGGAATTTTACGACTACAAGACAACGTAGGTCATGCAGCGCATTTAGGTGGTGCCATCTTTGGATTTATTATGGTGTGGTACTGGAAGCGCAACGACATGGACGGTTATAGAATAGACTAATGGATTTTGTAGATAACATTAAACTGAAATACGCAACGCTCAACGTGAGTGGTAAGTTGGTAGCGGTTATAAGTATCACTACTTTGTTGTTTTGGCTCTTAGGACTTATCTATCCACCAATTACGGCTTGGTTTGCATTGCCTTCACGATTTGTTCCTGCCATTCTGCAACCATGGTCCTGGTTGACTTATGGTTTCTTACACGGCGGAATCTTTCACTTGTTGATCAACATGTTGGTGCTCTATTTCACGGGACAGATGATGCTCAATCTATTCAGTGGTCGCCAATTTTTGACGCTGTTTTTTACAGGTGTCGTTGCAGGTGGTTTGGTATTTACGCTTGTTAGTGAGCTCTTTGTAGGTTTCTTTTCAAATAACGTACTGGTAGGAGCTAGTGCTGGAGTCTATGCTACGTTATTCTTTATCTGTAGTTATATGCCAGAGACTCAGGTGAGATTGTTCTTCATCTTGAACGTAAAACTGAAGTACTTAGCTATTGCATTGATTGTCTTTGATATCATTGCTATTTTGACCAACAATAATGCTGGCGGTAGCGTGGCGCACCTTGCTGGCGCTGGCGTAGGTTATTATTCAGCAACGCGTATGAAGGCTGGTATTGATATTTTGGAAGGCTTTGCAGGATTTGGCGATAGTATGGTCAACTTATTCAAATCAAAACCTAAGTCTGCCAAAACGAACCGCAATATGAAAACGGTATACCGCAACACTAACAAAACGGCAACGCCCAAAAAATCTGCGAGTGACCATCAAAAAAGAGTGGACGCGATTCTAGATAAAATATCTGCTAGCGGGTATGAAAGTTTGAGCCGTGAAGAAAAGGATTTCCTGTTCCAAGCGGGAAAGGATTGATTCACTTTAAAACAGTCTGCATTGCAAAGCTTGGATAGAGAATCTAGTCATTAAATTTCTCTAAATATCTTAGCTCCATCTACTTTCAACAAGACCGAGTCCCAGATTTTTAGCAACCATCAATTTTTGAAACATTTAATAAATTCGTTTTTATGCAATGCTTATTTTGCGATTATTTAAATCAAAATAAGTTTAAAATGAAGAATCTGTTTTTTTCTCTTGTAATTTCACTATTATTTTTTAGTAATTATACTGTGGCTCAGGATGCTAACTTGTCATTTAAAAAAGGTGATACTTTCAAAATTGCGCAGGTAGAAAACAACGATTATGAAGCCATTCAATTCCCCAAAGCAAATTTCATCATCAAAAGAGGCGGCATTTTTAGTTATGACAGAATCATTAATGAAGAAGTGGAAATCCATTCCGTTGATAAAAAGGATGATGGAACTGTTATCGCTACGATCAAGAGAACCTCTAGAGGTAAATTCTTCAACAGCCATAAATACATAAAAGTAGATATGGAAAAGGCTTTGGAACGAGGCGAGTTGGTGAGAATTTAATGCGATAAAGTCAGAATAGAGTCCGCTTTCGCGAAAGCGGTATTATCAACCCATCAGAAAACGGTAGGATCTTCTTTTCCCGTTTCATAAAAGCTTGGCAGCTGCCATTCAAAAATCACCGCAAAAAATCTAATGGTAATCACAGTCAATCCTGAGATTATAAAGGCCCAATTTTCTAGCAGATTGAGTTTGGCCAATAGGAAGTAAACCAAACCACCAGCGATGCAGGCCGTTGCGTAAATATTCTTCCTGAATATCACTGGAATTTCATTTACAAGAATGTCACGTATCACACCTCCAAAACACGCAGTGATACATCCTAAAGTAATACAAATTACAGGGTGCAATCCAGCGGTAAGTCCCATTTCTATTCCCACTACCGTATAAAGTCCAATACCGATCGTATCAAATAGGAAGAGTGTTTTGCGCAAAGTCAACAACCATCTTCTAAAAATAAATGTGATCAGTACACAGATGAGAATGGTGTACACCAGATCCATATTGAGCATCCAGCTCACTGGTCGTACGCCTATCAAAATATCGCGCAAGGTACCGCCACCAGCGGCTGTGACAAATGCGATGATAATAATACCAAACGGATCCAGCTTTTTAGCAAAAGCCGCAAGAGCTCCTGAGATGGCAAACGCAATGGTTCCCATCAAATCAATAATCTCAATAAAATCCATCTAGTTGCCTTGTGTTAAATAGGAGTAATCCTTGAGTACGGTGCGTACAAAAATACCGTCGCGCAGGTCAGAGTTTACCTGTAGCAATTGCTCCACCTTGATGCGTAGCATCTTTAAGGTTTCATAATCGCGACTTTCTCCAGCCAGTCTGTAAATTTCCTTAATCTCGTTGACGTCCTTGTCGGTAAGCATGTTGACCGTCAAAAATGTGGGCTCGTAATCTTCCTTGACATCTTCAAGAATGGTGTGGCTTATTTTGGTTTTCTTACGGGTGTCAATCACAATCGTGTCTGATGCCATATCACCCAATCGCTGGTTTTTATCACTAAAAATAATGGACATCACACCTATTCCAGGGCTAATGACCCAAATGTCGACCAGTCTAAGCATCCACGAGATGAGGTAATCGCTCCAGGTTGCTGGCGAGCCATCGATCTTCACCACTTTGGTACCAACCACAAATTTCCCTGGCGTCCTACCGTTAAATACAATATTGAAGAAAAGCGAATAAAAAGCCACTGGCAGGAACATCAATTGACTCAACCCAAAGGTGGTAAAATTGTCAAACAGGTTGCTCATTCCATCTTCTATGTAACCCAGGATGATGATGTATACAAACATGATCACCAGATCTACCAAAACTCCAGTAATGCGATAACCCAAACTAGAAATATGGTAGTTGATATTTACATTCTGCGCTGTATTGATAGAAGTGTTTGACATGGGATTTTTAGTGTTTATCTTTAGCCAAAATTCACAGAATGCGCGAGGCGGCTTTTGTCAAGCAAAATAAAGAAAAATGGATGGCATTTGAAAAGGCTCTGGATGCTAATTCAAATATAAATGCCGACAGGCTGGCTAGTCTCTATATTCAGTTGACTAACGATCTTTCTTTTGCCCAAACTTATTACCAAGAAAGCAAGACGTTGCTATACCTTAACTCACTGGCAAGTCAGGCCCATCAAAAGATTTACGTCAATAAAAAGGAAAAGGGAAACAAGATCATTAGATTTTTTAAAACGGAATTTCCTCTGTTTTTTGCAGAGCATCAAATCACGATGTTATATGCGTTCTTGATCTTTATGGTAGCCGTTGCTATAGGTGCCATAAGTACCTATAACGATGATTCCTTTACCAGGCTTATTTTGGGAGATTCCTATGTGAACATGACGCTAGAAAATATCAAGGATGGTAATCCTACAGGTGTTTATCAAGAAGATGGTGCGCTGGGAATGTTTCTCGCCATAACCATCAATAATGTTAGGGTTGGCATGTTGTGTTTTGCAGCTGGATTGCTCACCTCTATTGGTGCAGGATATATCCTATTTTCCAACGGAGTCATGGTGGGAACTTTCTTTGCTATGTTTGCGCTGGAAAATGTTGGGATAGAATCTTGGAGCGTTATCATGCTACACGGTACTATTGAACTTTCGGTTATTGTGATTTGTGGTGCGGCAGGAATGATTATGGGGAACGCCATTTTGTTTCCTAAAACGTATGCGAGGCGCGTGTCCTTTGTGCGTGGTGCAAAAAACGGTATCAAGGTCGTGATCAGTACGGTACCTCTATTTATCGTGGCAGGTTTCATAGAAGGTTTTGTGACCAGATATGCCTTCATGCCTGCGATCATCAAGTACTCTATCGTCGCGGTAAGTGCCGCGATAATTATAGGATACTACATTGTGTATCCTCAATATCTTAAGAAACAATATGAGCGATTACATAGAGCCTAGATTGCGCCGAGATTTTGGTGGCATCATCACGGCTTTTTTCAATTTCATGAAGGCCAACATCAAAGGGCTGATCAATGTATTTATTGGCTACAACGGGATTTTCTTCATCCTGTTTTTAATAAGCGTGTATTTCCTGGTAACAGGAATAGTAGAGTACATGGTCATGGAAAGCGGTGTCATTCTAGGTAATAACTATGGCAATACAGATCAAGCTTCAATTATTATCGGGCTCTCCATCATGTTCTTGATTTTCCTGATTGCGCTGGCCAGCATTTTCAATTACGCCATATCAAGCAGCTATCTATCCTTATACGAAACCGAAAAAACGAACAACTTGCCCAAAAAACTAGTATGGAGCAAAGCCAAAAGAGTTTTTTGGGGCGTTCTGCTACTAGCGCTGTGCGCCGTAGTTCTGTATTTTATCTATTTCATTGCACAAATTGTTCTCGCCTTTATACCGGTCCTGGGAACGATTATTTCCCTAATCATTGGACTGGGATTCAACGCTTGGATCAGTCTCTCCATCTTTAGTTATGTGCACAATGAAGAGCATAATGTTTTTGACGCTTTTGGCGAGGCGTGGCAATTGCTTTTCAGTGGTTTTTGGAGAACCGTAGGCGTCAATTTCGTTTTGGGTTTTTTGGTCCAGATCTGTCTGTTTGCTTTGCAAATAGGTCCAGCCATCATCGTTGGGATCATCACGTTTCACGCGATTGACAATGGCGAGGCCTTTGCTGACAGCACGTTAAGTCATATTTTGATCATTTTGATCGTGACTTTATTCTGCATCATGATCATGTTCATGCAGCTTATCTCACAGGTCATCAACGCCTTTCTATACTTCAATCTGCACGAGTTTAAACACAACATCTATTTGCGTTCACGCATTGAAAACATTGGAGCACAGGTATGAAGCTGAAACTCTGTTTTATATTTATGCTGGTGTTCGCTTTCGCGAAAGCTCAAAACCTTCAAGATCTCGTTCCTGAAATTGAACAGCGACCGCGACAAATCACAGACACACTCGGTCGTGATTACGATGACCGTGTGATTGAGGTCAACGAGTTTCCAGAAAATCTAAACGAAAAATATTCGGGATCAGAGTTCGATTATGAGGACACCACTCAAGAAGCCGACAATTTTTTAACTGATTTCTTTGACTGGTTCTTCAAGAAGCTGGGCAGTTGGTTTGGTATCGACATCAGTCCATTCTGGGCTATCGTCATCAAATGGACCGTGTATGCCATTTTTGGAGGTATTGCCATCTATCTGCTCGTGCGACTCTTGACGGGCGAGAAAGCCTCTGGAATCAGAGCACGTGGCGGCGAGACCAGAAATCAAATCAAGATTGAGGAAACCCACATTAAAGAACTGGACCTCAATAAATTCATAAACGAGGCCATCGCAAACGGCAATTATCGCAATGCCATAAGGTATTTATATCTTAACTCACTCAAGAAGCTTAGTGCTGCTGGCAAGATTGACTGGGATTTCCAGAAAACCAATGGTGACTACTATCGGGAGATCAAGGATGCCGCGTTAAAGGATCAGTTCCAGAAGGTTTCTTATTTGTACGACTACGTTTGGTATGGAGAATTTGCCATTGATGAGTTCGCTTTCGCGAAAGCGAAACAACAATTTGAACTTCTCAACAAAAAAGCCGCCTGATGGATAAGCGATCAAAAATCATATTATTCGTACTGGGTGCCATTCTCGTGGGCCTTTTTGTGGTTGAGAGCAGCCGTCCCAAACCGGTCAACTGGCGACCCAGCTACACCAGCGGTGATAAGATCCCGTTGGGTGCGTTTGTTTTGTACGACAATCTTGATGAGATATTTGAAGGAGCACAGGTACAAAGTGTTGATCAGGTGCCTCTGGATTTCTTGCGTGAGCATGAAGATGATACTGGTGCGACCTACATCTTTTTGAACAACTACTTGGAGTTTGACGCCACTGAAACTGATTATCTCCTGGACTTTGTGGCGCGTGGCAATAAGGTGTTTATTTCCAGTTCCAGCGCTTATGGTTCTTTGGCAGACACCTTAGGACTAGAGACCAGTTCCAGCAGTTATTATATGGATACCAGTAACGACACCATAAGAACACGATTGACAAATAAGGCTTTTAAGGATCGCAGTTATGTGTATCATCGTGAAGGCAGCTATCGCTATTTTGAACGTTATGATACGTTGCGTACTAAGGTGTTGGGCGAGGTTCTTGCTTTTAACCCAGAAGGTAATTATCTGGAATCGATGTTTGAAAACGAGAATGACGACGAAGATCTGGACAACATCATAGATAAAGATCCGGATAGTTTCAAGGCCATGAAGGCGATGGAGATTAAAACCAGAAAAACACCTCAAGTGAATTTTGTCGAAGTCACGGTAGGCGATGGTGCCATTTATTATAACTTGAGTCCTGTTGCCTACAGTAATTATTATATGCTTAATGGCAAGCAGCAATATGTTGCAGAATCTTTGTCCTATCTCAAAAATGACAAGATTTACTTTGATGATTATGGGAAGTCGGGCAGGCGAGTGGTCACGTCTCCGTTGCGATTCATTTTATCTCAAGCCTCACTGAGATGGGCCTATTATCTGGCTATTGCTGGAATTTTGCTCTATATGGTTTTTGTAAGTAAACGCGAGCAGCGCATCGTTCCTGTGATCAAGCCGCTTGAAAATGCTACGGTAGAATTTACCAAGACCATAGGTAATCTATACTATCAAAGTGGTGACTACACCAGTATTGTGGACAAGAAGATCACATTCTTTTTAGAACGCGTGCGCAGTAATTACTACATGAATACTGAAAAGCTGGATGGGGCTTTTATTAAAAGGTTATCGGCAAAAGCGGCGAGACCGTTAAACCAGACGCAAGAGCTTATCCAATACATCAATACACTTAGGGCAAAACCTTTGCACAATCAATACGAACTGAAACAACTTAACAAACTCATTGACGCGTTTTTTAAAGACACTAAATAATGGAAGAGAATAACAACCCAACACCAGAAGATCACAACCAGAATCTTCCAGAGCCAGCGCAAAAGCAGCATGTGCACCAGCCAGAAAGTGAAGTCTCACCAGAATCAGCTGCTGTGCAAACACCTGCTACAGATAATATCAATAGCGACGATCTAAAGTTTAGCAGTCGTGTTGACCTCACAGAATTATCCAGCGCTGTAGTCAAGATTAAAGAAGAGCTGCGCAAGGTGATTATAGGTCAAGAAGAAATGATCGATTTGTTGATCGTCTCCATACTTGCAAACGGTCACTCGCTTATTGAAGGAGTTCCTGGTGTTGCCAAGACGGTAACTGCAAAGCTACTGGCCAAAACCATGCAGGTAGGATTCTCAAGAATTCAATTCACTCCAGATTTGATGCCTAGTGATATTTTGGGAACCTCGGTTTTTTCCATGAAAAACAACGAATTTGAGTTTAAGCAAGGTCCTATATTCTCTAATATCATTTTGATCGACGAGATCAACCGTGCTCCAGCTAAAACCCAAGCCGCACTGTTTGAAGCGATGGCAGAGCGACAGGTCACCATTGATGGTAAGGAATATGTGATGGAGAAACCGTTTTTGGTTTTTGCCACTCAAAACCCAGTGGAACAGGAAGGAACTTATAGATTGCCCGAAGCGCAGCTGGATCGATTCCTTTTCAAGATCAACGTATCGTACCCTAATCTGGAAGAGGAAATCAAAATATTGGAAGGCAACCATAACCGCAAAAACTCAGATCCAGAATCCATGATTGAAGGCATCATGAGTGCTGCACAAATTGTACAGCATCAGGAAACGGTAAAAGGTATTGTGGTTGAGGACAATTTGATCAAGTACATTGCAGAGATCGTATTAAACACGCGTAACAACGCCAATCTTTACCTAGGAGCTTCTCCTAGAGCTTCTATTGCCATCATGAATGGCTCTAAAGCGTATGCAGCCATTATGGGACGTGATTTTGTAACTCCAGACGATGTGAAATATATCGCCAAGGCGGTAATGAGACACCGCATCATTCTTACTCCAGAACGTGAAATGGAAGGATTCACGGCAGATCGAGCCGTTGCTCAAATTTTAGAAACCATCGAGATACCACGATAGTGAAGAAAATCTATAAAGCCCTATTCCTAAGCAAACGATTTTTCCAAGTATTACTTGGTTTGATTGTGCTATTCATTGTGTCGTTCTTCTTTGAACGACTCATTGACTATCTGGTCATAGGTTTTTTTATATTAATCGGTCTTCTTGTAGTTGACCTGATACTGATTTACGGCAAGAGTAAAGGCATTAAAGCCAGCAGGATTTTACCAGACAAGTTCTCAAATGGTGATGAGAATCCAGTTGAGATAAAGGCCCAAAACCAATATGGTTTTAAGACGTATCTGCGCATTATTGATGAATTGCCCATTCAATTTCAAAAGCGAGATTTTAAAATTGAAACAGAACTCAAGTCTGGAGCCATGCAAACTATGATGTACACGGCTAGACCTACAGAGCGTGGTGAGTTTCATTTTGGATCCCTAAATGTCTTTGTAAAGTCTGGAATAGGTTTGACCTGGCGCAAGTACATTTTTGACCATGATGCCATGGTTCCCAATTATCCATCCTTTTTGCAAATGCGCAAATACGAGTTAATGGCGTTCACCAACAAGCTCAAGGATTATGGAATGAAGAAGATACGTCGCATAGGCCACACCATGGAGTTTGAACAAATCAAGGACTACATACTGGGTGATGATGTGCGTAATATCAACTGGAAGGCGACGGCTAAGCGCAACCAATTGATGATCAATCAATTTCAAGATGAGAAGTCGCAACCTGTGTATAGTGTGATTGATAAAGGTAGGGTGATGAAGATGCCTTTTGAAGAATTGAAGTTGGTCGACTATGCGATTAATGCGACTCTGGTGATTTCTAACATTGCTCTTAAAAAAGGTGATAAGGCTGGAATGTTCAGTTTTTCCAGTAGGGTTGATAATCAGGTGATGGCGCAGAAGAGATCTTCACAAATGAATTTGATTTTAGAGACCTTGTATAACTTGGATACCGACTTTCGCGAAAGCGATTTCTCACGTCTCTACATTGACATCAAGCGAAAAATTACACAGCGTAGTTTATTATTGCTCTACACCAATTTTGAAACGCTAGACGCGCTACACCGCCAATTACCCTATTTGCAGGCGATTGCAAAGAACCACTTGCTTGTGGTGATCTTTTTTGAAAACACAGAACTGTCCAGCATGTTGAAGGAAAAAGCGGAAACGACCCAAGAGATTTTTACTAAAACGATCGCAGAGAAGTTTGCTTACGAAAAAAAGCTCATCGTTAATGAGCTTAATAAATTTGGGATTCAAACGATATTGACAAAGCCTCAAGAGCTTACCGTCAATACCATCAATAAATATCTAGAAATTAAGGCTAGAGGATTGTTGTAGTAATGTTACCTATGACAATTCCATATTAAGGGCCTTGCGAGTAGAGGTTATCTCTTCGTACAAAGCTTTTGCTTTATCGTGAATTCTAGCAGCGCGTTCACGGTCCTTTAGAGAGATTTCAAACGACTTGCGCATTAGGTTGCAATATCTTTTCTCTTTAAGGTTAAGTGTCTTTTCTGCTTGCTCTATTTCAATATCGGTCATGGTACTCTAAAAACTATTAATGGTCAAAATTAAAAGTTTCAACCAATAATGTTTTTAATAAAGTATTAATCTAAGTTAAGAAAGTCTAAAAACCTTGAGCTAATGGTCTAGTCTTGAAGCGCAAATACACGTCTAAGAAGATCTGTAGTTCGCGCGTTGACAGATTCACGGATCTGAATTTCTTCTTGTGCGATCATGGTGAAAACACCTTCCAATGCCTTTTGGGTTACATAATCTCTTAAATCAGGATTGACATCATTAAGCAATGGGATCGAATTGTATCGCGTGATGGCGTCGCTCCATAATTTGGTCGCGCCTACTTCACTTAGGTTTTTATCAATTACGGGTGAGAATTTATCATAAAGGCTTTGCTGCGTTTTTGATTGCAGATAACTGGTGGCGGCGCGTTGATCGCCTAGCAAAATGTTTTTTGCATCTGCAAAAGTGATGTCTTTTACGGCATCCACAAAAATGGGAAGTGCTTCTTTGGTCGCTTCTTCTGCAGCTCGATTCAATAGTTTGAGACCTTCATCTGCGACGCTTCCTAAACCGATTTTACGCAGACCGCTATCCACATCCTGTAATTCTTGCGGCAACAATATCTTTACGGTTTCATTCTTAAAAAAGCCATCTCTAGAGGATAATTTGGTCACTTGTTGATTGACGCCCTTATCAAGTGCCTGCCTCAAACCGTTGCCTATATCTGCTTGTGAAAGCGCTCCGCTTTGTGGTAACTGGCTGGCGATGGATTGAAGTTCTGCACAGCTGGAAAGCATCATGCAAGCAACGAATAGTAGGATGATTTTCTTCATGGATTAGGGTTTTATCAAATATAACTTTTAATTGTTTGCAGGGAATTTCTTTAATTTTTCAATAACGGAATAATGCTTGATGTGCCTTTCTAAACCCAAACCAACCTGCATGCGCAATTTTATCCTTTTAGCAGTCCTTGCTGTTTTGACTTCATCCTGTATATCTCAAAGAGGACTGGAACGAAATTCTGATTTCAAAGCCGATCTGTTTTCTGCAAAACAATTGAACGGTGTCTATCAAAACGCCATTCCAGAGGATCCAGCAAATAGTCTATGGCAGGATTTGTATAAGAATAAATCCCATAAGGATCTTTTGTTCAATGCAGACAATACGCAGGTAGAGTTGAACCTTGTTGACAATAACAAATTAGTAGTGACATTGTATCGTTACGGTAGAAAGGAAGATGAGCTGATTTTTAAAGGGAAAATCAAAAACGGATACTTTGCCATCAACCGAAAATTAACGCTTATTCCATTACCCTTTTTCTACTATCATAAAGAGAACAAGACGATCATAGGCAATGATGATGAAGGGAATCTGGTGCTGGTTCAGGGTAAAATGTTGGAATATGTGGTTTTGTTATCGCTTATAGGTGGTGATCGTGATACTATATCTGCTCGTTACGAGAAGCTGGATTGATCGAGCAATCTACCGAGAAACGTCCACACACAAAAAGTCCCGAAAAGCATGGCTCTTCGGGACTTTTTTAATTTTTAAAATTAGCTTTAAAAGAACTAGGCGTCTATGGAGCCCATCACTTTTTGTGCAAATGCATTAGCAGCTTCAATACCACTCATACCGTTCTCCACATTGTTGTGTACTTCAATGGCTCCACAAATGTTAGTGATCAATTCACCCACCACATCCATTTCCTCATCAGTCACAGATCTATGTTCTGTAAAGTGCTCTAGTACTTCAAGCGTTGTTTCCAACTGCTCCTTGCTAGCTCCTTTTTGAAAGTGTCTAATTACTGGTAACTTCATGTACGAGGTCTTTAAGATTTTCAAATTTGTTAGTCTGTACTTGGTTCACAAATGCACCATCCTTGAACGTGGCAAACGTAGGTAGGTTATCTACCGTCGCCAGTTTTCTGGATTCTGGATACTTCTCTGCATCTGCAAGGATAAAGATCGTGTCTTCGTTCTCGCTAGCCAGTTTCTTGAACTTAGGCTTCATCACGCGACAGTTACCGCACCAGCTCGCCATGAATTGGACCACTACTTTTTTATTTCCTGCTACAATCTCTTGTAGGTTATCTTGTTCTAGTGTTTGCATTTTTTAGTATTTAGAGGTTAGTATCTAGTAGCTAGACTAGAGAAATACGGTTGCATTTCTCTAGTCACTACCATTTACTAATAACTTCAATAAATGATTTTATGGGACTTGTCAAATAGTATTTAGTAATCGTTTCTTAAAGCAAAGCGTAGCGCCAAGTACTAAATACTACATACTAACTATTAAAATTTAGTTTTGGGACAAGTACGCTGCAGTTGCTAGACGATCTGCCTTCATGGCATCTTTACCTTCTTCCCAGTTTGCTGGACATACCTCACCGTTTTTCTGTACGTGTGTGTACGCATCGATCATTCTTAGGAATTCATTTACGTTACGTCCTACAGGCATGTGGTTCACACCTTCATGAAATACCGTTCCTTCTTCATCGATCAAATATGTCGCGCGGAATGATACGTTATCACCCTTCAACAAATATCCTTCAAGGTCATCGTTGTACTCTTCATCTGCATCTAGGATGTCTAGCATTGTAGATAGGTTACGATTAGAGTCTGCGATAAGTGGATACGTGATTCCTTCAATACCACCGTCATCTTTTGCCGTGTTCAACCATGCAAAGTGAACTTCTGCGGTATCACAAGATGCGCCAATGATCAAGGTGTTTCTTTTTTCAAATTCAGGTAATGCTTCTTGGAATGCGTGAAGTTCTGTTGGGCAAACAAAGGTGAAATCCTTTGGATACCAGAATAATAATACTTTTTTGTTGTTGTTTCTTGCTTCTTCCAGTACGTTGATTTGAAAGGTGTCACCCATTTCGTTCATCGCGTTTACTGTCAAGTCTGGAAATTTTCTGCCTACTATAGCCATTACAATTTTGTTTTTTATTTGAGGGTGCAAAAGTAGTCTTCGCTTTCGCGAAAGCGAACTCATTACGATCTAGTTGCCCCATTCATTCATAGAATAAAACAATAGCCCTGATGTAATGAAACAAATTTGATTAGTGCTAATCCTCGTGTGGTTTGATCTCGTTGAGATCCATGTTTTTCTGAGCGGCATAATTGTAACCGCTTTCCCACCATTTGGTCATTTTTTGTTTGTTGAATACCAAAGAATTGGTCGTCAAAACCGTAGGCGTGTAGTACATGTTGATGATCGCATTTTTGTTGTTTGCCGCAAATTTACCGATGGCGATATTCTGCTTCTCGATGCGATCCATCATGAAACCGTGTAGGTTAGTCAACAGGGAAAAGGCATTTGTGGACGGTAAATTGTTCAAATAATTGACCTCAGTTTCTAAAACGATCACATCTACAGTCGTGGCACCACGATCAATAGCTTCTTTGATGGGCACCATACTGCCAAAACCGCCATCTGCCCACTCGCAACCTTCCTTGTAAACGATGCTCATAAATGGAACGTAGTTGCAGGAAATCCAGATCCAGTCACAAAAATCTTCATACGAAAAATCCTTGATGGACTTGTATTGCGTCTCATGCGAGCTAAGATTAGATACCGTGATCACGATGTCTTTATGCGATGTTTTGAGTTGACTAAATTCTTCTTCCGTAAAAACTTCTTTGATCAATTTGAGCAGGTTTTTGCTCTCACCAAAGGTTTTCTTTCCCTTAAGAAAACGGCGCAACACATTCCAGTGATTGATACTTATTTCCTGATTGTTGAATTTGTCCCTTTTGATCAAAAACGGTGAATCGCTGAAGATGGATTTCTGGTTCACACTCGTATATACCTGCTTGATCTTGTCGATCTTTTTTAATGCGAGATGCGAGATAAGCAAGCTGCCAGTGCTGGTCCCGATGTAGAGATCGTAGTCGTATTTGAGTTCTTGGATAAGATACTGTGCAACGCCACCCGCAAAAGCGCCCTTACTACCACCACCAGAAATCACGAGTGCTCTCATAAAATTTTAATTATCGGTATTGGGATATTTGAGGCTGTCATATATGATGGCCTTCATGCGCTCGCTATTGATAAAGCCATCGCCGTATCCTAGATCGTCATAACGCTTTGTGATTTCAGTATTTGTCATGATCTGTTCTCTCGTATGGTTGAGGCTCATGGCAAGCTGGATCGCTTTTCGGAAATCCTTCAACATATTGATACTGTTTTTAAGATCTTGAACCTTTGAAAGTTCTCCATGGCCAGGAATGATGTGCGTATCTTCATTAATGGTTTGCAGGATCAACTGCTGGGCAGCGATGTATCCATCAATCGAGCCGCCAGAGTTCAAATCAATAAACGGATACTTATCCTTAAAAAATACATCGCCCATATGCACGACGTTTTTGTCTACAAAATAAATAAAGCTGTCGCCATCCGTATGTGCGTTGTGTACGTGCACGACCATGATGTTTTTGTCATCAGGCATTTCCAGCTTGATATTTTCGTCCAGCGTAATCTCTGGTAGGTAGCCAACTGCCTTATCAGCTTCTTTCAGTCTTTTTAGGACATTGGCTTGCGCAATTACCGTAGTTTCTTTGCTATTAAAATTCTCATTGCCGCCCGTATGATCGCCGTGATGATGCGTGTTGACCAAATAGGTAATATCGTTAGAACTAATCGAGTCAATAGTAGCTTTGATTTTCTCACTCAACGGCGCAAACTGACTATCCACCATAAGCGTCTCATCATCTGAAACTACAATCATGATATTGCCACCACGACCTTCCAGCATATATACATCGTCAACAACTTCAGTTGTTTTGATGGTGACTGTTGTGGGATCGATTTGAGCAGTGATGTTAGAAAAACTGAGTGCCGCCAGTACGGTAAAAAAATAGATGGACTTCATCGAATGTATTTCTAGGTATTTGTTCAAAACAAATATACCTGAAACAAATTCAGAATTGGCTATTTCAAATTTCCTTGATAGTGGTGGATAGTTCCCTGAAATAAATGAGTGTCTAAATCTTTGGATTTAATCTTCAGGTACAGACTCTGGCATAATTGGAGAACTCATGAAATCGTAACCTTTATGCCTTAAGTAGGTTAATCCGTCTATTTTAAACTTTGTCTTAGATAGGGATTCTATTTCCAATGTATCAGAATAATACAAACCGACAAATTCCAATTCAACTTTATCATGTGGTTTAATAATGGTTACCCAAGGCCTACAGGAAATCATAGGTATTACTCCAGACTGCTCAATTTCTCTTGAAAATGGAATTGTTTCCCAAGACGTGACATTATTTTCCTTATCGAAATCTAGATATAATAAATTCTCCTCATCAAGTACATCCTCAAGAATCCAAAATCCATTCAAGTTATCGCGTACTGAATCTAGTTGAGTTAAATCAATATCATGATCATCTTCAACAACAATTAGATTTTGCTTTGAATCTGAACATCCAATCATTAGGCCAATTAAAGCTGATAGGTAAATGGTAAATCTCAAATTGTCATTTTAATTTATCTAAAATCTAAATATAAGACCAAAGATATCCGAATCTCAATTTGATTTAGGTATTTGATCGTCTATTTAAATTAACAGATTGTGGACTTCAATTTAAAAGCAAGCACTAAGTCGATTAGAGGATAGCCTATACCTACAATTAAACCAAATAGTCCAAATAAAATTTTCTCACTTGGAAAAAAACCAATTATTGAAATGTAGACTAAAAATACACAAAAGGATATAGAATAAGTCTGATCAATATTTTACTTGAAGTCCATTCTTTTTTCAGTCCATCGTCTGGATTAGTTATTGAGGACTTATTTAGTTCTTCATTTTTACTTTTTTCGAAACTCTCAATCGCCTGTCTTAATTCATTTGTAAGGTACTTTACTGTCGATCTTCTACTGATGCCTAAAACTAAACTAAGTAAAGCTATAATTATAATTACCCAAATTGTATAGGCGACGGCAGTTCCCAAATCAGCTGCTAAAAACATGAAAATTATCAATAAAGCAGAAACTCCGATTACAAATTTTCTAAGAAAAATAATGAAAGGGTTTCTTTCTAATTTTATTTCACTAAGTATTTCATTTTCATCGAATGAGAGGTGAAATACAGGATAATCCCCACGCAAAAAACGATATGATCTCCATAATAGAATTTCTTTATCTTTAATCTCACCACTGTATCTCGTAGTGTTGTAAAATAAAGTGTCATTCCAATGATTTAGAAGATTGCTCTTTTTTGTCTGAACAATAAGTTTTTCTACATCGCTTTTTTGTACCACGATTTATAATTTATGTCATCTAATTGGATTAAAAACAAAGATACCCGAATCTAATAAAAGACTCGGGTATCTAAATATTTTGAAAAAGGGTAGTTACTAGATCGCGCTTACTCTCCAGACAATACCGCTATCATCATCGTTCACTAACAAACTTCCGTCATTGTGAACAGTTACGCCTACGGGACGACCGTACACATCTTTGTCAGATCCTTTGGCCGTAAAACCAGTTAAGAAATCACGTGGTGGTTGTGGTTTTCCTGCGGCATCAAATGGGATAAATACCACTTTGTAACCACTCAATGGTTGACGGTTCCAGGAACCGTGTTGGCCTATGAAAGCTCCGTTTTTATAAGCTGCGGGAAATGCGTCCTTAGTATAGAATTCAAATCCTAGCGAAGCTGTATGCGAGCCAAGAGGTACATCTGGAACAATGGCTTTATCCACCAAGTCTTGATGTGGGTCATCGCTCCATCGTGGATCGTTGATTTGTCCGTAATAAGAATAAGGCCAGCCGTACCAGCCACCTTTTTTTACGCTGGTCGCATAATCTGGAACCAGATTGTTCCCTAATTTATCTCTTTCATTTACTGCGGTCCATAGCTCTCCAGTGACTGGATTCCAGTCCATTCCTACTGGATTTCTCAAACCAGTGGCATACTCGATCTCACCAGATCCATCAGGATTGATTTCTAGAATCGTCGCGCGACGCTTTTCATATTCCATTCCGTTTTCACCTACGTTAGAACCAGAACCTACCGAAATATAGATTTTTGACTGATCGGCATTGGTGATCAAGTTACGTGTCCAGTGATTGTTGTAACCGCCAGCAGGTAAGTCCAAAATTTTCTTACCACTACCGGTCAATTGGTTGATACCATCTGTGTAATCATAAGCGTATAGTCCATCAGTATTGGCCACATAAAACGTGTTGTCGATGATCAACATCCCAAACGGCTGATTCAAACCGCTTACAAAAACGTTTTGATAATCTGCAACGCCGTCGTTGTTGGTGTCACGCAGTAAGGTGACTTGGTTGGCACTGTTGCGCGTATTGGACTCTACGACAAATACGTCACCATTCTCGTGGACATAGGTCCAGCGTGGATGTTGTAACGCTTTCGCGAAAGCGTTTACCTTAAAACCTTCTGGTGCAATAGGAGTCATTCCATCTTTCCATCCTACCACGTTGCTCACAAGAACCTCAGATTCTGTTGCATATGGAGCTGGCAAAGTGATATCACCTATGGCAGTGGTCACGGTCTGGTTGGGATTGTCGCTCATTTCCTCTTTCACCTTTTTAGGTGTGCTGTCCTTAGGGTCTTTGGATTTGCAGGAAATCAGCAGTAAAGAAAACAGTAATGCGTATAAATATTTGTACATAGCTTTATTTTTTAAGCCGTAAAAATAGGAGGTAAGCGATGTAAAGCGGTTGTGGTTAACGGGATTTTAGGGTAATACTATTTTAAATGACTAAACTCAATATTTATCTGCGTGAGTCTTGAATAGGAAATTAATACCAACTTTTAAGAAATTGACGTTATTGATTCTATCATAATTCGTAATCAAACTCAAACTATCTTCGATTAAAAATTTCCGAAAATAAATTTCATAGGTAAAATAATCATTCCAATACCCTATTTGTGCGCCGTATTGAAATCTCAAGTTATAATTTCCACTTTCAAAACCTATGGCACCACCAAATCCTTGTTTTCTATCAAATCTTTGAACTCCAACTTTAGCCGTTAGCATTGCATTTATAAAATTTAATTTCGTCACGTTAGTAGAAAGAAAACAGTCTTCAAATTTAAATTCCTGATAATCCTTCTTTATATATGCTATTGACGTGTTAGAAAGACTATTATTCAATATTGGCGGGTGATATATAAATTTAGATTCATAAGTCCAGTTCTCTGAAAAGTCTGTCGCGACTGCAAGTCTCAACGAAACACGTTCTTGAAAACTTTCAAAATGAAGTAGTTTTTGTTCTTGCTGGCCATTACTAATTGCTATTCCATAAGGTGCAAAAGTCAAATCTGAAAAACCTCCTACAGAAACCCAAATACCTTTTTCTCTGTAGGTATGCATTTCTACATTTATAAAAGTTTCTTGATCTAGGGTACGCTCGACGGTTTCATACCCTGAATAGCTAAAAATCAATATTTTGGAAGACTTCGGGACAATTATATTGAATTTTCCGTCAAAATCTGTTTTGGTACTTATAGATGTTCCTTTTACGACAACAGTAGCGCCCAATATCGGAGTGTTGTTTTCAAGAACAACTCCGCTATACATTTTATTCTGACTTACAACCAATTGACTGAAGAAGAGAGTCAGAACGAGTGATAAGTGCCATATTCTATCATTAGATAAATTCATCCTACAAATCCACTTGCCCATCACTAGCCACCTTACCAGAAAGCTCCTTGATCTTGATGCTAAAGGCAGCAAACAACAAGGTCATAAATGGCGATAACCAATTGAAGATCGCATAAGGTAAGTAGGCGATGACATCAACGCCTAACGTTGTACTTTGATAGGCGCCACAAGTATTCCATGGGATCAGGACAGAAGTTACCGTACCAGAATCTTCCAGAGTCCTGGAGAGGTTTTCTGGAGCCAGTCCTTTATCTTGATAGGCTTTGGCGTACATTTTTCCAGGTACGACAATGGCAAGGTATTGATCACTGGCGGTAAAGTTGATCGCAAGACAACTCACAACCGTACTCGCAAACAATCCAAAAACCGAATCGAATAAATTAAGCAGGGCTTTACTGATGGTGGCCAGCGCACCTATGGCATCCATAATTCCACCAAAAACCATGGCGCAAATAATGAGCCAGATGGTTCCCAGCATTCCTGCCATACCACCAGATTCAAACAGACCGGCAAGCTTTTCACCTATTTCGGTATTTTCTGTAATAGGAGCGATGCTCGTGTCTACGGTAATGGCATTCATCAAACCTTTGTAACCTGACGTAAAGTTCCAGGTATCCAGTCCGCTGTTGGCTAACACTAATTCTGGCTGGAAAATTAATGCCGCAACAGCAGCGAGTAATGTTCCTACCAATAAAGCCACGAGTGGCGATACCTTTTTAACAATCATTGCGATGACTAGTACAGGAACTAAAAACAACCAGGCTGATGTGTTAAACGTATTCTCGATCGCGTTTTGATAAACGGTGACATCTGCATTTCCTGAAGTGTCTATAGAAAAACCAATGATGACAAAAACGATAAGCGTGACGACAATGGTAGGCACCGTGGTCAAGGTCATGTACTTAATGTGCGTGAAAAGGTCCGTTCCTGCCATGGCAGGAGCAAGGTTGGTCGTGTCACTAAGCGGTGAGAGTTTATCACCAAAGTAAGCGCCACTCAAAACAGCACCAGCCGTCATCCCAGCATTGATATCTAGCGCTCCGGCAATACCTATCAAGGCGATACCTACAGTGGCACTGGTGGTCCAGCTGCTACCGGTTGCGACAGAAATGACGGCACAAATCACCACACATGCGGCCAAAAATATGGTAGGGTTCAAAATATCCAGACCATAATAGATCATGGTAGGAATAATACCGCTTATCAACCAGGTTCCTGCCAGCGCGCCTACCATAAGGAGAATCAAAATGGCACCTGCGGTGGATTTGAGGTTTTGTGCGACTTCTTCAATCATGGTCTCATAGGAAACCTTATTGAAATAACCTACCAGCCCAGCCACGGCCGCACCTAGTAAAAGGATAAATTGATTGGATCCAGACAGCGCATCATCACCATAAACCACCAGAACGTTAAAGGCCAGCATTATTATTAGCGCCACAACAGGAATTAGTGCTTCCCAGATATTCAGTTCTCTATTTTCAATAATTTTTTCGTCCTCGTGATTGATGTTTTGGCTTTCCATGAATTTTTAAGTAAACGTAATGTTACAACTTTGTGATTTGAGTTGCAAACCTAGTGATGACGTACGTAAGTTGCTATGAGCTTTTTGTCGTAACCTAGCTTTCGCGAAAGCGAGAACATCACATCCAGCAGTGGTCGCAACAGTCTGAATAACAAGTTATCCACTTGAGTGTCGCCCCATTTTAACAATAGGACAGCATAAAATGGATTGTAGGGAATTTGATTACTACCAAAGGTTTTGCCATCGCTTACCAGTCCAAAAAGTACGGCCATGAAGTTCTCAAAACCGGGTTGTCCTGGCTCTAATCGTGCTCTAAATACAATAGATTCTGGATTGGGATTGTAGAATCTGTGATTGTCGGTGATTGGAACTTTAAAGGTATCACCAGGTGATAGACGTAATTCTTTACCTAGATAGTGTACACCTAACGTTCCTTGAATGGGTTCAAACTCCTCTGTAAATCGGTTATGGTAATGAATGGGATTGCCACCATCGGGCTGTAGTTCTACCTTAATATAGGTGTATGCGCCGTTTGTACTGGCACTGGTTTCCAGTAGGGTCGCTTTTTCACGGGTAATGGGATTTTTGTAGGTGACAGGCATGCTCAAAATTAGGCTTTACAACATCCATTTGTTTGATAAAGTGATAATAAATCCTAATGGCTATCGCCTTAAATAGCCGTGTATTAATCTTATTTTTGTATTCCAAATTTGAGAACATGTCAGAGCAAATAGAACGAATAAAGTGTTTAATCATAGGATCAGGACCAGCAGGATATACGGCTGCGATCTATGCTGCGCGAGCAGATATGAAACCTGTAATGTATACCGGTATGGAACCTGGTGGCCAGTTGACCACGACGACTGAAGTGGATAATTTTCCTGGATATCCTGACGGTATCGATGGACCAGCCATGATGGTAGACCTACAAAAACAGGCAGAACGTTTTGGAACTGATGTTCGTTTTGGTATGGTCACTGAAGTGAATTTTGCTACCGAGAAAGGTGGCATCCACAAAGTAGTGGTAGACGGAAAAATTCATCTGGAAGCCAATACTGTGATCATTTCTACAGGAGCATCTGCTAAGTATCTAGGGTTGCCTAGTGAACAGCGTTTGCGCGGCGGTGGCGTTAGTGCGTGCGCCGTTTGTGACGGATTTTTCTATCGCAATCAAGAAGTAGCGATTGTAGGTGCTGGAGATACGGCAGCAGAAGAGGCCAGTTACCTAGCCAACATCTGTAAAAAAGTAACCATGCTTGTGCGTAAAGACTATATGAGAGCTTCTAAAGCCATGCAGCATAGAGTAAACAGTCTTAAAAATATTGAAGTCCTATACAATAGCGAGGTGGACGAAGTCCTAGGTGACCAAGTCGTGGATGGTTTGCGCATCAAAAACAATCAAACTGGCGAGAAACACGAGATTGAAATCACTGGATTATTCATCGCTATAGGTCACAAGCCTAACACAGACATTTTCAAGGGTCAATTAGACATGGGCGATGATGGTTACCTAGTCACTGTTCCAGATACGACCAAAACCAATTTACCTGGAGTTTTCGCTAGTGGAGACGTTCAGGATAAAGTGTATAGACAGGCCATCACCGCAGCAGGAACTGGTTGTATGGCTGCTCTAGACGCAGAACGCTATCTAGCCGATATAGGTGTGGTAGAAGAAGTAAAGGCTGGAGATTACAGCATCGAGTAGGTTGAAAGTTTTACGATAAAAAAAATCCCTTGATGGCACGGCCATCAAGGGATTTTTGGTTTTACTAACTATCTTTTATTTCTTCATCAAGACCGCTTTGTCTGTAAACTCGGCCATATTGATTTTTGGATTGTTATACAGTTCTATTTGTGCATCGCCGCTGGCTTTCAATTCAAAATCTTTGTTGACATTCACACTTGCTTCTGCATTGCGAGTGATGCTTAATTTTAAGTCTTTGAGGTCTAGCTTTTCTGCAACAAGATCGGCTCTACCTTCAAGAACCATGGATGCTGTTTTTGCATCACCTTCAATACGTGCGGTCGCTTTGTCTGTCATCAAGAAATTAATCTCGTCATATTTAAGGAGCGCTTCAGTATCAGAGTTCCCGTTAAGGTTCAACTGGGCACTGCCGCCACCTAGATTACATTCTGACTTACTGTCTGCCATACCATTAAAAATGAGTTCATTCACGCGCCCTGTAAAATATACTCTGGCTTTGTCTTTCACATTTATTTGAAGCATTTCTAACCTAAAGTTTGTGGTGGTGCTCAATTGCGCATCTTCAAAGGCGGTGATCGTTCTAAGTTGTGGAGTGTAGACAATGTTGATCTTCAGCTCTTTATTGCGTCTTATGTCTGCAGTGGTTTTAATAGTCAATACGCCACCTATTACAGAAACATCAATGTATTGGTGCAGGTTGGAATCTGACTTGACATCAACTTTGGGAGTAACACCTTCAGATAGAGTGACTTCCAGTTCTTCACCTATTCTTATTTCTTGAAAAGGTTCTACGGTAATGATTTGGGTGGTTACATCTCTATTGCCTTTTACTTTTTGCGCTTTCGCGAAAGCGAAACTCAACAACAACATCGATGCTACTAGTAAATTCTTCATTTCTTTTGGTTTTTAATTTGAATATAACCAAAAACCGCTCCATATAAAGGGAGCGGTTCTTAATATATTCCTATTTTATAGTAGGATGAGGTCGATGAGGTAACAGATGAGCGCTATCATGATCGATCGTTTTGACTCACGCCATCGTTACCATCATACTGCCAGTCACCATCATTTTCTGGAATGCTGTTCGCCGGGACACTATCATTTACTGTATCCATAGCTTCATCTTCAGCTTCTTTTGTTTCTTCAATAATGGGGCAATCCAGACATACCGCCTTGCCATCCTTGATCTGGTACGTGTATTCAATGTTATTCCCTAAACGGAATGCGTCATTGTTGATATACGATCTGTATCGCTCACCAAATCGCTCATTGAATCGAGCGGTGGTACCTTCTGGCAAATACACCATGACTTCCACATCGTGATCGCCAAATCCACCATTTTGCGGCAACATAAAATAGTCTGATCCTACAAAAGAAGAGTCTGTGAGTTGGTACTCAAACTGGATCAGTTTTGCTCGTTCCTTGGCCTCTTCAAAACTGGCTCCTTTGGATTTGAACAAGAGCTCGACACGTGCAACAGAATCTGTTGTGGATCCAGTTGCTACCTTGACATTATAATACTTAACGTATTGTTGCCCGTCAATCTCATCAAACTCAAATTGGACACCATTGCGATTGAAAGAGTTGATACGATCTGTCCTGGTAAGGTCCAGTGAGAACGGTTGCGATGCGTCAATGGCAAACTTCTCTGTTTTTTGTACACTCGCATCAATCGCTTGACTGGCAATGATTCTCCCAATCATGATACTTAAGGCGATCACAGCAATGATCCATATGGCAGAAAGTGCCAGATACACTTTAGATCCTAAGGTGCGCAAATTGCTCACCAATAACTTCAAGCCTAAAACAGCAAGAAGAAATAATGGTATTCCTGCAACTAAAATAATGGCAAGAACCAACCAGAAGGAAGCAAAATCTGCTGGGACAACCCAGTCAAAAATGGTTAACAAACTATACCCTTCAATATCTATTGCACTCGCCGTGATGGTCGATACGATCAAGGCCACCAGTGCAATTGTCGTCGTGAGGAATAACAGTAACCCAAATATCTTTACGATTGCTTTTAGAACTCCTATGATCAGACTGCCTAAAAATCCAAAAAACTTAACGGTTCCACGTTTTCCCTTTTGACCTACGATAAGGTGGCCGGCGTCGGTCTGCCCATCGGCCACGGGCTCAAAACCCGCTTTGAAATTATCTTCTATATTGGAGATGTTGACTTCCTTGCCCATCATGGTCAGGCGCTGGTTGGTAGTCACTGCATCGGGAACAAAAATCCATAACAATATATAGATAGGTATGGCCCAACCAGCGGTAAGGAAAGTAATCAGGATCCATAGAACACGTACCCAAACGATGTCGACGCCTAAATAATGTCCCAATCCAGAACTCACTCCACCAACGTACCCGTTTTGCGTGTCTCTAAAGAGCTGTTTCCCTTTAGTAGCATAATTGGGACGCTTGGCTTTACTGCCAGATTCTGTAAAGATGTCCTCGTCAACTTCATAGTCTTCTGGTTGTCCCATGATGTCAATCACAGCTTCTACATGACCTATAGAGATGACCTGTTGCTCATTGGCGCGCTTTTCAAGGAAAAGTTCTGCGATTCTGGACTCGATGTCAGACATGATCTCGTCTGCGCCCGTAGTTCCAGAAAAGGAGCTGCGTACCGCTGCAAGATATCGCTGCAGGCGTTGATAGGCATCTTCATCTATGTGGAAGAACAGCCCAGCTAAATTTATATTGATGGTCTTGTTCATGATTTCTTGGTTTTAGGTTTGGTAACAATATTGACGGCATTCTTGAGATCGTCCCAAGTGCTGGAGAGTTCAGTAAGGAAGATCTTACCTGTTTCAGTAAGACCATAGTACTTACGTGGAGGTCCACCAGTACTTTCTTCCCAACGGTAGTTGAGTAGTCCTGCGTTTTTTAAACGTGTCAGTAACGGGTAGATGGTGCCTTCCACCACCAGGAGTTTAGCATCTTTCAAAGTATCAAGAATCTCTGCCACATAGGCATCTTCTTCCTTGAGGATCGATAGAATGCAGTACTCCAGTACGCCCTTGCGCATTTGTGCTTTTGTGTTTTCTATCTTCATGTTAGTTCGTGTTAGATGTTTCCTGAACTGGCGTATCAGGAATAAAATTAATCGTTAACGGGTAGCGGTATTCCTCTCCATCATGAGCCCTGATCGCCGCCTTGATCGTGCAGACCAGATCCACAATGCCCAAAGCCAGAATAAGCGTACCGCAAATCACACCGCTGGCGACGATAGTGGAGAAAATCCCCAAGTCATTGGTAAAGGGAAAGCTAGGACCATCCATCGCTTGCCATAAATCTGGACCGCCAGAGATCATGCTCCCTATAATCACGCCGCCGCCTATAAAGGCAAGTATAACGGTCCAGAGCGTGATGCTCAATTGGAAGTTGATGGCCTGTTTTCCATGGCGATCTATAAAGTCAGATTTTTTGGAATTCACCATCCATAGTAGAATGGGCAGAATGAAATTTCCCAATGGGAAGATCCATTTTCCAAATGTCGCTAGATGGATTCCCATCGCGATATTATTGTGGTTGTTTTGTTGTTGTTTTTCCATGACCTATTAATTTCTAATGCAAATATATATCTAAAAGATAGTATTATGCAATACAAAGTACCATATATTTTTGTTCAGATATGGTGATTTGATGAGTTCGTTTTCACGAAAGCGTAATAAAAACAGCCCTTTGAAGAGGAATGGTTAGATATGAAAAAATCTGATTTTATTTTTTAGTGTGATCGGATAATCATCAAAATTTCAAATAAAGATGAGTTTGTTATTCATAAATCTCGATGTAAAAGGAGCTACAATTTAAATCTAGAAAGTGATTTGAACATCAAAAGTTTTTTGCTTACTCTGCTGTAAATCGGTTAGTTTTGCTGTACACGTCAAGCTACCATACATGATCACACCGGCCAAAATCAACACTTTTACGTTTTTTAAATTACCCAGCTGCTGGTGGTGCGGCGTACGTGTAAAAACCATCACGCCAGAGACGTGCACGACACGTGTCAAGCACAGGTGGTTCAATCAAAATCCGTTCAAGAGCATGTATTTTGCCGTGCAGGCCATGGCAGCAGAGCTTACCACAGGCGCTTTGGTCATGTCCTATATCAAAGAATCCAATGCTAAGGTGAGCATGCTGGTAGCTAACAATGAAGCCACCTTTACTAAGAAAGCAACAGGTCAGATCACCTTCACATCTAATGATGGACTCGCAATTAAAGATGCCATTGAAAAAACAGTAGCCACAGGTGAAGGCCAGACGGTCTGGATGGAAGCCACTGGAATCAATGCAGACGGTATACAGGTAAGTAAGTTTAAATTTGAATGGACCGTAAAACGCAAAGGCTAGCGCTCTTTCTTTTTTAATAGTTCTAACAAATGCCGCTTAACTCATTGCGTATCTTGCCGTCATGAAAGCCAGTTTCCAGAAATACACTTTAGAATTTAAACAGCCTGCGGGAACTTCTCGTGGAGTACTCAAAACCAAAGACACCTACTTTCTTACTGTAGAAAACGACAGCGAAAAAGGAATAGGTGAGTGCAATCTTTTTAAAGGATTGTCCAGCGACGATAGGCCTGATTATGAAGAGAAACTTCAATGGGTTTGCGATCATATAGGAATGAAACCTGCAGAAATGAGCGCTGCCCTGCAAGAGTGGCCATCAATTTTATTCGGTTATGAGATGGCGATGAAATCGCTGCAGTCCAGCGATCCGTTTACGCTTTTTCCATCTCCATTCACGCAACAGCAGGATCATATTCCCATCAACGGCTTGGTATGGATGGGCGATAAGAAATTCATGATGCAGCAGCTGGAAGAGAAGCTCGCGGCTGGATTTGACTGTATCAAATTGAAGATAGGCGCCATAGATTTTGATGCCGAAATGCAGTTGTTGAAGTCGATACGATCTCGCTTTCGCGAAAGCGAAGTCACCATAAGAGTTGATGCTAACGGAGCTTTTGAACCTAAAGAAGCTCTGGCTAAACTCGACAAAATTTCAACCTATAAGGTCCACAGCATCGAGCAACCCATCCAGCAAGGCCAATGGAAGGAAATGGCTGAATTGTGCGAGAAAACTCCAGTGCCCATCGCGCTGGATGAAGAGTTGATTGGCTTGTACACTTCTGGAGATCGCGCTCGCTGTCTGGATCAGATCCAGCCACAATATATTATTTTGAAACCTGCTCTTGTAGGTGGTTTTGCCAGCTCAAGAGAATGGATCAATCTGGCAGGAGAACGCAACATAGGCTGGTGGATGACCAGCGCCCTAGAGTCCAACATAGGGCTGAACGCGATCGCACAATTTACGTACACGTTAGGTGTTTCCATGCCGCAGGGTTTGGGAACTGGCGGCTTGTATACCAATAATATTGAAGCTCCATTACAGATCAAAAACGGTGCGTTGCATTGTAACGAGATTGCTTTATGGAACACTAATCCAATAAATTTCTAGAATGTTTATAAAGAGAGCAGCAAATAAGTTCAACGAGCCGTGGAGATGGATTTTAGGATTTATCGTCATTTTTGCGGCCTGTCAAGTGATAGGAGCAACTCCATTTGCTATTGCCATCGCTGTAAAAACGGTTATGGACGGCAATATGGGCGCGCTTAATGATGCGTCTGCCATTATGGGTGTATTACCTTCCAACCTGACTTTTTTCTTGTTGATGATTAGTTTCGTTTTTGGGATATTGGGCTGGTGGATCTGGGTCAAATATGTTCATAAACTATCATGGACACAGGCCACAACATCACGAGTTAAGTTTGACTGGAGTCGGGCCTGGTTTGCGTTTATTGTGGTTGGATTGGTGTCCATCATTTCTACGGTTGCTGGATATTATTTGATTCCAGAAGACTATATCTGGAATTTTGACCCTGTTAATTTTGGGATACTATTCGTGTTGGCGATCGTTCTCGTACCTATTCAGACGACTTGGGAAGAATTGTTTTTCCGTAGTTACATGATGCAAGGATTGGGATTGATGGCAAAAAATAGGGCCGTTCCATTTATTGTGACCTCCTTGATTTTTGGATTGATGCACCTAGGTAATCCAGAAATAGCAAAACTGGGCTATACCATTATGTTTTGGTATGTAGGCACAGGATTCTTACTTGGACTTTTCACGTTGATGGATGAAGGAACAGAGTTGGCCATAGGTTTTCACGCTGCAAACAATTTATTTATCGCGTTACTGGTCACGGCAGACTGGACCGCTTTTCAAACGGAATCCTTATTGATAGACGTTTCTGATCCTGAAGTAAATTTTACCACTTTTATTCCATTGTTGGTATATTATCCGGCGCTAGTTCTTTTATTTGCATGGAAGTATAAGTGGACCAACTGGAAGGAACGATTGTTTGGGAAAGTTGAGGTTCCAGCGCATACGAACGACGATAGCATAGAATTTGACAATACATTAAATCCATAAGATGATTCCAGAAGTACATCCAGAATTCCAATTAAACGGTAGATCACTTGACCATAAAGGCCTGATGACCGTCGCCTACAGTTATGCCAAAGAAGGAGAACTGTGGGAACGTCAAGTAGGTGATTTTCTATTGAACTGGCTGGATGATTTTTCCTATCATACGGTATTCTCCAGTGGCTCTACTGGTGTGCCTAAAGAGTATAGACTGGAGAAAAAGCACATGATCAACAGTGCGCGCATGACAGGCGAGCGTTTTAGAATAAGTGCAGGAATGGATGTGTTGTGCTGTTTGCCGTTAAGCTATGTTGCCGGTAAACTGATGATGGTGCGTGCGATTGAATTAGGCTGGCACATCGACCTGGTGGCACCGTCAAAAAATCCGCTGGATAAAGCGACCAAGCGTTATGATTTTACCGCGATGACCGCTTATCAAGTAAAACATTCTCTGGATTATTTATACAAAAGCCGAAAGATCATCATAGGTGGTGGACCGGTTGATGAAGCCCTAGTAGAAAGCCTAAAAGGTCGCCACACCAGAGCTTACCATACTTATGGAATGACTGAAACCAGCACGCACGTTGGGATACGCGAACTCTATCCCAATCATGAAGAATTCTTTACTGCCTTGCCTAGAATCAAGGTGCGCCTAAATGGTGCAGATTGCCTCGTGGTCGATGCTCCAGATCTTGCAGATGAACCTGTGGTAACTAATGACCTGGCAATCATTAAGAATGAAAAAATGTTCAAGATTTTAGGAAGGACAGATAACGTCATCATCACTGGTGGTATCAAGATCCATCCAGAATCAGTTCAAAACAAGTTGTCCAAGTTTATCGATAACCGCTTTTTTATCTCCTCAGAGCCAGAAAAAGCCCTAGGTCAACAAGTGGTTATTTATGTAGAAGGTGAAGAGATCGATTTGGAATCCGCTTTCGCGAAAGCGAAACTAGACCGATTTGAAAAACCACGCAAAGTCATTTTTGTAAAGCAATTTGCCGAAACCCACACGGCAAAAGTGGACCGCAAAGCCATCATCGCAAAATACGGAAACAAGTAAATCATTTAAAATTAGTGGTTGTTAAGCTGCTGTGCAATCGCATCAGTGGCTTGATCCAGCATTTTGTAGACATTCTCAAAGCCTTGATCACCGCCGTAATAGGGATCTGGAACATCGAGATCGTCGCCTGGAAAAGGGACTTCAAGAATCTTTTTGATCTTGGCGCGCTGCTCGTCATTTTGAGCTAGGTCCATCACATCATTATAGTTGGACCGATCCATGACATAGATATAGTCAAAGTTTTCAAGATCTTGTGGTGTCAGCTTGCGGCTGCGTTGTTGCGAGATGTCAAGATCGTAGCGTTTGGCAACTTCAATAGATCTCTTATCTGGCGCCTCGCCTTTATGGCCACCGCTAGTTCCAGCGCTGTCCACCGTGAATTTGGTAAAGTTCAATTTAGATCGCATCAAACCTTCCGCCAGTGGCGAGCGGCAAATGTTACCCAAACACACCATTAAAATGGAGGTTTGCTCTTTCATTTAATTCGCCAGCTTTTTACGCAGATCTTCTACGTACTTATTAAATTGTTTGTCTGTGGAAGCAAGGTTGTCAACCGTCTTACAGGCATGTAAAACCGTTGCGTGGTCGCGTTTCCCTATTTTTGATCCAATGCTGGCAAGTGATGCCTTAGTCATTTTCTTTGAGAAATACATCGCCAATTGACGCGCTTGTACAATATGACGCTTGCGGGTTTTGGATTGTAGAGTTTCAACGTCCATCTGGAAGTAATCGCTCACAACTTTTTGGATCTGATCGATGCTTACCTCACGTTTGGTATTCTTGACGTAGTTCTCAACAATCTTTTTGGCCAGTTCAATAGTGATGTCCTTATGGTTAAAGGAAGAATGTGCAATCAACGAGATGATGGCACCTTCCAGCTCACGAATGTTGGTTTTGATGTTATCTGCTAGATAATTGATGATGTCTTCTTCCATTTCCACACCATCGCGATACAATTTGTTCTTGATGATGGAGACTCTTGTTTCATAATCTGGATGATTGAGCTCTGCACTCAAACCCCATTTGAATCTGGAAAGTAAGCGCTGCTCGATATCCTGCATATCTACAGGCTTTTTATCACTCGTTAGAATGACTTGCTTACCATTTTGATGTAGGTGATTGAAAATATGGAAGAATACATCTTGGGTTCCTGCCTTACCAGCAAAGAATTGGATGTCATCCACGATCAATACATCTACAATTTGATAGAAGTGAATAAAATCATTTCTATTGTTCTTGCGTACGGACTCGATGAACTGCTGGGTAAATTTTTCAGCACTTATATATAGAACCGTTTTATCTGGATAATTCTCCTTGATGCCTACACCTATGGCATGAGCAAGGTGTGTTTTTCCAAGGCCAACACCACCAAAAATCAATAATGGATTAAATGAAGTTCCGCCTGGTTTGTTAGAAACCGCCATACCAGCACTACGTGCAAGTCTGTTGGAATCACCTTCTAGAAACGTATCAAAATTATAGGAAGGATTGAGTTGAGACTCAATCTTTACATTACGTATTCCAGGAATGATAAACGGATTTTTAAGCTCTGGACTTTTACTGCGTACAGGAGCGTCAACCGTTTGTGAATTTTGAAATGTACGGTTGCTGCTGGGTATTTTTTCGGTGAATGGTTCCATACCTTTTAAGGTATTCTCCATTCTAATGGCGTATATCAATTTAGCTCCTTCACCTAGCTCTTTTGTAAGGGCTGTTTTAAGCAATTTGATGTAATGTTCTTCGAGCCATTCGTAGAAAAAACGGCTGGGAACTTGTATACTCAACGCTGTATCAGTTAGCTTTACTGCCTTGATGGGTAAAAACCAAGTTTTGTAGGCTTGTGGGTTAATATTATCCTTTATGAATTCAAGACAATTTTCCCATACCGATTCTGCCGTCGATGTCATAAATATTGTTTTATCTGGTTAGGTTCGACTCTAATATGAACGAGGAAATTGAAGCACAAAGTGGCTACCTCAAGAGTGGTACAAATATGTGTATAAAAAACCTTAAAAAAAATAAAAAGTAGGGTTGGTTTTTACCAAATATAATTGCATGCAGGAACCATTTTAATCCACCTAATTTTACATCATAAAATATATGAAAAATTCGATCATCGACATTGTGCCACGGTATGCCGAAACCGACCAGATGGGAATCGTTCATCATTCTAACTATTTGATTTACATGGAGCAAGCTAGACTTGACTGGTTGGATGCTTTAGGTTTTTCTTATCAAAAAATGGAAGATTCTGGAGTGCTTTTACCTGTTTATCAAATAGATATAAAGTATAAAAATCCGATCAAGTTTGGGGACGAAATTTCTGTCAAAACCACCCTTAAGAATCTTCCTACAACAAGGGTCGTTTTTGAGTATGAAATCACAAAAAAGGACGGTTCCGTATGTGCCACGGCAGAGCTTACTTTAGTGTTCACAGATGCCAAAACCTTTAGACCTCGTAAACCAATTCCCGAATTTTTGGAAAAGTGTAAAACTCTGTTTTAACTACGACTACTTTATCATAAAATCATAGAATGCTAGACGACTATTTCCAAGACTTGAAACACGAATTGCGAGGTGCGATGAGTAAGCGCAATCACCCTTTTAAATACGCCTACTTGTCCACCGTCGATGAAAATCTACAACCTCGAGCAAGAACTATCGTGATTAGAGAAGTAAGTGAAGCCATGAACTTCACCATTTTTACTGATTCGAGAACGACCAAGGTACATCAATTGCAACAAAACCCTAAAGCAAGTCTGCTGTTTTACCACAATAAAGGTTTACGTCAAATTAGAGTGGATGGAATTCTAGAACCTATTACAGATCCGCAAGAAGTTAAACGTCTTTTCCAAAAGGTTTCTTCTAAATCGATTAAAGATTACACGACCCAACTGCCGCCAGGATCACCCATAAAAAATCCTGATCATGTGGAATATGTAGAGCGATCAGAGAATCATTTCTTGCCATTACAACTCACGCCTGCATCCATTGAGTTGCTACAACTCAAACGACCCAATCACTTGAGAGCGCTTTATACTTTTGACAATAATCAATGGCAAGGTCAATGGCTAGTGCCTTAAACACTAGCGGTAATAGGGTACATGGCATTTAATTGCTCAAGGGTTCGCTCCACGGCATTGAGAGGTACGCCTATGGTCATTTTACAGGATTCGGTAAGATCCTGATTTTTGATATTAAAGGAATGCTCATCCACAAACCTCATGACTTGGCTCATTTGTGGATATTCAAAAGAGATGATAATGTCTTTAGTAATGACACGTTCCACGATCTGTGCCTGATCCAATGCCAATCTAGCGGCCTCGCGATAGGCTTGAATCAAACCACCAACACCTAGTTTTGTCCCACCAAAAATTCTACTCACCACCACCAGCACATCACTCATTTCAAAAGCGTTGATCTGCGATAGGATAGGATCGCCAGCACTATGATTGGGTTCGCCATCATCGTTGGAGCGGTATACATCATTGGTAGGGCCTAATTTCCAGGCATAGCAATGGTGTCCAGCTTTCGGGTGTTGGTTGCGCAGCGATGGAATGATGTCATTCAGCTGGTCCTCATGGGTAAAGGGAAAAGCGGTAGCATAAAATTTACTGCCACGTTCCTTATAAAGAATCTCCTCGGTAGCTGCAGTTATGGTTTTATAACGATCTTTCATGTGAGTTACGCTTTCGCGAAAGCGATACAAATTATAGCCAGTACTGCAAGAGCAATGCCCCAGTAATTCTTGACCAGCAAACGTTCCTTGAACAACAGGTAGCCCAAAAGCGTGGTGAACAGAACCGTTCCCACGTGGTTAATGGGAAAGAAAACGCTGCTTTCCATACCGTTTTTAAGCGCCTTGATCAAAAAATGAATGGAGAAATAATTGGGTATGCCCAATGCTATTCCCGCAACAACAGATTTCAATTGCAAACGCCTGCCATTAAAGGCTTCATAGACCAAAATCAACAACCCTAAACCGAAGGCAGCCACAAAGCAAACCGCACTAAAAATGGGATCATCGCCATCTGGGACGAAATTCTTCTCGGCATATTTGATGATGGTGTCGATGGTGCCGCTGCCCAGAAAAAGCAGCGCTGGTAGCAGTAATTCTTTTTTATGAATGGTAAGGCCATCCTTAGATTTTAACGAAGCCAGATACACAGACGCCAGGGCAATAACTATTCCTGCCATCTTGAGCCATCCCAAACTCTCGCTGTAAGCCCAAATTCCAAAAACTACGGGTATGATGAGTGACATTTTGCTAGCCACTGCTGCGACCGACAATCCGTTTTTTTGACTGGTTAATGCCAGTATGTTGAATACGGTAATGAAAAGAGCGCCTAGAATAATGGAGAACCAAAACCAGTTGCCGTTGACAATTTTGGTCACTGATATTTCACCTTGAAAAACCAGTAATCCGGTGACGGCAGCAACCAAATAATTGATGACAATAGCGTGCAAAGTATTGACTTCAAATACCTTAAAGTACTTGAATATCACGTACAACAAACTGGAAGTGAGAACACTTAGAACGAGCCAGATCATGGTTGCTTGAAAATTTTAAGGACGTCGTCTTTGATCATCAAGCTTTCCTGTAGGATTACATTTTTGGGAATCAACGGTGCTTTGAGTCCATTTTTGAAGTAAATGGTCGTACCCATATATTGATGGATCTCATCCCAAAGATCTTTTTCTAGAAACTGCTGCAAAGTTTTGGCGCCACCTTCAACAATGACGCTTTGTATGTTGAGGTGATAAAGGTCTTGAATGATGCTTTCGGTTTCACTTGAGTCTCTGCGCAAGATTTGGGTCACCGCATCCTCGTTAAAAACATTTAGATTTTCGGGTAAATCATTTCTTGAGTCCAAAACGATTCTTATGGGGTTGTTCCCATACCATTCACGTACCGTTAGGTTAGGATTATCATCCAGTGCGGTTTGCGCACCTATTAGGATACTATTTTCTTGTGCTCTTGATCGGTGTGTGTGTTGCCTGGAATATGAATTGGTAATCCATACAGGTTTCTGTTCATCTTTGGTTGCTGGTGCAATGAAGCCATCTGCGGTTTCGGCCCATTTGAGAATGATGTAGGGTCGTTGTTTTTTGTGGTAGGTAAAGAATCTTTTGTTCAGGTCATTGCATTTCTCTTCAAGAATTCCTGTAATGACTTCAACACCTGCTGCGCGTAGTAGTTCTGCGCCTTTGCCGGCCACTTTTTCATGCGGGTCCAAGGTGCCGATGACCACTTTTTTAAACTTCTTTTCAATAATCAAAGACGCGCAAGGTGGTGTCTTACCGTGATGGGAACAAGGCTCTAGATTGACATAGATGGTGGCTTTTTCAAAATCAGAGGTTGCATAGCCGTTGCGTTCTGCCGCTGCAATGGCGTTTACTTCGGCATGTGGCTCTCCAGATTTTAAATGAAAACCTTCACCTAAAACTATTCCTTCATCACTCACAATCACAGACCCAACCAGCGGATTGGGATAAGTGGTTCCCAAACCATTCACAGCTAGTTGGATGCATCGTTGTATATAAAACTCGTCTCTAGTCAAGGAAACAAATTTAAGATTATAGAACGCTATGTTGACTATCCATCGATAACTTTAAGAGCACATAAATATTGGGCGTCACATCACCATAGTATCTTTGAGATATGAACATTAGAAAAATACAGCCTAAGGATAACCCTGCGGTACGCGATATTATCCAGCAAACCATTCTTGAGCACAACGCCCCTAAAGAAGGAACCGCCTACAGCGACGCGGCAACCCAATCCATGTATATGGAGTACCAAAAACCCAGATGCGTGTATTATGTGGTAGAAATAGATGGTAAAATATGCGGTGGTGCTGGAATTGCACCATTAGCCAATTATCCAGAAGGTATTTGCGAGTTGCAAAAAATGTACTTTTTACCTGAGGTTCGTGGTAAAGGCTACGGCAAGCAGTTAATGAACAAGTGCCTGGAAGCTGCAAAATCTTTTAAATTTTCAAAAGTCTATCTGGAAACCATGGACAATATGTACGATGCTCAGGGATTGTATAAACGAGTAGGCTTTGAACTGTTGACCCAACCGTTGGGAAATACGGGTCATTACAGCTGTCCGGTGCAAATGATTAAAAATCTGGATTAAGATGACGCTACGACAGTTACGGGATATTTACGTGAGTAGACTGGCAGATCTTTATCCAGAAAACGAGATCGTTTCGATCTTCAAGATCGTTTGCGAAGACCTGTTGCACATGAGTAAGTCAGACATTATGATAAGAGGTGAAGAACCCTTAACGCATTTGAAGGAAGAAATCTTGCTCAGGTCGCTGGAAACCTTACTTGCAGGCACGCCAGTACAGCATATCACGGGAATTGGGCATTTTTACGGTCATGAATTCAAGGTCAACGAACATACCTTAATACCACGCCAGGAAACGGAAGAACTCGTCCAGTGGATCCTTGACGACCACAAGGGAAAACAAATCAATTCCATTTTGGATATAGGTACAGGTAGTGGTTGTATTGGGGTTAGTTTGGGTAACGCTTTCGCGAAAGCGAACTCCCTAAAACCTTCTTCAAAAATCACACTTTTGGATCTGTCTAAAAATACCTTGCAAGTGGCAGCCTCAAACGCAGAAGCTATTTCGCCAGAGGTAAATTTTGAATTCAAACATCAAGACATTTTAGTCACAGAAAAGCTGGAACCCTTTGATATTATCGTTAGCAATCCACCGTATGTGCGCGAGTTGGAAAAGCCAGAATTACATAAAAACGTTTTAGATTTTGATCCAGAGATGGCATTGTTTGTTGAAAATGACGATCCGCTGGTGTTTTATAGAAAAATTCTTGAGTTGGCCAAGGATCATAACAATCCGTTAGTGTATTTTGAGATCAACCAATATTTGCCAGAAGAGATGAAACAGCTTGCGATCCAGCTGGGTTATGAGCACGAATTACGCAAAGACTTGAATGGCAACTGGCGCATGATGAAGTGCTGGAAGTGAACGAGTTTGGAATTAAAATTGTAATTTGCACAGCATCTGTGCAAACGAAAGAATTATGGCAACAAAGAATTTAACCATCAGGCTGTCTGACCAATTGATCGAGGCCAGTAAAGAGTATGCAAAAAAGCAGGGCAAGTCATTGAACGAAATGATTCGCGAGTTTTTGGAGACGAATGTTAAAAAGCCCGACTCCTATCAAACGCCTATGGAAAAAATGATGAGAATCGCTGAAGAAAATGCTGTTTACAGTGACGGTTATAAATTTGATAGAGAAGAAGCAAACGAAAGATTATAATTTATGGCAACAAAGAATTTAACCATTAGGCTGTCTGACCAATTGATTGAGGCAAACAAGAAATATGCTAAAAAACTAGGTAAATCATTGAACGAAATGATTAGGGAGTTTTTGCAGCGTAATGTTCAAAATGAGGATGAAAAAAGCTGGGCAGACGAATGGATTGAGTTTTCTGAAAAGAATGCTAAAGACATAGGTTACACTTGGAACAGGGAAGAGGCTAATGAAAGATAGAATATTTGTAGACAGTAACATTTTTATCTATTTATTAGATTCTAAAAATCTTCAAAAGCAAAGAAAAGCGGGAAGCTTTTTAAAATCTATAGAAGAAGCGGACGTACAGATTTCTACTCAGGTGGTAAAAGAATTTTGTAACGTAATGATTAATAAATTCAAGTTGTCCGAAACTACGGTAAGAGATAGTCTCTCTTTGTTTAGTAGAATGTCCATTGCAGATACCCCAATTTCTCTAATTCAGAAGGCTATTCAACTGAAGTATAAATATCAGCTTCAGTTTTATGACAGTATAATTGTGGCAGCTGCATTGGAAACTCATTGCAATATACTCTACAGTGAAGACATGCAACACTCACAATCCATAGAAGGCCTTCAAATCATTAACCCATTCCAAAATTAAATGGATCCCAAAACCCAAATAGAATCCCTAAGAAAGGAACTGCGTGAGCATAACTACAACTATTATGTGAAGGACGATCCATCCATTACAGACTTTGAGTTTGATAAGAAATTGGAACAACTCAAAACTCTAGAGGCCAGCCATCCCGAATTTTTTGATCCATCGAGCCCAACGGTAAGAGTTGGTGGTGAGGTCACCAAGAATTTCAAGACCGTCAAACACATCAACCGAATGTATTCTCTGGACAATTCTTATAGTCTGGAAGATTTACAGGATTGGGAAACGCGTCTGCATAAGGTTGTAGATGGCGATATACAGTACGTTTGTGAGCTTAAATATGATGGTGCCAGTATTAGTTTGCACTATGAGAATGGCAAATTTGTCCAAGCTATTACTCGTGGTGACGGTACACAAGGCGATGACGTTACCACTAATGTACGTACGATCAAATCGGTACCGTTGCAATTGAAAGGCGATGATATTCCTGAAAAGTTTGAAATACGTGGAGAGATCGTGCTGCCATGGGATGGTTTTCACAAGATGAATAAAGATCGTGAGGAACAAGGACTGGAATTATACCGCAACCCACGTAACACCGCTAGCGGCAGCTTGAAATTACAAGATAGTGCTGTGGTCGCGACGCGACCTTTGGAGTGTTTGTTATATCAGTTGGCTGGTGATAACTTGCCTTTTGAAACTCAATTTCAAGCACTGGAAGCTGCCAGAAAATGGGGTTTTAAAGTGCCGCCACAATCTCAGTTGGTGGATGGCATAGACGGTGTATTGGAATTTGTAAATCATTGGGATACGGCCAGAAAGGACTTGCCATATGAAACAGATGGCGTGGTCATCAAGGTCAATAAATTGCAGCATCAGGAAGAACTAGGCTTCACGGCAAAAGCACCGCGCTGGGCGATGGCGTACAAGTTTAGTGCAGAACAGGTCTCGACCAGACTTCAAGAAATTACATATCAAGTTGGGCGTACCGGTGCTATCACGCCAGTGGCCAATCTAGAACCCGTAGAAATCTCAGGAACCACGGTCAAACGCGCGAGTCTTCACAATGCAGACCAAATAGAAAAACTGGATATACGAGTAGGTGATGAAGTATTTGTGGAAAAAGGTGGTGAAATCATTCCTAAGATTATTGCGGTAGATCTACTTAAAAGGCCAGAAAATTCAGAACCAACGGTTTATGCGACCCACTGCCCAGAATGTGGTACCCAACTGGTACGTAAAGAAGGTGAGGCACAGCACTATTGCCCTAACGATCTAAGCTGCCCGCCACAAGTCAAAGGTCGCATTCAACATTTTATATCTCGCAAAGCCATGGATATAGATGGCATAGGATCTGAAACGGTTGACCAGTTGGTAGAGGCTGGATTGCTACATAATTATGCCGATTTGTACGACCTGAAATACGAGCAAATCATCCCATTAGAGCGCATGGCAGAGAAGAGCGCGACCAACATGATTGAAGGTATCGAGGCCAGTAAAGAGATTCCTTTTGAGCGCGTGCTGTTTGCTTTGGGAATACGATATGTAGGCGAGACCGTTGCTAAAAAGTTAGCCAGACACTATAAATCCATGGACCAATTGGTAGCGATGCCAGAGGTTTCTAAAACCGATGAGGCAGATTTGTTTAGTGATGCTGTTGATGATTCCGCTAGCGAGCAGCAAGGCGACGATGAGGTTCACACTGAGCGCAGTCGAAGTGTGAAAGCGGAAAAACTTCAAGAACTGAGCAACATACCAGAGATAGGCGAGCGCATCGCAGAGTCTGTGGTAGAGTTTATTACAGATCCTGCGAGTATGGCAGTTGTTCAGCGGTTGCGGGATGCTGGGTTGAAATTCTCTCTAAGTGAAGAAGAACTATCCAGCAGGTCAGATGCGCTGGCAGGAAAAAGCTTTGTGATTTCTGGTGTTTTTGAAATGTCCAGAAATGATTTAAAAAAGATGATTGAAGACAATGGTGGTAAGGTAAGCAGCTCGCTATCCTCAAAAACTGATTACCTTATTCGTGGTGAAAATATGGGTCCTTCAAAACTGGAAAAATCCGAAAAGCTAAATATCAAGATGATTAGTGAGCAGGAGTTTCTCGCGATGGTGTGATTTTAAAAAACACGTAAGCGAAGAAGATCATAAAAGTAAAATCATTTAATCCGTAAAGGGTGTAGAAAATACCTGCAAGAAGATCTTGATCGTAGACTTTTTCTAGGCTATTGTTTGAAAACCAGACGAGGTAAGCAATAACGTAAGCTAGCTTTTCAAGGACAAAAACTCCAATAAGCGATTTCACATTCATGTAGGTTTTAGAAATCGCGATATAAGCAAGACCCCAAACCATGATCATGAGCAACCCAAAATGAGACATGACCGCAGGATCCGTTTGTGGGATCACATCATTGGTAAATCCTTTTGAAAAAATCAGCAGCCCAATGGTATTCATTAATCCAGCAGCAATGAAGCCTTTGGTGATGGTGGATTGGGTCATTTTGAATGTCTTAAATTAAGAGGCTACACCTCATAAACCACCTCGCTACCGCCAGCTAGTTTTCCTTTGTGCAAATAGAAATCTATGCGGCCTACATTGATACCGTAACAACCTACCTGATTGACCATGACGGTCTCTCCAACTGCATTAGTAACCAGTTCAGGTTTTTCTAAGAAGGTATGCGTGTGTCCACCAATAATGAGATCGATACCACTAGTTTGTTGAGCCAGCGATACATCGCTAATCTTGCTGCCTTCATATTGATATCCCAAATGCGACATGCAGATGACTATATCGCAGTGTTCCCTTTCGCGTAAAGCGATAACCATATCCTGCGCCACGGTTAATGGATCTTGATATTTGGTTTCCTTATACATGAGCGGCGATACCAGACCTTCCAACTGGATTCCCAATCCAAACAATCCTATGCGTACGCCATCCTTGACCATCACCTTATATGGTTTGGTCTTACCGTCTAGGATTGTGTTGGAAAAATCATAGTTGGAAATGACGAAATCAAAATCGGCATTAGGGAGTTGGGCGTATAATCCATCGATACCGTTATCAAAATCGTGATTCCCGATGGTGGCTGCGTCGTAGCCCATCATGCTCATCAGTTTGATTTCCAGCTCACCTCCATAAAAGTTGAAATAAGGCGTTCCCTGGAAAATATCACCGCAATCCAACAATAAGGTATTCGGGTTTTCCTTGCGTACCTTATTGATAAGTGCCGCGCGTCGCGCCACGCCGCCACGACCATCGTTTCTGCCGCCATTGATAGGCTCAATGTGCGAGTGTGTATCGTTGGTATGCAGGATGGTGATTTTCTTGAGGTCTTCATCTTCAGCAGCGGTTTGAAACAACCCTGAAGCCAGCGCCGTATTGCTCCATAGACCAGTACCTGCGATCAAACTTGCTGTGGCGGTGTTTTGGATAAATTTTCTACGTTCCATGATTAGTTGGTTTTGGTAAATCGATCATCTGCTTTAAAGCCCAGTGTATCTGTTTTGGTAAAATAATCGATCATCGCGTTCCTGATCTTGTAATCTAATTTGGTGCTGGAAATCGCTTTGGTAAAAAACTCCATGTTATCGCCACCAGTCATGAGGTAATCGTTGGTAAGAACGTAATAATTGCGATCAAAAGTAATAGGCTGTCCGGCAAGCGATAACTCTACACTAGCATCATCTGTCGTGATTTTGAGCGCATCAAAAGGATGTGCGCGTTCCTTTTCTACCAGATAGTCAACCAGTTCTTTCATTTGTTGTGGAGCCAGCTCTGCGACCACCATTTCGTTTTCAAAAGGCATCACTTCAAAAGCGGTTCTAGTGGTGACATTTCCTGCGGGAATACCAGCTCGTATACCACCATGATTGAGCAGTACCATGTCAATTTCCTTACCGGTTCTGGATTTGAATATAGGCGCGCCTTGGGTGCGAGCGATCGCGGCCATCATGTTTCCTATACGCGTGTTGAGCGGCGTATCGGTTTTGGTCATATCTGCCGGGTTATAACTTAAAGGCGTACTCATTTGTTGGTCCAGGCTTTGCTTGTAGGGAGCGATAAAAGTCTCTATACGGGCTACGCTTTGGATGGTAGAGTCAATTTGGGTTTGACTTGCGTTAAGCTTTTGAACGGTGTAGTTTTCTGTCTTGCAGGATGTTGTCAATAATATCGCTTTCGCGAAAGCGAAAACCATTAAACCTTTCCTACAACCTAGGGTCATACTAATTTTCATAGGCGATTGTTATACCTTTGTGGCTTAGTAAAAGTAAATGATTTTTGACGTTTTAAAGAGGCGATGGCTGCGCAAACAGCAGGAAAAATTATCTGGACAGCGCAGGAGCAGCATCACGTCAAAACCTTTATCGATGGTGGTGCTTTATGATGCAGATGCGGAGAAATCCACGCTGTTTATGGAGCAATGGTCGCGTGAGTTGGGAATACAGGATTACCAGATGGTAGGTGTGACTGTAGATACCAAAAAACAACCGGTGCAGGATCAGCTGCTGGTGAGTATGAAGAGTATCCAATGGGCTGGTGGCCTTGCAGATCCTGCGTTGAAAGAATTGCTGGATCGTCATTTTGATCTCCAGATCAATCTGTTTGAAAAAAGGGATGATTTGAAATCATACGTTGCCATGGCTCTGCATTCTGGAATCACGGCAGGACTGGCATCATTACCAGAAGATCATTATGATCTTGCGATTGACGTGAAACCTAGCCAGAAGGAATTATTTATTAAAGAATTGAACAAATACCTAAATATCATAACAAAGTAGCATGCAAGAATTGATAGGAACAGGAGTGGCCTTAATCACTCCATTCCATACAGATGGAACGGTTGATCATACCGCACTTGAAAAACTAGTTGATTTTCAAGTTGAAAACGGTATTGATTATTTAGTCGTCATGGGAACCACTGGCGAGAATGTGACTCTAACTGCAGAGGAGAAACAGGCCGTCATTGCTACTGTTAAAAAGGCCAACAATAAACGCTTGCCTTTAGTGATAGGAATAGGAGGTAACGATACTAGAGTAGTCGTGGAGCAAATCAAGAATACTGATTTAACTGACTTCGCTGCAATTCTTTCTGTTTCTCCAGCATATAACAAGCCTAGTCAAGAAGGTATTTATCAGCATTTCAAAGCTGTCGCTCAGGCGACGGACAAACCTATCATCGTGTACAACGTGCCAGGAAGGACCGCTTCAAATATCTCAGTCAACACGATCGTACGATTAGCGCATGATTTTGAAAACATTGTAGCCATTAAAGAAGCTGCTGGTGATATCGTGCAGGCTATGAAAATGATCCAGTACACGCCTATGGAGTTTTTGGTAATTTCTGGTGATGATATGATTGCGCTGCCCATGACGCTTGCTGGTGGTGCAGGAGTGATATCGGTTATAGGTCAGGCTATGGCTCAGGATTTTAGCGATATGATCAGATACGCCTTGAATGGCGATGTTCAGGAAGCATATGAATTACATTACAAAGTAGCGCCCAGCATCGATTTGATTTTTGAACAAGGCAATCCTGCAGGTATCAAAGCGTTATTGGAACAATTGGGAATCAGCTCCTCACAGGTGCGATTACCTTTAGTAGATGCAGATCAGGATCTTAAGGACAGGTTGAAAGCCTTTCTAGAATCCTATGAACAGAATTAAAAAGTAATTAGTAAATGCAAAAGCCGATCGACGGACTGGCTTATCTGCAGTTTAAAAAACAACAATGAAACAAACAACGGTTCTATTATTAATCGTCCTTTCTCTAATAGGTTGCTCTAATTATCAAAAGGCATTAAAGTCAACAGATAATCAGCTTAAGGTACGAGTAGCAGATTCTCTAATCGCTGCCGAAAAATATTCTAAGGCCATCAACTTACTGGAGCAAGCAGTTCCTGCTTACAGAGGTACAGACAGTGCAGCGCCAGTGGCTCTTAAATATGCCAATGCGTTATATGAAGACCGACGTTATCCAGAAAGCGGCTATCAATTTGAAACCTATAGAAAAAGCTACGTGTCAGATCCCTATAGAGAATATGCCACATTCATGATAGGAAAAAGCCTCTATGAAATGGCACCAATCTATTCTAAGGATCAAGAGCCTACACAACGAGCGCTTGCAAAATTCCAGGATTATATCAATGTGTATCCTAACGGAGAATACCTTGCAGAGGCTAACAAACTGGTAGATGAGATGCAATTCAAGCTGGATAAGAAAGCTTATGAAATTGCCAAGAATTATCATAAAAGAGCACCGTTTTCACGTGGTGGTTATACCGCTGCAATTGCCTCTTTTGAGAACTTCATCATCGACCATCCAGGATCTGAATTTCAGGATGATGCAGCATTTTATCTTTTGGACTCGCAATATTCCTATGCCATCAAAAGTTTTGCAGTCTTAATTCCAGAAAGACTTGAGGTTGCTAAAGAATATTATGATACCTTTGCAGCCCGTTTCCCTAACAGCGAATACAGGGAACAGGCAGACGAATTGTTGGAGAAAATCAACAGTTACAATAATTAAGAACACTATTTATTATGGATACTAAAAATCTTAAAGCACCCAATACGAGCATTACCTATGATAGAGACCTATTGACGGCTCCTACAGGTAATATGTATGAAGCGATTTCTATCATTGCAAAACGCGCAGAGCAAATCAATACTGACATCAAGGAAGAATTGATTGAGAAGCTGGAAGAGTTTGCTACCTACAACGATTCTCTGGAAGAAATTTTTGAGAACAAGGAGCAAATTGAGGTTTCTAAGTTCTATGAGCGTTTGCCTAAACCACATTCCATTGCGGTACAGGAATGGATGGATGGTAAGATCTACCACAGAGATACTGGAGTTTCAGAATAGATTCTATGAGTATATTGAGTGGTAAAAAGGTATTGCTAGGAGTAACTGGTGGTATCGCTGCTTACAAAACAACTTATTTGACGCGCCTGCTTGTGAAAGCAGGCGTTTCTGTTAAGGTGGTAATGACACCATCTGCCAGGGATTTTGTCACACCACTGTCCTTAAGTACGCTTTCGAAAAATCCAGTGTTGTCGTCATTTACTAATGAAGATGATGAGAATGACTTGTGGAACAATCATGTGGAACTTGGCCTTTGGGCAGACTTGATGATCATTGCGCCGTGCACGGCAAATACAATGAGCAAGATGGTCAATGGCACCGTGGACAATCTCTTGCTAGCGGTCTATACCAGCGCAAAATGTCCCGTATACTTTGCTCCGGCTATGGATCTGGACATGTACAAACATCCTTCAACCACACAGAATTTTGAGAAACTGGCTAGTTATGGCAATCACATGATTCCTGCTGGCGATGGTGAGTTGGCGAGTGGACTATCTGGAAAAGGGCGCATGGCAGAACCAGAAGAAATCGTTCATTTTGTAGAACAACAATTACTAAGGGAACAGCCGTTGCGCGGTAAAACCTGCCTCATCACCGCTGGACCTACCCATGAAGCGATTGATCCCGTAAGATACATAGGCAATCACAGTACCGGTAAAATGGGCATTGCCATAGCTATGGATCTAGCCAGCCGTGGTGCGGAAGTAACTTTAATTATGGGCCCAACCTCGCTAGCCGGTGAACATGATTCGATCCAGCGCATCGATGTGACCAGCGCTCAGGAAATGTATGATGCCGTGCATAAACATATTTCAGGTAAGGATTATGCGGTTTTTAGTGCTGCTGTTTCGGATTATAAACCAGCCATTCCAGCGGGTCAGAAAATAAAAAAGAGTTCTGATACGTTAACTTTGGAACTGGTCAAAAATCCCGATATTTTAGCGAGTGTAGGAGCAATGGAGAATCGTCCGTTTTTGGTAGGATTTGCTCTGGAGACAGAGAATGAAATGGAGCACGCTTTCGCGAAAGCGAAAAAGAAAAACACCGATTTGCTCATTTTAAACTCCATGAACGATGAAGGTGCTGGATTTGGGACGGATACTAACAAAATAACCATGATCGATTTCACTGGAAATTCACAGAAATTTCCAGTGAAATCGAAACAATTGGTAGCTAAAGATATTGTCGATGAAATTGTCAAACGTACTTCATAGAACATTTGCTTTTTTGGTGCTCATTGTTGGCTTTGCCGCAAATGCCCAAGAATTTAATATGACGGTCCAGGTCAATGCTCAAAACATTGCGCAACCGGACCGAACGATTTTTAGAACCTTAGAAAATTCCCTGCAGGAATTTATCAATAATACTAAGTGGACCGACCGTGAGGTGGCAGAAGAAGAGCGCATCGATGGTGCTCTTATTTTTGTGGTGAGTAATTTTGACAACAATAGGTTCCAAGGCAATTTCCAGTTGTCAGTATCGAGACCGGTTTATAATTCTACCTATACATCTACCATTTTTAATTATAAGGATAACGACATAAGCTTTGAATACATCGAGAACGCGCCGTTGTTCTACAACGCAAATCAGTTTGAGAGCAACCTGAATAGCTTAATCACTTTCTACGTATACACAATTTTGGGAATTCATGCAGATACGTTTGAGCTCAAAGGTGGCCAGCAATTTCATGAACAGGCACAGGATATCGTCAACCTTGCCCAATCTTCGCGTAATATAGGTTGGAATCCTGGTGATGGAAACGGTCGTGTTTCCAGATACCGTTTGAATAGCGACTTGTTATCTGATACCTTCAAAGAGTATCGTGAGGTGATGTACGACTACCATTTGAATGGGTTGGATCAATTTGCGCTTAATGCAAAGGAGACAAAGCAAAACCTTCAAGCCTATATACTAAAGTTTGAAGCAATGAATCAACGTAGGCCTAATAGTTTATTGCAACGTACTTTCTTTGATGCAAAGTCAGACGAGATCAAGGATATTTATAGTGATGGACCAGCGGTAAACATCGCAGAGCTTAAGGAATCCCTCCAAAAATTAGCACCTAATCAGAATACAAAATGGCGCGCGATTAAAGTGTAATCACTTTGTTCAAGGAACTCATTTTCACTAGATTTAGGCAACCATTATGGTTGCCTTTTTAATTATTTAAACAACTGTTTCTTAATTGCTTAAAGAAATACACATACAAAATTACGCGCTTATAGATCAATTGGATCTTGATATAAGCAATGGTCTTACCATGATAACGGGTGAGACTGGTGCTGGTAAATCTATTATTCTGGGTGCTTTGGGTTTAGTTACCGGTAAGCGTGCAGATTTGTCTGCGATTAGAGATACCTCTGCAAAATGCGTGGTCGAGGCTCATTTTGATATTTCAAGATTAAATCTGAAGTCGTTTTTTGAAACTGAAGATCTAGATTATCAAGAGGTGACCATCATAAGACGTGAAATTTTGCCTTCGGGTAAAAGCAGGTCCTTCATCAATGACACACCAGTTACCTTAAATGTGGTGAGTAGTATAGGCGCTCAATTGATTGATATTCATTCCCAACATCAAACACTGCAGTTGGCTACAGATCAATTCCAGATGGAGACCATGAACGCCTTTGTGAATGAGCAGACAAAGAACGAGAAACGATCTGGTGATGAGGTTCTAAAATCCTATAGATCGGAATTGAAGGAATACAAAAGCCTGATCAAGCAACTGGGTTCCTTAAAAGAAAATCAGGCAGCTCTGTCTAGAGAACTGGATTATAATACCTTTTTATTGAACGAACTTGAAGAGGCCCAAATTGACGGTTTGAATCAAGAAGAACTCGAGCAGGAAAATGAGCAACTGAGTAATGTCGAGCAGATCACAGAAGCCTTAGGCATGCTGGAACATAAAATCACTACAGAAGATAGTGGTATGCTTGATGAATTGCGTGAGGTCAATACACATCTTAAAGCCATTAAAGGGTTCTCACTTAAATATCTTGAATTAAACGAACGATTGACTTCGGTACTCGTTGAGTTGGAAGATATCGCCACTGAGGCAGAAGCTTTGAAAGATCAAGTAGATGTAGATCCAGAGCGTTTGGAATTTATAAATGTCAAACTGACCTTGCTGGATAATTTGTATCGCAAACATCAACTGAACAATGTGGAAGATCTTATTAAATTGAGGGACGACCTGGCGGATAAGGTACTTTCTTCCCAAAACATTGATGGCAAGATCAAAAACATGGAAACTCAAATCGCCTCCAAAACTAAAGCTCTGGATCAATTGGCGACTGAATTACATGAATTGAGAACCAAACACAAAACCGATCTGGAAGCCCAAATAGCGGAAACTGTTCGCTCACTGGGCATGAAAGACGCCCAGTTTGAAGTACGCTTATTACCAGCAGATACCTTTAATGCCAACGGTAAGGATATCGTTGAGTTTGCCTTTACTGCAAATAGAGGTACACCATTACTGGCGCTGGATAAAGCAGCTTCTGGTGGTGAACTTTCCAGATTGATGCTTTCCATAAAAGCCTTGCTTTCCAGATGTAAACAAATGCCTACCATCATTTTTGATGAAATTGATACAGGTGTTAGCGGTTCCATTGCAGAAAAAATGGCCATCATCATGAAACAAATGGCAACTGCCATGCAGGTAATTACCATTACACACTTACCACAAATCGCCAGTGCTGGTGACGACCACTTGATTGTGCGCAAGAGAAATGAAGGCGATAGAACCGTCTCTGTCATAGAACGATTGTCAGAAAGTGCTAGAGTAGAGGAGATTGCACAGATGCTCAGTGGTGGCAGGATTTCTGATGCGGCAAGGGAAAATGCACGCATTCTACTTCAATAGATAATTTTATATTTGTCACATATAACGAACTTATGTCTTACAACTTACTTAAAGGAAAACGCGGAATTATTTTTGGCGCGCTTGATGAAAACTCCATCGCTTGGAAAACAGCAAAGCTGGCTCATGAAGAAGGTGCCACTTTTGTTTTAACTAATGCTCCAGTCGCTATGCGCATGGGCGAGATCAATAAATTGGCAGAAGAAACAGGCAGCGAGATCATCCCTGCAGATGCTACAAGTGTTGAGGATCTTGAAAACCTCGTGAACAAATCTGTAGAGATTTTAGGCGGCAAGTTGGATTTTGTATTGCACTCTATAGGTATGTCCGTCAATGTGCGTAAGGGAAAACACTACACAGACCAGAATTATGCCTGGACTGAAAAAGGTTGGGACGTCAGCGCCGTATCCTTCCATAAAGTGATGCAAACGCTTCACAAGAATGATGCGATGAATGAATGGGGTAGCATTGTCGCGTTGACCTATATGGCGGCACAGCGCACCTTTCCTGACTATAATGATATGGCAGACAATAAGGCCTATTTGGAAAGCATCGCGCGCAGTTTTGGCTACTTCTTTGGCAAGGACAAAAAAGTTCGTGTCAATACAATCTCTCAATCACCTACACCTACTACCGCAGGAAGCGGCGTGAAAGGATTTGAAGGATTCTTGAGTTATGCAGAAAAGATGAGCCCGCTAGGAAACGCAACCGCTCAGGATTGTGCAGAATATACGGTGACCTTATTCTCTGATTATACCAAGAAGGTAACCATGCAAAACCTATTTCACGATGGCGGTTTCTCCAACACCGGCGTGAGTCAAGAGGTCATAGAAAAATTCTAGTCTGACGACGATTTAATACCATCAAAAGGCTGTTTTCAACAGCCTTTTTTAATTACATGAAAGACTTAAAATTCTCATTTATCGTTCCCGTTTTTAATCGGCCGGCAGAGCTTGAAAAACTGCTGGAGAGTTTGAGTCTTGTCCAATATAAGGATGGTTTTGAAGTCGTTGTCATAGAAGATGGATCAACGGTGGCGAGTGATGTGGTGTGTTCTCGCTTTCGCGAAAGCGTAAACATCAACTACCTAAGCAAACAAAATACAGGCCCTGGCGATAGTCGCAATTATGGTATGCAGCGTGCCAGCGGAAACTATTTTATCATACTGGATAGTGATTGCATTGTTCCTAAAGATTACCTTCAAAAAGTTCACGCTCATTTAGAACGTGAGTTTGTGGAATGTTACGGTGGTCCCGACGCGGCTCATGAGAGTTTTACAAATCTGCAAAAGGCGATCAATTATTCCATGACGTCTACCTTGACCACTGGTGGCATACGTGGTGGGAACGAGACCACGGGAAAGTTCCAGCCGCGCAGTTTCAATATGGGATTGAGCCGTAAGGCATTTGAAGCTTCGGGTGGATTTAGGACCATTCATCCTGGTGAGGATCCAGATCTAACCATGAGGTTGTGGAATTTAGGTTTTGAAACGGCTCTTTTTGCAGACGCCTTTGTGTATCATGAGCGGCGTATTTCTTGGAAGCTTTTTTATAAGCAAGTCAATAAATTTGGGAAAGTACGAGTCATACTCAACAAATGGCATCCTGGCAGTAGGAAAATCACCTATTGGTTTCCCTCCTTGTTTTTGATCTATGTGTTTGTGGCTATAGTGTTTGCGATTTTAGGTGTGCCGCTCTTACTGTTGCCTCTGGCGCTTTATGGGTCACTAATATTAGTAGGGTCCAGCCTTGATAATGGATTTGTTGTAGGTGTCATGAGTATCATCGCGGTCTTGATTCAGTTTACTGGATATGGTTTAGGATTTTTAAATAGTTATATTCAAATTGGTATTCTAAAAAACGAGGAACGTGATGCCTTTCCCTATTTATTTTTTGAATAATGTCTAGATCAAATTACCGTACGTTTTTCCTCTTCATTGCATTTACCATTGCTGCTGCAGTGTTGTGGTTTTTGTTTAGATACAACAACACCTATGAAGAATATGTAGAAGTTGCCATCGAGTGGAATAACGTACCTGTTGATGTAGAGTTGTCAGACTCTGCCAGAAATATAAAAGTTCCTATCAAGATCAAATCCAGTGGATTTAGATTGTTGTGGCTGCACTATGAAGATATGAAGGTACCGCTTGATTTTAAAGCAATCGTCAAAACCAATAATGGTAATCTAGTTTTCAATCCAGAACTTGCACGTACAGCAATAGATAGAGCGCTAGGTGATGGTATCGATATCCTGGAAGTTGAGGCAAACCCAATTACAATGGCTTATCAGCAATTTGCATCCAAAGAACTTCCTCTTGAAAAAGATTTCAAAATTAATTTTGAAGGGAGCTTTAAGGAATATGGCGCCAGTAGTTTTGATGTGAAGCAGGTCAAAATCACGGGAAATGATGAGTTGATCAAAGAATTAAAAGTGCTTAAGGTAAAAATTGACGACTTCACTGTTGGTGATAGTTTGGTTGCCAAAACCATTAATCTCAACGCATTGTATCCTGATTTAAAAATCGATCCTGCTGAAGTTACTTATACGGTTAGAGCTGCAGAAATGACAGAAGGAAGTTTCAAGATACCAGTAACGGTCAATAATAGACCGGTAGATGGTACGGTAAAAGTGATACCAGACATGGTTACCGTAATATTCATAAGCAAGCTGGTGGATTATGATAGTATTGATAAGACCGATTTTAAGGTTACCGTTGATATTGATGATTTGGAAAATGATGAAGCTACTGTAGTGCCGGTACTGACTTATGACAATGAAAAAATAAATACAGCTCGAGTCCAGCCACAATTCGTTCAAATTTTGGTGATTCAATGAAAATCGTCGGGCTCACAGGTGGCATAGGAAGCGGTAAAAGCACGGTTGCCCGAGCTTTTCAAAATTTGGGTGTGCCTGTCTATATTGCAGACGATGCTTCCAAGCGACTCCTCTCACAGCATCCCAAAGCTATGGAACAAGTGACCTCGTTATTAGGAGAAGCGGCCTATTCCAAGGATCAACACAATCAATACGTTGCCAACAAAAAATGGATTGCTTCGCAAGTATTTAGCAACAAGGAGTTGCTCGAGCAACTGAATAGTATTTTACATCCTTTGGTGCGTCAGGATTTTCAAGAATGGTTATCAAAACAAAATACAGAATTCATTGTGTACGAAGCAGCCATACTTTTTGAAAGTGGTGGCGATGCACTTTGTGACAAGGTTATTGTGGTATGGTCCAAGGAAGCGGATCGCATCGCTAGAGTCATGAAAAGAGATGACAGTAGTCTAGAAGATGTAAGGCAACGGCTACAAAATCAATGGAGTGATCAACAACGTTTAGAGAAGGCTGATTTTATAGTAATAAATGAAGAAATTCAACTAATCGATCAATTTGTAAAAAATATACAAGATATTATGTTAAAATAAAACGGATAATCTCATTTTAAGCTAAGTTAATGTTGGGTTAAAGCCTAATTAACAGTTTTTCTAAATGTTAAATTTGCAGAGTGCAAAAGAAGTTACTTTACATTCTCATTAGCTTAATGAGTCTGTCCTTAATAGGGATTATAGTCGTTCAAATTTATTGGATCACCAACAGTATCCAATATAATGATGAGCAATTTTCGTTTGCGGTAAAACAAACCATGGTAGCTGTAGCTACTGATCTGGAAAACCGTGAAATAGCCAATTACCAAATGGCGAAGCAAGCGTTTAAGGATACGCTGGGTGGCAATATAAATGATGCCCAATTACGGCAAATCATGCTGGCACAACAAAGCAAAAATTTACTCGAAAATTCTCGACTCAACAACAATCCGCTTAGCGAGGACTACAAGTTAGATCCACAGTTAACCGACATTGATCTTGACAGTATTACCTTCAAGAGGTTGTTTGATAACAAATTTGGAGTAATTGAACCTAATCAAGGATCCAATCGTGATCAAAGTTCCGTATTATACGATGCTGATTTTGACAACTATGCCCGGAAAAAAACTGCCGAAAGAGCTAGTGAGTATTATAGCCTTTTGCCCATACCACAGCGAGTTACTAGTCAAGAGGTAGCCGAATTGATTTCCAAAGAGCTCGAGAAACGCCAGATAGATTCTAAGTTTGAATTTGCGATTTATCAAGATGGCTATGCCACTCGAGTACAGTCGGACAATTTTGAATACCTACCAGAAGGAACTTGGGATTATCCCATTTTTAGGACTTCTAATGAGTCGATAGAGCCCTACTATTTGTACATGAGTTTACCAGGTCGTAAGAAATTCATTTTGTCTTCTATAATGGGCATGGCTTTATTATCATTGATTTTTACTACCGTGATTGTAGTAGCTTATTCAAGTGCCGTAAGTCAAATATTCAAGCAACGTCAGATTTCCCAGATAAAGACAGACTTTATCAATAATATGACCCACGAATTTAAAACGCCTATTGCAACGATCAATTTGGCGCTGGATTCTCTGAAACATCCCAAAATAGCCGCAGATCCTGAAAAGGTAAAGAACTATTTGAGAATGATACGTGAGGAAAATAAACGTATGCACGGCCAGGTAGAGAATGTGCTACAAATTTCCAAACTCGATAAGAATAACTTGAATATCGAGAAGGAACGAATTGATATGAATCATCTCATCGATGACAGTATTTCTCATGTACAATTATTATTGGAAGAGAAGAATGGTACTATCAAAACGCATTTAGGAGCTCTTAGAACGGTCGTGTTAGGTAATGAAAGCCACATGACAAATGTGTTGGTAAACATCTTAGAGAATGCCATCAAATACACAGAAGAAGCACCAGTAATCGACGTGTATACTGAAAATGTAAAAAACAAAATCGTCATCAAAATACGAGATCAAGGTATTGGGATGGCAAAGTCAGCGCAACGTAAGGTGTTCCAGAAATTTTTTAGGGAGCACACTGGAGACATTCACAATGTCAAAGGTCATGGATTAGGTCTTGCGTATTCTAAAAGAATTTTGGAAGATCACAATGGTGATATTTTTGTGCAAAGTGTAAAAGGAAAGGGAAGTACGTTCTCCATACACTTGCCGCTTATAGTTTGAACAATCAATTAAATTAATATTTATGGAAACTGAAAACAAAAAAATACTACTCGTCGAGGACGATCCCAACTTTGGAACAGTATTGAAAGACTACCTTATCATGAACGATTTTGACGTGGTTCACGCAAAAAACGGTATGGAAGGTTTTGAAAAATTTAAAAAGGACAACTATGACCTTTGTATTCTGGATGTAATGATGCCTTATAAGGATGGATTTACTCTTGCAAAGGAAATACGTGAAAAGAATGAAGATGTGCCGATCGTTTTCTTGACTGCCAAAGCCATGAAAGAAGATGTATTGAGAGGTTACAAGGTAGGAGCAGACGATTACCTAAACAAGCCTTTTGATAGTGAGGTACTTTTGATGAAAGTAAAGGCCATCATTCAGCGTAAAGGACAAGACAGCATCGCTGATTCTAAAGAATTTGAATTCCAGATTGGAAACTTCCACTTGAATTCAAAGCTTAGATTTTTATCCTACAATGATCAAGAGCCTATAAAACTATCTCCTAAGGAAAATGAACTTCTTAGATTACTAGCTTTACACTTAAACGACCTTATGCCGCGTGAGCTTGCGCTGACTAAGATCTGGAGAGATGATAACTACTTCACCTCAAGATCAATGGATGTTTATATTGCAAAATTGCGTAAGTACCTTAAGCCAGATGACAATGTTGAAATCGTGAACATACACGGTGAAGGTTTCCGTCTATTGGTTAAGGATCAAGTAGATTACTAGTAACTTTATTAAGGTTCCATAAATTATTCTTCAACACGCCGCACAATCTCTGTGTGGCTTGTGTTGTAGGAGAACCAATGTACCTCTGGATCCTTGCGATACCATGTCATTTGCCGCTTGGCAAACCTTCTCGAATTTCTTTTGATAAGTCTGATCGCTTCATCGAGATCATAATCACCTTCAAAATAGGGAAAAAGCTCCTGATAGCCTACTGTTTTAAGAGGTGTCAAATCTTTGTAGAGAAGCAATTCTTTAGCTTCTTCAAGCAATCCATTCTCAAGCATGACGTCAACACGTCGATTGATCCTATCATACAAAGTAGGTCTTGGCGCTTCTAGTCCGATTTTAATTATTTCAAAATCTCGTTCAGTATTTTTTCTACCCAAAAAACTGGAGTAGGTCTCACCACTTTCACGATAAACACTTAAAGCCCTTATTACGCGCCTCGGATTTTCCAGATCTGCCGTAAGCGCATATTCTGGGTCAATTTCTTTTAATTCTGTCACTAATTTTTCAAGTCCATCTTGCTCCAGCTCTTTATTGAGCGTGTCAATGACTTCATCAGGAACATCTGGGAATTCATCCAGTCCATGAGTTACCGCTTTCTCATATAGTGCACTGCCGCCTACCATGATCACGACATCATTGGTAGCGAATAAATCTGCTAGGGTAGATAACGCATCTCTTTCAAAATCACCAACGGAATAGGAATCGTGAATGCTCAAATTCTGAATGAAATGGTGAGGTGCCGCAGCTAGTTCTTCAGGTTCTGGAACGGCCGTGCCTATGGTCATTTCCTTGAAGAACTGTCTTGAGTCGCAGGAAATGATGTTCGTTTTGTACGCTTTCGCGAAAGCGATACTCAAAGCAGTCTTTCCCACAGCAGTAGGACCTATGATGGTAATGAGTTTCTTAGTGGACATCTATAGGGAATAACCACATTCATGACAGTAGCTCGCACCGTCCTGATGTTTCTTTGCGTGGCAGTTCTGGCAAACCTGTGTATTGACGTGTCGATAATTGGGGTCTTTTTCTGGCGAGGAGTTTTGGTCCTTTGCACCTGTAGTGTATTCTGCACTTACAATACCGGTAGGTACCGCAATAATTCCATAACCCATAATCATGATGATGGTAGCGAGAAACTGACCCATAGGCGTCACAGGCGCGATATCGCCAAAACCAACGGTCGTCAAGGTAACGATACACCAGTAAATGGAAACGGGTATGCTTACAAAACCACTTTCTGCACCTTCTACTAGGTACATAAGGGTTCCCATGATGATGGAAATGACAAGAACGGCAAATAGAAAGACAAGAATTTTAGGAAGGCTAGACTTGATCGCTTTGGACAACTTGTCTGCTTCACCTATAAATCTGGTGATTTTTAGTATTCTAAAAACGCGCAGCAATCGCAAGGAACGAACGGCCAACAGTGCATTGTAACCACCAGGAAGTAAGAAGGTTAAGTATAGCGGTACTGTAGAAAGAAAGTCGATAATCCCATAAAAACTAAAAATGTATTTTGTGGGCTTATTGATGGATATGATCCTAAGAACGTATTCAATCGTGAAGAAAATGGTGATGATCCATTCCGCAAAAATGAATTCTTCAGAGTATTTAGAGCCTAACGCTGGTACGCTTTCCAGCAATACCAGTATCACACTAAATATGATGACTATTAATAATATAACGTCAAACAACTTACCAGAAGGCGTGTCTGCTTCATAAATGACTTCATGAAGTTTTCTTCTCCACTCGCTGGTAGGTTGGACGTTACTTTTAGGCATGTCTAGTTTTTGACGTATTTATCAGGACGTGCTTCATGCATGATGTCGTAAACTCGATCAAAGATATCGTCGACGCTGGGCTTAGAGAAATAATCTCCATCAGTTCCATACGCTGGTCGATGTTCTTTTGCAGTAAGGCATTGCGGTTTGCTGTCCAGATATCTCCACGCATCTTGTTTGCTGATGATCTCATTTAGAATATACGCACTCGCACCACCAGGAACATCTTCATCAACGACTAAAAGTCTGTTGGTTTTCTCCACACTTTTGACAATATCGTTGCTCACATCAAATGGTAAAAGGGATTGTGCGTCGATAACTTCTACATCAATTTCTACTGTTTGTAGAAGTTCTGCGGCATCCATCACTAATCTAAGGGTTGATCCGTAGGAAACAATCGTGAGATCTGTTCCTTCTTTCATCAACTCTACCTTACCTATAGGCGTTTTGAATGCGCCAAGATTTGCAGGCATCTTTTCCTTAAGTCGGTAGCCGTTCAAGCATTCTACTACAAGAGCAGGTTCGTCTGCTTCCATTAAGGTGTTGTAGAATCCAGCTGCCTGCGTCATGTTTCTAGGAACCAAGACATGAATACCACGAACAAGATTGATAATACCGCCCATAGGCGATCCACTATGCCATATACCTTCTAATCGGTGACCGCGCGTACGGATGATCAATGGCGCTTTTTGTTTCCCAGCGGTGCGATACTGCACGGTAGCAAGGTCATCACTCATCAATTGTAGACAATAGAGTAGGTAGTCTAGATACTGTATTTCTGCAATAGGGCGTAATCCACGCATGGCCATACCTATTCCTTGACCTAAAATCGTGGCTTCACGTATACCTGTGTCTGATACTCTAAGCTCACCATATTTTTCCTGCATGCCTTCCAATCCTTGATTGACATCGCCGATGGTTCCAGCATCCTCACCAAAGATGAGCATCTCTGGATATTTAGAAAATAGGGCATCAAAATTATCACGCATGATCAATCGAGCATCTACCATTTCTGCATCATCTGCATATGTAGGTGTCACAGGATCAATATTAAACACAGACCATTTTGAGTCACTGTATAATTTGCTGCCGTAATTGTGATGTTGTTCTTCAAGGTAGTCCTTGAGCCATTTTTTCGCTTGGTCTAGATGGGCGTTGCTCTCTTTGAGCGTCATTCTCAAAATACTGCGCACTCCTTCCAGAAGTTCTTTACTCATCAAATCTTTCTGACTTTTTAGGTCAGCGATGATAGGCTCAATAAAATTTTTGTTTGGAGAAGCGTTTGCAATAGCTTCCAGTATGGGCATGATCTCGTTGCGTTTTCCAACGATAGGCCTTAGGTAGGAATCCCAAGCGGCTTTTTTACCTTCACGCACTTCTTTTTTGATCTCTTTCTCCAGTGCAGTAAGATCTTCATCAGTTGCAATTCCGTTTTCTATGATCCAGTTTCTGAATTGCTTATTACAATCATGCGCGCGTTCCCAATTGAGACGCTCTTCATCCTTATAACGTTCATGGGAACCACTGGTAGAATGTCCTTGTGGTTGCGTCAATTCCTGCACATGGATCATGATTGGAACGTGCTCTTCTCTTGCTATGGCACCAGCTTTCTCATACGTAGCGACCAATTCTGGATAGTTCCATCCTTCTACTTCAAAAAGCTCATAGCCTGGATCATTTTCGTCACGCTGGAATCCAGCTTGTATCTTGCTTATGTTTTCTTTGGTAGTTTGATGTCTTGCGTGAACGCTAATACCATAGTCATCATCCCAGACACTTATCACCATGGGAACTTGTAAAACACCAGCGGCATTGAAGGTTTCCCAAAAGTGTCCTTCGCTTGTACTTGCATTACCTATGGTTCCCCAAGCGACCTCATTTCCATGATCTGAAAACGGATTGTCTTCTGCGATCACCGTACTGTTTCTAAATACCTTAGAAGCTTGCGCCAACCCTAAAAGTCTTGGCATCTGCGCTGCAGTAGGAGAAATGTCAGCACTAGAGTTTTTCTGATTTTTAAGGGATTTCCATGAACCATCTTCATTCAAACTATGCGTGGTAAAGTGGCCACCCATTTGTCTTCCTGCACTCATAGGCTCTTGCTCAATGTCTGTATTAGCATACAGACCCGCAAAAAACTGCTCAACGCTCAATTCACCTATCGCCATCATAAAGGTTTGATCGCGATAATAACCACTGCGCCAGTCACCTTTTTTAAAGGCTCTCGCCCAGGCGAGTTGTGGTAATTCCTTACCATCTCCAAAAATCCCAAATTTGGCCTTACCGGTAAGTACCTCGCGACGGCCCAAAAGACTGCACTCACGACTGGTAACCGCTATGCGATAGTCTTTTAGAATTTCATTATTAAAATCGTCCTTTAGGAGCACTTGTTCCGTAGATTCTTCAATTTGCATGTGTGGAAAATGGTTTATCCACAAAGATAATGAAACCCTCTTCCAGTTACAATAAAACTAGTACCAGCGACGATTGAAAAGATTCACAAAAGTATTGATGTCCAGAGTCACGATAAAACGGATTTTCTGGTCATAATCCTGTTGGGCAATTTCCCATCCATTATTGCTGTAAACAGGGAAATACAGCTCAAAATAATCCTGTAATAAATTTACACGTATACCGCTGTCGTAAACAAACTTTGGCGCGACGGTGGTGTTCTTGACTAAGCCTACATCACCAAACGCATAAATGTATTTCCAGATGCTGTAGGATGAATTGAGTGTCGTGATCCAGCGGTTTGCAAAAGCAGGCTCCAGTTGGGATTTGAATCCGCCTTCTGCTACGATGAGTTGCTGCGAGAAAAGCCCAGAGTCTTCAGATCTACCGTAATAGTTGTAATCAAAAAGGTAGTCTGTTGGGCGATCCAGAGCAAAAGAGAAAAAATCTGAATCTCCAGTGTCGTTATATAAAAAGGTACCCGCATAGAATCTAAAGTTCAACTGGCGATTGTCCTTGAAGAGCTTGCGCCATTCTGCACTACCATTAAGTTTTCCAAATTTCCCAGAAATCTCTGCGCCCACGCGATAAGAGAAGAATCTCTTGAGATTAGGGTCGCTGTGGTTCCAGTTGATACTAAAAACGTTGTAGTCAGGTTCATTGACTGGATTGCTTTCGTCTCTATCTCGATTTACCAAGATATTTCTAAAACTAAGTGTTTGCCTCTTGTTGCTTCTTAAATCTTCAGGTCTGTAAGATAGATTTAGGAATGTAGAAACTCTTCTATACAACAGGTCATCTGCATAGGAATAGGTATTTGCGCCAGCGCCATAGCGCACTTGATACAAACGCTCTGATCTATCCTCAATGGGTTTGGAATAAGCAAAACCGAAGGATCCTATCAGCTTTCCAGAGTTAGTCCCATAAGTAGGGTTGATCCCATATCTAAACGGCTTGGGCAACAAGTTACCGTTATAGAAACGCGCGCCTATGCTCACACCGTCGTACAGATTGTAACCCAGATCGGGTATCAAAAAAACCTCAGTTTTTGTAGGATCTTCCACATCCTTGAACAACTTTAAACTCAATGGTCTACTCAAACTTGGTAGACTTTTGAGCGTTCTATAATTATCTCGTTGCGAGAATTCAGGAATGAGCTGTTTATAGTTGAGAGCTATACGGTTAGCACGCTTTCGCGAAAGCGTCACCACGGTATCTCTAGCAAACGCCGGTAACCATCTTGTACTCACGATGCTATCATTGTCTAGCGTGTAGATGGGAACAGGTAACATTCTACCCGATTTATTTTTAAGCTTCACAGTAACGGAATCGTCCTCTTTTTTTACGGATCTTATTTTCCAATCCATGCGCACATGTGATTGTATATAGTCCTCAAAAAACCAATTGATGTCCTGATCTGTGTATGCGTCCAGAACGCCTCTAAAGTCTGTTGTAGAAATAGTTTTGGAAGAACTTGCGGCGTATAGTTCTTTGATCGTCTGGTCCAATGCGTCGTCCTGCAAATAATTGTCCAGATACAAAAGGCCAACGCCAGCTTTATAGGGAATACCTAATTCTTGGTTGTATTTGACCAGGCTATCTGCTGGCGTTGTGATCGCTTGATCGAGGTTGAGACGCGAGGTGTTCAAAAAGAGCAATGCGTACCTATCGTTAAAGCCTAGTTTTGCAGCATTGAAACTGCGCAATCCCCAAACTTTACTGAACTTTCCAGCAATTTTAAGGTCTGGATAATGGATCTGTTGATAATCCATCATAGCAAATACCGCGATGGAACTCGCAATCCAATAGTCTTCCCGAGGGTTTGTTTTCAAACCTTCGTCCAGCCATTTGCGCGTAATGGCTTTCAACATTCTTACTTCATAGGTAAATCCAGCTGGAAATGGATTTATAAAATCTGGCAGCGAACTAAGGCCAAAAACAGGGCTTTCGCGGTAAAAGCGATCAGACACCACTAGGTTATTATGAGGATAAGGTCCTAGCTTATCAGTGAGAAAGGCAGTGATTTTGTTGAGCAGCAATTGCTTCATTTCTGGAGCTAGATCGTCTTCCTTAATATCTGTGGTAACCAGAAGATCGTTAGTCTTAAAAGTTTTGAATTGATCGTTGGTATTCCTCAAATACAGATCTGCTTGAGAGTAGCTTTTTCCCTCAAACAAGTAGCTGTTTCTAACACCAGTAGGAGCATACAGAGTCAAGGGAACATTGCTGGTGGCAAACAGATTGGTAGGCGTGTGCAGGGAAATCGTGAAATCAATCGTTTTTCCATAAAAATCATCCAGATCTTTATGAGAATAGTATTCCCAAGATCCATCCACGAATTTTGCCGGATGCAAATACCAATATTTTAAGTTGTACTCACCTTTACTGGTTTTCCCGTAGTTGGTAAAGTCATCTTCGGGAATTTGTACGCTGTATTTTAGTTCGAAGGTTTTGGATTCTTTTGGCTTAAGTGGTGTGTCCAGTAATAATTCAACAATGTCTTGTTGATCATCAAGCCTGTGAATGGTATAATCCTTTGATCCATTTTCAGTTGAAATGACGGTTTTACCTCGATCCTCATCATTGGCAAATTGGAATCGGTTTTTGAAATCCTCTGCAAACCTGTTCGCAAGAGCCGTTTCCTTAGAGCTAAATGAGTTGGCCCAATCCAGCAATACGATTCGATCCCAATCTTCATAGGAATCATTAGTAACCGTTAGCGTTTGCTCGATTTTCAGTAAGTCATTTTCTGAATCAAGAAATGCAATGATTTTCGTTTGATTTTGAGCAAACGAAATCACTGGAATCAATAAAAATAGAAATCTCAAAGGTTTCAAATACAAATATTTAGGGAAAAACGATTAAGATAGTTAGGGCAATAGGTCGTTTGAGAAATGTAGGGCGCTAATGGTTGATCAATTACTGATCCAAAATTAAAAGTTGGGACTCAAAGAATATTTCTTGTAGAAATTATTGATGATTTCTACAGCTTCCTCGCTAGTATCTACCACGTGCAAGAGATCAATATCTTCAGGGCTTATGGTAAAGAACTTTTTATCCAGCGTGCCTTTGATCCAGTCCATAAGGCCTTCCCAAAACTCAGAACCCATCAAGATGATAGGAAAACGACCTATCTTTTTAGTCTGTATCAAAGTAATCGCCTCAAAAAGCTCGTCGAGTGTACCAAAACCTCCAGGCATCACTATAAAACCTTGAGAATACTTGACAAACATGACCTTGCGTGCAAAGAAGTAATCAAAATCGAGACTTTTATCACTATCAATGTATGGATTGTCATGCTGCTCAAAAGGCAAAGCAATGTTCAATCCTACTGATGTACCACCAGCCAGATGAGCGCCTTTGTTACCAGCTTCCATGATTCCAGGGCCACCACCAGTGATGACACCGTATCCGTTTTCTACGATCTTTTCTGCAACCTCTGTGGCGAGTTGGTAATATTTATTATCTGGTTTCAATCGAGCACTTCCAAAAATGGATACACATGGACCTATGCGGCTCATGCGTTCAAATCCCATTACAAATTCAGAAAGTATTTTAAAGGTGGCCCAACTATCGTTGGTCTTCAAATCATTCCATCCTTTTTCTCTTATCTCTTTTCTCATATGCTTACTTCAATTCTTTCTTTAAAAATCTAGCGGTATGGCTGGTTTTGTTTTTGGCCACTTGTTCTGGTGTTCCTGTGGCGATCACCTCGCCACCACCGCGACCACCTTCTAGTCCTATGTCAATGATATAGTCTGCAATTTTAATAACATCCATATTATGTTCTATGACGAGAACGGTATTTCCTTTATCTACTAATTTATTCAGGACTTGTAATAATACTCTAATATCTTCAAAATGCAAGCCCGTCGTTGGTTCATCTAGGATATAAAAGGTATTTCCAGTATCGCGCTTGGATAATTCTGTTGCCAGCTTGATACGTTGTGCCTCACCACCAGATAAAGTGGTAGACTGTTGTCCTAGAGTGATGTAGCCCAGGCCTACATCTTTAATGGTTTTTAGCTTGCGATGGATTTTAGGTATAGGTTCAAAGAAATCTGTAGCTTCATTAATGGTCATTTCCAAAACGTCACTTATCGATTTGCCTTTGTATCTAATTTCTAAGGTTTCCCTATTGAATCGCTTGCCTTGACACGTTTCACAAGTCACATAGACATCTGGTAAGAAATTCATTTCTATCACGCGCAAACCACCACCTTTACAGGTCTCGCAACGACCACCAACCACATTAAAGCTAAAACGGCCAGGTTTGTAACCTCGTATGAGTGCTTCTGGAGTTTTGGCAAATAGGGATCGCACCTCGTCAAAAGTTTTTGTGTAGGTAGCAGGATTTGATCGTGGCGTCCTACCTATAGGGCTTTGGTTAATATCAATCACCTTGTCACAATGGTCCAGACCTTTGATAGACTTGTAAGGCATGGGCTTTTTAACGCCATTGAAAAAATGCGCGTTCATGATAGGGTAGAGCGTCTCGTTAATCAATGTGGATTTACCGCTACCTGAAACACCACTCACAACAATCATTTTACCTAATGGAAAATCAACCGATACATTCTTTAAATTATTACCGGTACAGCCCTTTAAGGATATTTTCTTGCCGTTGCCTTTGCGACGTTCTTCAGGGATCTCGATTTTCATCTTACCGTTAAGATATTGGGCGGTCACCGTATCGTGTTTCAAGATCTCTGCAGGAGAACCTTGGCTAATGACCTCGCCACCGTATTTCCCAGCTCGCGGTCCTATATCGATCACATGGTCTGCGCGCTCGATCATGTCTTTATCGTGTTCTACCACAATGACCGAATTGCCCACGTCACGCAGCGATTCCAATGAATTGATCAACTTTTCATTGTCGCGCTGGTGCAGACCTATACTAGGCTCGTCTAAAATGTAAAGCACGCCCACGAGCTGCGAACCTATCTGGGTCGCCAGTCGTATGCGTTGCGCTTCACCACCAGAAAGTGATTTAGCACTTCTATTAAGTGATAAGTAATCAAGACCTACGTCCAACAAAAACTGAAGGCGTTCCCGTATTTCCTTTAATAATTCTGTGGCTATTTGTTTCTGCTTTCGCGAAAGCGAACTCTCCAAATCATCAAACCACGCGACCAGCTGCACGATATCCATCATGGCTAGGTCTGCAATGTTTTTCTCATTCACCTTGAAGTACAAAGATTCCTTTCTCAGCCTGGAACCATCACAAGTAGGACAGGTAACACGATCCATAAATTCTTTAGCCCATCGCACCAAGCTCGTGCTGTCATTGTTTTGGTAGGTTTGATCTATAAAGTTTGCGATTCCTTCAAAATCAATATTGTAGCTGCGCTTGACGCCCAATTCCTTAGAATCCACCTTGAGCGACTCCTTGCCACCGTAAAGAATCATCTGGATGGCCTCATCTGGCACATCACTCAATGGATCTGTCAATTTAAAACCGAATTTTGTGGCGATAAGCTCCAGTTGCTTGAAGATCCAGTTTTTCTTGTTGTCTGGATAAGGAGCAAGGCCACCTTTTTTGATACTCAAACTGGTATCTGGTATGATTTTGTCAGGATTGACTTGATACAAGGTTCCTATACCATTACAGGTTTGGCAGGCGCCTTTAGGTGAATTGAACGAGAAATTGTTGGGCTCTGGCTCTGGATAAGAAATTCCAGTTGTGGGGCACATCAAATTACGAGAGAAATAGCGTCCGTCCTTGCTGCCTTGAGGTACGACCATCGCTATGTCATTACCGTGATACATCGCGGTTTTTATGGATTCATCCAGTCGTTTGATATCTTCATCTGTCGTGCCCACTTGGATGCGGTCAATGACAATTTCTATGTCATGCGTTTTGTATCGATCCAGCTTCATGCCTTTTGTGATATCGACGATCATACCGTCGACTCGCACCTTGACAAAACCTTGCTTTGCAATTTGTTCAAACAGTTCCCGGTAATGTCCTTTACGGGAACGTATCACCGGTGCCAACAAGTTGATGCGATCGCCTGTGTAATCATCTATAATCAACTGTCTGATTTGCTCGTCACTATAGCTCACCATTTTCTCACCCGTATTGTAAGAATAGGCATCGCTCGCGCGAGCGAACAACAGTCTCAAGAAATCATAGATTTCTGTAATCGTACCAACGGTACTGCGCGGACTTTTTGAAGTAGTTTTTTGCTCAATAGCGATAACCGGCGACAAGCCATCGATTTTGTCAACGTCTGGACGTTCAAGACCACCCAGAAACTGACGTGCATAGGCAGAAAAAGTCTCAATGTAGCGACGCTGACCTTCTGCATAAATGGTGTCAAAAGCCAACGAACTTTTTCCAGAACCAGAAAGTCCGGTAATGACTACCAGCTTTTCTCTGGGAATATTGACATCTATGTTTTTTAGGTTATGTACTCGAGCTCCTTGAACTTCTATAAAATCTTCGTTTTGGGACATATTTTTCATGCAATTCTGCGAAGTTACCTTATTGCAATTTGCTGTCCATATAATGTTTTATCAAAAAATTAATTGTTTCATTTCCAGATGTTAGTTCGATTAAATGAAGGTGGTAGCTTACCTTTAAACGATTAATCTAACGATACATCGTAATGTGCTGGGTTTGCAAAATCTGTCATGTCTGATTTACGTAGATCCTTGTAGTTTTGCTATATAACTGTGAAACTTAAAGCAACCTAACCTATGAGTAGATTTTACCCAAAAAGTGATATTCGAACTTTGCTTTATGCCATGCTTAGGGTTGGCTTGGGTCTGTATCTACTTATCCATGCAGTGATAGGTTTGATGGACATGGACAACTTTATGTTGACCGCTTTGGGATATCTTGAAGATTCCTCTGTAGAATTTTTAGCCTATTTGACACCTATAATTCCGTTTATGGAATTTTTCCTGGCCGTCATGATCTTGACAGGTATTTATACTAGGGCCGCCTTGCAATGGGCAACTGGTATAGGCATCTTTTTTATTCTCATGTTTCATTATTTGGACGATCTGTCCAGCGCCCTGGAACATGCATATACTGTAGTGATCAAGCTTACATTGATTATAGGGGTTTACTACAATAAATTTTCACTGGATTATTACAACCTCTGGAACGTGCGCAAGGAAGTTGCCTCTATTGAGCAGAGACATCAGTAATAGGGATTTCAAGCCCAAATACTGATTTTTTCATGGCGAGTGGGAAACCTGCATCTGTCATTTGCCAATCTTCCCATTTAGCCTCAATACCATCTAACGGAATAATATTTACCCACATTTTGAAATTCTGTGGGCGATAATTCTTGTCAAGTTTCCATACATAAACGTCTCCAGGCGTGGATCCACCTCTGGTGTATCTCACAAGTAACTTCTCCTGTGCATCTTCTTGAATAACTTCACGTTCCGTTCCTGGGTCCATGATTTTATGCGGTGCCACTAACCAGAAACTATCGTTGTTGAAATTGTTCAAGGCATATTCAATCGCATCTTGTTTTGAATCACCTTGTAGTAGATTACCTTTTTCGAAAGCAGTGCTTTTAGAAACATCTTTAGTCAAAAGATATACTTTGTTTTCATTCCATAGTACCACAACACTATCTTGTTGTGGATACCATTCATAATGATTTTTATCCCTAAAGGTCCAGGAGATTTTTTGAGCTTTGAGATAATCCTCGTGATCTATAGCTTCCAGCATTTTGAGAGCTAGCGCATCTGCACTATCGCCCTTCGTTCCGCTAGGAACATCTTCATCAAAAGCAAATTTAAGGGCAAAACCGGCGATCACTAAAAGTATTAGAATCCCTAAGAACAGTTTAAGAATAATTTTAAGAAATTTCTTCATATTAAAAATATTACAATTGGATCAAATTTTTAATAGGAATATTCTAGATCAAATTATCAGGACTGTAAAAAGGACGTTATCCATTATTGAAACTTTATTTGAAAACTATCTTTTCAAAAATGGTTTCGTGTAATCTCCTTGCCTAGTTTTGATAGTGATGAAATACATGCCAGCACTTAAATGTGCAACATCTGCCTTTCCATTATTTGTATTTGAATCTATGGCTTCTATCGTTTGTCCGTGCAAATTTTTTATTTCGATTGTTTCAGGCTGAGTTAATTTACCTCCAGCTAATGAATAATTCAACTCGTTGCGAACTGGGTTAGGGAAAATTGAAATGGAAGTTTTAGTCGAGAGAGTTTCTTCGATACTTAGTGTGGCATCCTCAAATTTCCAGAAGTCATTGAATTCCACAGTACCTGCTGCATTTGTTGTATAACCTAAACCCATATAACCTACATTGTTAATAGAAAAGGAAGTTGGTGCAATACGACCATTACCCCAAAATGATTCTGCTTCAGTCCATTCACCGTTTTCAAAATCATACCTCCAGAAGTCTCTTGCTGTCTGATAACCCATACCTGCATAGCCATAATTGTTTAATGCAAAAAAAACACAATCAGTAGAAGCATTCCCAGGATAATCAGATTTTTTTGTCCAGACGTTTTTTGCTGTGTCATATTCATAGAAATCCTTCAAATCTCTAGGTCCTTCATTTTGATTGTTTTTCCCTAGACCTATATAACCTTTTGAATCACTGGCAAACCCAACGGCTCTAGTCCTCACTTCTCCTGGCACATTTGCTTTTCTCGTCCATATTTTTCCTTTAGGATTAAATTCCCAGAAATCATTGGTCTCATTCCCTACACTCGATAAAGTTGAACCAGTACCCAAATATGCTTTATCGTTAATCACAAATGCAACGGAATTTCTAAGTCCACTTCCTGGGATAAAGGAATTGAATGACCACCGGTTGGTATCTGGATTATATTCCCAAATGTCCCTTGAACTTTCTTGCCCACTGCTATTGCCGCCTAAACCTAGATATCCGATTCCGTCAACGGAAAAACTAATGGCACCACCTCTTAGAGAGCCACCTACATCAGCTTTTTGGGTCCAAGTGTCGTTAGTGGGATCATATTCCCACAAATCGTTATAATAGGTACCGTTAGTACCGCCAGTACTGATATAACCTTTATCGCCTATTGAAAAGCCGCTAGCCCATGCTCGTGGATTACCTTGAAAACCAGCAACAGGTATCCAGCTTTCTTGAGCTTGAATAGAATTGCCGATTATAATACAAAATAGAAAGAGTAAAGTTTTTTTCATGGAGTATAGTTTATTTGTAGGCTATCCAATTCTTTCAAAGATACGGATGGAGGGAAAATATTGTGCATGATTTTAAATTTCATCAATTCCCCAACCTTATCTGCATCACGTTTTGATCTAAACAACTGCAAGCCGTTGACTGCTGGTATTTGATTTTGTACAATTAATTTTTTGTCCTGTTTTATAATGTAGAAACCCCAGCCACCATTTACTTCGTGCGTATCGACGACTACATTTTGATTGACCTTTACAGGAGAATTTTCTTGGGCCTCTTGATTAATAAAATAAAGGCCTATTATAGTTACTAATAAAGAACTAATTAAAAAAATCAATTTGTGTGTAGATGTTACATTCATCCTGTTGGTCGTTAAAACCTTTTATAGATAAAATGGTTGGAAGGCCTCAACAAGGCTTTCAAATTTACTTGCCGAACTTTTTCTCATAATCCACGATGGCTTGTTGTACAATTTTCATGGCCTTCTCGCGTCCCTGGAAATCTTCTACATCCACCGTTTTGTTCTCTAGCTTTTTGTAGTCTTCAAAGAAATTGCGCATTTCCTTTTTCCAGTATTCTGGCAGTTCTGACACGTCATTGAAGTGCGCGACACTCATGTCGTTAGCTGCAACGGCTATAATTTTGTCATCCATCTCGCCGCCATCCATCATTTGCATCACGCCTATGACTTTAGCCTCAACCAGACACATGGGAACAATCTCAATTTGTGATAGTACCAGGATATCAAGTGGATCCTGGTCATCACAATAGGTGCGTGGTATAAAACCGTAATTGGTTGGATAATACATGGACGAGTAGATCACACGATCCAGGATCAACATTCCAGATTCCTTGTCCAGCTCGTATTTAGCTCTCGTATTCTTTGGTATTTCAATAATTCCAGTTACCGTTTCTGGAGCATTCTCGCCATAACTTACATCATGCCACGGATTCATTTTCATAGTCATCGGTTTTTATAAAAGCTTGCAAATTTAAGGTTTATACGCTTTCGCGAAAGCGAACTCCACACAAAACTCATCACAATCATCAACTCCAGTGATTTTTACCGATGACTCCTTGCAGCTAAAGGCGTGTTAAAAGACCAAAAGCGTAAATTTTGTTCACGTCTGACGACTATCTTTAAACTATGACGAGACAGGAACGCAGCGGCTTTAAGTTTGAATTCTACGATCCCAAAGAGTTGGATCCATTTGATAAGTTGTTTGATATTTTCAAAGAGCTTATCACGCATACTTCAGGAGATTTTGACGAGGCCATTGACTGGTTGCGCGAGCTGGATAAGGAATACAAGCTTACTACACCAGAATATACCATCGACGATTTTATAGAAGATCTTAAAGAACGTGGCTATATAAGAGAAGAATTTGATCCCAATGCCAATGGCGATGGAGAAGGAGACGAGGAAGGCAGTGGACCTGGAAAATACTCGATCACGGCCAAAACGGAGCAACTGCTGCGCAAACATGCCTTGAATCAGATTTTTGGGAACATGCGCAAGGGAAATACCGGTAACCACAAGACCAACAAATTAGGGTCTGGTGATGAACATACCGGTGATTTTAGAGAATATCGATTTGGCGATGGTCTGGATCGCATTTCCATGACCGAGAGTTTGCGCAACGCGCAGATCAATCATGGGATGGACGATTTCTATCTTTCAGAAAGTGATTTGATCGTTGAGGACACGCAATTCAAAGCACAAATGAGTACCGTGTTGATGATTGATATCTCACACTCCATGATTCTTTATGGGGAAGATCGCATCACACCTGCAAAAAAAGTTGCCATGGCGCTGGCGGAATTGATCACCACACGTTATCCCAAGGACACGCTGGATATCATCGTATTTGGTAATGATGCCTGGCCCATCAAAATAGCCGATTTACCTTATTTAAAAGTTGGACCTTATCACACAAATACAGTAGCTGGTTTACAACTGGCCATGGACATTTTGCGCCGCAAGAGAAATACCAATAAGCAGATCTTTATGATCACTGATGGTAAACCCAGTTGCCTGCGATTGAAAGATGGTCGGTATTATAAAAACTCCAATGGGTTGGATGAATATATTGTGGAAAAATGCTACACGATGGCCGCACAGGCAAGACGTTTGCATATTCCCATTACCACTTTTATGATTGCTAATGATCCTTATTTGCAACGTTTCATTGATGAATTCACTGAGGCTAATCAAGGAAAGGCATTTTTCACTGGGCTTCAAGGGCTAGGTGAGATGATCTTTCATGATTATGAAGCAAATAGGAGAAAGAGATTGAAATAGAAAATTACAATACTTATTCGAGCTTAGCTAAGTACTACTTCAAGGATTGGTGTAGCGATCTCGAAAGAGAGATGATTTAATCAAGAATAGATTCCGTTAATCAACGGGAAGACAATAAAAATATGAACATAGAAAATATTAAGACATTAGGCGAACTCAAAACCTCTGGATGGAAATCAAAATCCATCAAAGACGAGTTGAGAGATAATCTTAAAGAGAATATCAAAAGCGGTAAAGATTCATTTACAGGAATTCATGGTTACGAGAATAGTGTGATACCAGAATTGGAACGCGCCATTTTGTCTAAACACAACATCAATCTTTTAGGATTACGTGGACAGGCAAAAACACGACTGGCAAGACTCATGACTGGTTTGTTGGATGAGTACATACCATTCGTCTCTGATAGTGAGATCCACGATGATCCACTGGCACCGTTGTCTAGAACTGCGCAACAGCTTATTGAGGAACACGGCGATAACACGCCTATTTCATGGTTACATCGCGACGATCGTTTTTATGAAAAACTAGCCACGCCAGACGTGACGGTAGCAGACTTGATAGGAGATATCGATCCCATTAAAGCAGCTAATCTCAAATTGAGTTATGCTGATGATCGCGTGATTCACTACGGTATGATTCCGCGAGCGAACCGCTGTATTTTCGTTATCAACGAGCTTCCAGATTTACAGGCTAGAATTCAAGTGGCGCTTTTCAACATTCTACAGGAAGGTGACATCCAAATTAGAGGTTTTAAACTAAGACTCGCGCTGGATATGCAGTTTGTTTTTACAGCCAATCCAGAAGATTATACCAACCGCGGTAGCATCGTGACGCCATTAAAAGACAGAATAGGTTCACAAATCCTTACGCACTATCCAGAGAGCATCGAGATTGCCAAAACGATTACCCAACAGGAAGCCCGTAACGATGATCGCATCAAGGAAATAGTTTATGTTCCTGAACTGGCTAAAGACCTACTAGAGCAGATCAGTTTTTCTGCACGTGAGTCAGAATATGTAGATGAAAAGAGCGGTGTGAGCGCCCGTATGAGTATCACGGCTTATGAAAATCTATTAAGCACTGCAGAGCGTCGTTCCCTTATGAATGGTGATGATAAGACTGTGATACGTCTATCTGATTTTGCTGGAGTGATTCCGTCCATCACTGGAAAGATTGAATTGGTTTATGAAGGAGAGCAAGAAGGTGCTGCTTTTGTCGCAAACGAATTAATAGGAGATGCTATCAAGACTTTATTCCCATCCTATTTCCCAGAGCTCAAAAAACTCAAGAAGCCAGATGAAGAAACACCTTACGACAAGCTGGTAGAATGGTTCTTTAATAATGATGCCTTGGAACTATTGGATGAACTAAATGATTCTGATTATAGAGCACTGATTGATCAGGTAACGCCACTGGAAGATCTGGTGCAAAAACACCAGCCAGAAACCAGTATGGAAGATCGTTATTTTTTAAAGGAGTTTATCCTTTGGGCGCTTGTAGAATTTGACAAGCTCAGTAAAAAACGATTTACAGAAGGCTACCAATTCAATGACCTTTACAGTGATTTTGTAAAGGGTATTTAAAAAATACTGCAATTCTTTATGGGTTGATGTTCATGGGTAATACCTTTGAATATCAACCTTTTTTTATGCGATCCCTTTACTTTATTCTTTTCATTACCACTGCTTTTATATCCTGCAAGTCAGAACCTGAAGTCGAGCCAGACCTACAATTAAACAAAGAACAACAACAAAAACTACACATGACAGCCGTGAGTCTCATGGATGCCATTGGTGCCAACAGACCTCATGTGGTTATGGATCAATTTGACCATAAGTCGTTCTCAAAACGTTTGGGTAAAAATTTCTACCAATTCAGCGCACAGGAACAATCCTTAATTATGGGTACGCTAGTGAATACGCTGGGTCAAAGTATCGCTACGTTGACCACAGCTATTGCAAATCAACAGTATGTGGTCAGATTGCTGGATACCAGACAATATGGTAATGTATCTGTAGTCACCTTAGATGTAGTTACTCAGGATCAGCAAGATCTAGTGAACTTCTTAGTGCTGTATCTCAAAGAGAATAAGGGTGGAGAGTTTGTTTTAGTGAATTTTTACAACGTTTACGATGGTAAAAGCTTTGGCCAACTGGCTAAAGCCTTTTTGGAATATGATTTTGGAAGTGAGCGAATCATGAGACATCTCAAAAACTCTATGGAAACCGCAGAGAGCGCAATGTACTATGAAAGAGTTGGTGAATATGAAAAGGCGTATGACCAGATGAATTCCATGAGCAAGGTATTTAGGGATTTTGGACAATTTCCAGTTTATAGAACCAAGCTGGCCTCAAGAGTTAATGATTCTATTTATCTGGAAGAACTCGACCATCTCAAGGAGCTAACACCTAACGAGCAGAGTAGAAAGCTTTACGATTGTCTCGACTTAGACCTTACTGGAACTGAGGTTACCGCCACACAATGCTGGGAAGAGTTTCAAGCCATCCTGCTGGAAAGAACAGAAGACTAGCCTTTATTTTCCTTTACTAGGTTATCGAGAGTACCTGTGTATTCACCGTTGGCAACCATCATTTTTCTAGCTTTCTGTGCGGTGGCGAGTGCCTCTTTTTTGGCTCCCAATTTCTTTAGATAGCTTGTTTTTAAAAACAAGGTACCACTAGATGGTTTGATTTCAAAGGACCTGTTTACAAGTACCAATCCTGCTTGAAGATCCTTAACATCTGTCAGATTGTTATAGATGGACCACGCCATTCTATTCAAGTTGGCATCGCTGTGCCATAGGGTTTGTAGATTGGTCTTGGTCAATTTAGGATGAGCACCAGCGATCACCTTTAAGTCGCTAGGTACCGGTTGATAGGCTAGGAGCTCCTTGGTAGGTTTCATGATGGCATGCTTTGAAAAAAGCGTTTTCAAGTCTGCATCTGCCATCGCGCCAGTGTGCTGTCCCAGCACTGTACCGTTCTTTAAAAATACGAAAGTAGGTACGCCAGCGATATTGAGAATATCATCGGTAATATTCTGGTCAATGTCCATTTTATAAATGGTGGCCACAGCTTTGGGATCGCTGGCCATTTTTTCAATGCCAGGTTTCATCATGCGGCAAGGACCGCACCAGCTTGCCGTAAAATAAAGTACTTTCATCTCATTGTCAGCTTTCATTACGGTGGTTGACATGTCAGCATCTGCAATAAAATCTTGCGCTGTAGCCGCATTCAGCATAAAAAGTGAACAAAAAGTGATAAGAAAGTATTTCATAAGTACTGCGTTTGGCAACTTGCTATCTAATTTTATACCAAAGTGATTGTTGTTGAGTTCGTTTTCGCGAAAGCGACATCTTTCAACCACCCACAATCAAAAATAAGAACTTACCACATCATCATAAACCTATTGCATGAATAACCGAAAAGAACAACTTGAAGCGCTGGACCGATTGCTTACCATTATGGATGAGTTGCGGGAAGGATGTCCATGGGACCGTAAGCAGACCTTGCAATCCCTGCGACATCTTACCATTGAGGAAACCTATGAGCTGGGCGATGCGATACTGGATAATGATATGGAAGAGATCCCTAAAGAGTTGGGAGATTTGTTGCTACACATTGTTTTTTATTCCAAAATAGGCTCTGAAACCAACGATTTTGACATTGCCACCGTGGCTCATGGGATATGCGACAAGCTGGTATCCAGGCATCCACATATCTATGGCGATGTTGAGGTGGCCGATGAAGAAGAGGTCAAGCAAAACTGGGAAGCGCTCAAGCTTAAAGAAGGTAAAAAAAGCGTGCTGGAAGGTGTGCCTAAAAGTTTACCGGCATTAGTAAAAAGTTCTCGAATTCAAGACAAGGTCGCTGGTGTAGGCTTTGACTGGGAACGACCAGAGCAGGTCAAGGAAAAACTGGAAGAGGAACTGCAAGAACTTCAAGAAGAGGTAGACAACGGCAACAAGGATGCTATTGAAGCAGAATTTGGCGATGTGCTGTTCTCTTTAGTCAATTATGGCAAGCATCTAGGAGTCAATCCAGAGGACGCGCTGGAGCGCACCAATAAAAAATTTATCAAGCGCTTTCAATATCTGGAATCTAAAGCAGGTGAACTGGGAAAGAACTTGAGCGACATGACTCTTGCCGAAATGGATGTTTTCTGGGATGAGGCTAAAAAGCTAGGATAAAAAAATGGCGCCCAACGGGCGCCATTCTTCTCTTTTTCATTTCAATTTTTTCAGTGCAATTACTTGTTATAGATAACTTTTGCATTTGCAATATCATCGTCTAGACTAGACATGTCAGCAAAATATCTATTGTTGTTATTGAAAATTCTGTTAGGCTTTTCTCCAACAATAATGTATTCAACATCTAGACTTGGCGCGTTAAGTACCACTTGATCTTGTCTGCGAATGGTTTTACCTTCAAGGTCAGTTCCATTGTCTTCAAGAGTTGAGATGACATACAACTTGTTATTGGTAGCTCTTACTTCTTGGATTTCAAGATCTTGATCTGTACCAGCAATTTCTGCTTCTACAGTAAGAGTTCTTTCCATCTTATCTCCAGGCATGTCAACATCTAATACGGGAACTTCTACTTGCTCTTCTTCCATCACAACTACCAGTTTAGGGACTTCAACAGTTCTTGTAGTAGTGGTTACGTCAACGTCCATCCAATCAACATCATATTCTGGAAGTTCACCTGCTTCTGCTTCAACATCTACATCAACTTCTGGCAATTCACCGCCATCTGTTTTTTTGATGTCACAGCTTGTTAATATTGCAATAAGAGCGAATATGGATAATAATTTAATCTTCATAATTTTTAGTTTTTTAGTTTATAATAGTGGTTAAATGTTTTTAATCGGATTACCTCGAGGTCACGATAAATGCGTGTATCACTCCAGGTATAAAGAATATCAACGTCAAGATTAAATTGATAATAAAATCTTTACCGAATCCTTTTGCCAGGCCTACACCTAGTGGCGGAATAAAAATGTTCAAAATGATGGTTAGTAAACTCATAGTTTTAGTTTTTGATTGTAATTCAAAACTAGAACTATAGTCTCCTTGAGGTCGTTAACTAAACCCCAATTAAGTAGGAATTAACTTATTAATTAGGATTAAATACCTGTAAATGAAGAAGGTGTGATGACTCTTAATTCTTCCTTAATGGATTCGTTTACATCCAGATCCTCTATAAATTGAGCCATACTGGTGGCGGTAATCTTTTCATTAGTCCTTGTCAATTGCTTTAATGCTTCATAAGGATTAGGATAGGCCTCGCGTCTCAAAATTGTCTGAACCGCCTCTGCAACTACGGCCCAGTTGTTATCAAGATCTTGGGCAATTTTATCAGAATTCAAAAGCAATTTATCCAATCCTTTAGCGGTCGCCTTAAAAGCGATAATCGTATGGGCAATGGGCACACCAACATTACGTAATACCGTAGAATCTGTCAGATCACGTTGTAACCTAGATACAGGAAGCTTTGCCGATAAGTGTTCAAATATGGCATTTGCAATACCTAAATTACCTTCACTATTTTCAAAATCGATAGGGTTGACCTTATGTGGCATAGCACTGGATCCTATTTCACCAGCTTTAATTTTTTGCTTGAAATAGTCCATGGATATATAGGTCCAGATGTCCCTATCTAAATCTATCAATATGGTGTTAATACGTTTCATGGCGTCAAAAAGCGAAGCCATAAAGTCGTAGTGCTCAATCTGCGTGGTGGGAAAACTATGTTTTAGTCCTAATCTGTTTTCCACAAAATCAGATCCAAAGGCTTTCCAGTCCACTTGGGGAAACGCTACATGATGCGCATTGTAATTTCCTGTAGCGCCACCAAATTTTGCTGCATTGGGTATATTCTTAAGCGTGGATAATTGCTCTTTTAACCTGACGACAAATACGTCAAACTCTTTTCCTAATCGTGTAGGTGATGCAGGTTGTCCATGAGTACGCGCCAGCAATGGTATGTCCTTCCATTCATTTACAAGGACTTCCAGTTGAGAAATAAGAGCTTCCAATTCTGGAATGTAAACCTCTTGAACTGCTTCTTTAATAGATAGAGGTATAGCGGTATTGTTGATGTCCTGAGAGGTAAGTCCAAAGTGGATAAATTCTTTGTGAGCCACCAGATCCATGAGATCAAATTTTTTCTTTAAGAAATATTCGACTGCCTTGACATCATGGTTGGTCGTCTTTTCTATAAACTTGATTTCCTGCGCGTCCTCTTCCGTGAAGTTGCGATAAAGATCGCATAAGAGTGATTTAGTTTCTTCCTTGAACGGTTGCAGTTGGGCGATTCCGCTTTCGCTTAAAGCGATAAAATATTCAACCTCAATAAGCACTCTATACTTGATAAGTGCCGCTTCTGAAAAGTAGTCTGACAGCGCTGCGACTTTAGTATGATAACGACCATCAATAGGTGAAATAGCTTGTAAGGACATAGTAGATCTTTAAAGCTCGCAAAAATAAGATTTTAAGAGCGATTCAGCACTGTAGATGTGCCGGTTAAGCCTGTTTTTGCCAGCTTAATTTGGTTAGGATCTCACGACCGCAACTGCGATAGCCTTTATTTTCTGGATCCATGATCAGCCGCTCAATAAAAACGGGTAGTTGATGTGGGATCAAATCAAACTCATTGCGCATGAGATACAGGCTTCTCGTAGCATACATCAAGTTTGCAGATCTGCCGCTATCATTGATCAACGCGTCAAACGATGCTCTGACTAATTGTTCTTTCATTTCTTGAGTGATCAATTGTTTTACCTCGTGATCACGTGGCCCATAATAGGACTTGAGAACTTCAAAACCTATTTTAAGCAAACATCTCATACCACTCACATTGACTTGAGTGGTGTAAAGACTAAATATCTTCTCCATGTGTGGATAACAGGTTTCAGGAAAAAGATAGTAAGCCTGTTCCAGACACCAGCATGCCTTGTGGGAAACGGGCGATGAAGGATGGCAATAGGCAATAAGATCCTCGATGGCACCTTCCTGAACGAACTTAGTCGCAAGGCGCACACGTGATTCCTTGTACGGGTATAAATCTGCTAATTGCTCTTTGAGAATAGGTACTTTCAATGTGTTCATGTGTTAGTTAGAGATAGGTGAATCATGTCACAAGCCTTGCGTACACCAGTGCTTGCATTTTCTTCTATCACGGTTAAGTTACCATTACTTTTAAGATTAGGTCGTGGATCTATCAAATAGATAGGTGTTTCTTGTGGAGCATAGTGCATCAAACCTGCCGCAGGATATACCTGTAGGGACGTGCCTACAATGATTACCGCATCGGCTTGAGCCGTGAGTTCGATCGCGGTTTCCATGGCGGGAACTTCCTCGCCAAACCACACGATATGTGGCCTCATTTGGGAACCCTCTGGACAAGAATCTGCTACAGTGATGTCGTCCGTCCAGTCCACAATGTAGCTGGGATTTGAGGTGCTGCGCGCCTTGAGCAGCTCGCCATGCAAATGCAGTACATTGGTGGATCCAGCACGTTCATGAAGGTCATCCACATTTTGCGTGATCACGTGTACTTCATAATTGCGCTCGAGTGCCGCAATACAATAATGAGCCTCATTGGGCTCGACCGTATGAAGTTGCGCTCTACGCTGGTTGTAGAAATCCAAAACTAAAGAAGGATTGTTCTCAAAACCTTGTGGCGATGCAACTTCCATCACGTCGTGTCCTTCCCATAGTCCATCAGCATCCCTAAAGGTGGCGATACCACTTTCTGCACTGACACCTGCGCCAGATAAGATGATGATTTTTTTCATGACTGGATCTTAATAGCTTCTATAACCACAGGACCGCGACCAGCGATACTGGTAAAAAAAAGGTAGTTGGTCTCGTGTTCTGTAAAATTAAATATAGTGCGTATTTTTTTTACGCTTTCGCGAAAGTTTCTCGTCACAACAGCATGCGCACCTTTCCCAAATTGACGTTTGATCACCTTAGGCTTGTAGTCCTGCACGCTCAAAACTTCAAAAGATCGCCCTGGAAATTTTATTATTTCGTCATGCGTAAACAAATGCGCATCCTGATCAATTTTTGAAACCTGAAATTGAGCGCTCAACTCGGCAAAAGCTTGCGACTTCATAATCGCAGCGTTGGGTTCATACAGATACTTTTGTAATGCTCCCAATTCAATAGGAGTATCTTGATCTAGCATGTACTTAAAATTGGGTTGGTCAGTCGCTAGGTTGACTGCCGTCACTTGAGTCTTCGTGCTGTTTCTATTCAAGATCCAGAGCAGTTCCTTCACCTCATTTTTTACAGCTACAATATGGATTTGAGATACATGTGCAAGTTGTCTCATCCCAGCAGTGATATCCAGCATAGGCGAGGTTTTAATCATGATAGTTGCACCTCTTTCAAACAGCAAATTTTGATGCTTAGTAACATCTGGTTCATAGTCTGCCAATAAAATCGCCTTGTTCGTGGCCGCCGTTTTTCTGCTGGGATCCAGATAGATGAGGTCAAATGTTTGATCTGTAGATGTGAGGAAAGAAATCCCATCGCCTTGGTGGCTTTCAATTCCTGAATTTAGAGCTTTAAAATTATGGCTGGCTATTTCTTGAAGCGTTGGGTCGAGTTCTATATGGATGGTTTTGGAGTACGCTTTCGCGAAAGCGATATCATCTATTCCCATGCCGCCAGTGAGATCAATCATGCTGTTGCCCTTGATGATGCTGGCTTTATAGACCGCCGTTTCCCAACTACTGGTTTGCTCAAGATTGACCTTAGGCGGATAGATCACCTGGTCATTTTCAAAAAGTATTGGGAATTTAGAATGGGCTTTTTGAAGGCCGATGAGCTGTTCTGCCAACTCTTTATTATCGATCTCAAAAGGATGTGAGCGCAGCAAAAACACCGCTGCATTCTCATGCAAATGCTGCAGCAGATAGGCTCTCACCTGCGGTTGCAACAATTGATGATTCATTAGGTTTTACAGATTTTGCGTTAGCTTCTTAACGATTTTGTACTCGCTCAAAAATTCTTTGGAAATGACCTTGATCGCCGTGTAGGTAGGTATGGCAAGCACCAGTCCTATGATCCCAAACAGTAATCCAGCAATCAGAATAATGATAAAAATCTCCAATGGATGCGATTTCACAGACTTTCCAAAGATTAAAGGCTGGTTTAAGAAATTATCGATCATCTGAATAATACCGTAACCTATGCTCACCACAATAAGTTGCGGTAGAATGATTTCTGTAAAGTTGGCCCCAAGGTTGTCACTTATGACAAATGCACTCATTAAAAAGTAGCCTATAGCTGGTCCTAAATACGGAATCAAATTGAGCAGCGCACAGAAAAAGGCGATGATCAAGGCATTTTCAGTTCCTAATGACAGGAGCAAAATCCCATAGAGAACAAAAATGATCAGGATTTGGAAAATCAGTCCTATGAAATATCTAGAAAGGAGTTGCTTGATTTTAGTAAAAGCTCTTAAAAACTGGCCTTCATTACCTTTTTTAGAGAATACCAAAACTCCTTCTAGAAGTAATCGACTGTCTTTCAAGAGGAAAAAGGAAATAAATAGAATGGAGAATAATCCAATTAACAAGCTTCCCAAAGTACCAAACAAACCATTGACAAACTGCGGTATCAAGTCCATGGTCAGGTTTTCCCTAACAAATTCAAGGTTTTGAATGCGTTCCAGAACATTCACCTTACTGATTCCAAAATAATCACTAATCTGAGTGTTGAGTACTTCCAGATTGTCTTTGACTTCTTCGATATCAATTTTGGAAATATTCTCACCTTGCTCTGCAATTACAGGAATGATCATCAATATCGCGCCGACGATGACTGAAAATAGAATAATCAAAGTGACGATAACGGCTAGAGTATTGGGAAAATTAAGTCTATCTCTTAAGAACAAAACAATAGGTCGCCCGACTAGAGATAGCACCGCCGCAAACCCTATGTAGAACAAAACCGACTGGATTTCCCAAAGAAACCAAGCGAGCAGGAATACACCAGCAATAATAAGTAGTGCTCTTAGTAATCCAAAAGCGATGGCTCGCGAGGTAGCTCTTGTACCCATAAATAGTTAGTTAGTAAATACGTACTTGATGATGTTGGCACCCATGTCGAGCGCTTTTTGTCTCACTTCTTCTAGATCGTTGTGGACTTCTGGACTTTCCCAACCGTCACCTAAATCGCTCTCAAAAGTAAATAAAAGAACTAACCTATTTTCATGAAATATTCCCATCGCCTGTGGGCGGTTTCCATCGTGTTCATGAATCTTAGGCAAACCCTGTGGGAAATTCTTATAGCTACTAAAAATTGGATGATTAGCAGAAAGCTCGGTCAATTGCTTGTCAGGAAACAATCGGACCAGCTCCTTTTCAAGGTATGGTTTCATCCCATAATTGTCATCAATATGGAGAAATCCACCGCTCAAAAGGTAATTCCTCAAATTTTCAATCTGCTCTTGACTGAAGACAACATTACCATGCCCGGTCATGTGAATAAAAGGATATTGAAAAATATCAATGCTTTGTGCTTCAACTGTTTTTACGTCATTAGAGAAAGTAGTTCCTAGGTTTTTATTACAAAAGGATACCAGATTAGGTAATGCAGTAGGATTAGAATACCAGTCACCACCACCATCATATTTAAGCACCGCAACTTCTTGGGCAAAAAAAGTGCTAGTCCCTAAAAATGAGATAATTAATGTAAAGCAAAACGTTTTCATGTGCTCAATGTTAATTTAAGGTTAATTATTTTTAACAAAATCATAAATAATAAACACTTTATTTATTAGTTTTAAAATTATAACGCATGAAAACTCTCGATATGGTATTTAGACCCATTATAAGAATCACTTTTCCAATCCTTAGTTTATTTATAGCCTTCTCTATGTTAGCATTTCAACATAACAACAGAGAAGAACAAAGTAATGAAAAACAAATCCAAAACGGCGTGAACGTCGTGGAATTGTTTACTTCTCAAGGTTGCAGTAGCTGTCCACCTGCAGATGCGTTATTATCTGAAGTTAAGGATGACGAGAACGTGATTGCTCTTTCTTATCATGTGGATTATTGGAACTATCTGGGATGGAAAGATCCGTATTCTAAAAAGGAGTATTCCGCATACCAGCGTGATTATGCCACAGAGCTTAATTCTGGAGTCTATACGCCACAAATGGTGGTTAATGGCAACAAAGAGTTTGTTGGCTCAAGAGAAAAAACATTAAAAAACTCACTCATCAATAAATCAAACGTAACTGCGCTACCAGCGCCCATTGTCACTAAAAAGAATACCTCGGTTGATTTTTCCTATGCATTGAATGAAGTCAAGGATTTTGATAGAGCTTATGCTTTATTGCTTATTGATGACGAGACTACCGCTGTCGCGAAAGGTGAAAATGCCAGAAAGCAATTGAGAAATACAAACGTGGTGATCCAGCGCATGGCTATTGATAAAAACACACCTAACGGAACACAATCATTCCAAATAGAAACCAATTCTAAAACAGATTACAAAGTCGCAATCATCGTGCAAGACAAAGATCTTGAAATTCTAGCAGCAGGAATTTCTATTACTGGATAAGCGCATTGAACAAACTTGCGACATGAATTCCTGCCGTTTCTGTTCTTAGCCTGGTATGACCTAGATGTACTGGAGAAAATTGATGTTCCAAGGCGTTTTCTATTTCATCAGGAGTGAAATCACCTTCCGGACCTATTAGAATCAGCGTGTCTTTATTTTCATCCAATAACTCTGTGATGTTTCTTTTATTAGTTTCCTCACAGTGAGCAATGAGTTTGAGGTTTTCACTGGCAGTTTCCAGAAATTCGTGGAAAGGCGTCAATGGATTTAGCTTTGGTTTATGCAACCGTAATGATTGTTGCATGGCGCTGACAATAATTTTTTCAAATCGTTCTTCCTTGATGTTTCTGCGCTCACTATTGCTGCACAATAGTGGTGTGATGGTCGTGATGCCTAATTCGGTTGACTTTTCCAGGAACCACTCCATGCGGTCATTCATCTTCGTAGGAGCGATAGCGATATGAAGTTGAGGTTTTTTGGTTGCTTCAAACTTCAAATGATTTAACTGGAGCTGACACTTATTACTGGTAAGTTGAACAATGGTAGCTTCAAATAAATCACCTTTACCGTTAGTGACATGAATGTTGTCTCCTATTTTTTTACGCAACACTTTAGTGATGTGTCGCGTATCTTCTTTTTCAAGAGATAGAATCTCATCTGTGGCATCAGGCTGTGAAAAGTAGAATAACTGCATGGTTACATCGGGATTCTTGCTTGAGTAATGATGTCCAGCGATGAAAAATCATCTTGTAGATATTTGTAGTATCCAGAAATACCTATCATAGCTGCATTGTCCGTGGTATATTCAAATGGCGGTATAAATACTTTCCATCCTTTTTCTTGTTTGGAAAGCAGGCGTTCACGCACACCAGAGTTGGCACTCACGCCACCACCTATGGCAACAGACTTGATTCCTGTTTGTTTGACCGCTTTATTCAATTTTTGAAACAGAATCTCGATAATAGTGTATTGTATGCTGGCACAAATATCTTCCAGATTGTTTTGGATAAAATCTGGATCTTTCTGTGTTTGCTTTTGGACAAAATAGAGCACACTGGTCTTAAAGCCACTGAAGCTATAGTCCAGACCAGGAGCTTTAGGTATAGGGAACTTAAAGGCGTCGTGATTACCCTTTCGCGCAAGCGAATCTATTATAGGTCCAGCAGGATAACCTAGTCCAAGAATTTTTCCCGATTTATCAAATGCCTCACCTACGGCATCATCCATCGTACTTCCTATGACTTCCATATCGTGATAGTCCTTCACCTTCACAATTTGAGTATGCCCACCACTAATGGTGAGTCCCAAAAATGGAAATCTTGGCATTTCCTGACCATGGTCAATAAAATGGGCCAGAATATGCGCCTGCATGTGATGAACTTCAATTAATGGAATCTGCAGTGCTAGAGAGAGACTCTTTGCAAAACTACCGCCCACAAGTAGACTGCCCATTAGTCCAGGACCTCTGGTAAAAGCTATGGCTGACAGTTGCTTTTTGTCGATATTTGCTTGTGCTAGAGCAGCATGGACGACGGGTATAATGCTAGATTGGTGGGCGCGAGAAGCCAACTCTGGTACCACACCACCATATTGTTCATGTATTTTTTGACCTGCAATAACATTGGATAAAACTTGATTGTTTTTAAGCACAGCGCATGAAGTATCATCACATGATGATTCTATCGCTAGAATGAAACAATTATCGTGTTTAGAGGATGGTATGGGCATAGAAATTGGTAATCTTTGCAAAAGTAATTGATCTATTATTAAAAAGCTTTTTAAAATACTGGGAAGAACGCTGCTGGCACTGATAGCGCTATTTGTCATCTTGGTGATTGCTTTTTCTTTTCCATCTGTACAGACCGCTACCGCTCATTACTTGACGGATTATCTCAATGACACCTATGATGTGGACATTGCCATTGAAAAGGTAGCCATCACGTACGATGGTGATGTCAATTTAGGAAGTTCCCGCGCGCTGGACCATCATCAAGATACCATCATATCATTTCAAAGCTTAAGTAGTTCCATACTAAGCTTTTCTGAATTGGTCTCCAACGCACCTGTGCTGGGTAATGTAAAGATCGATAAGTTCTATCTCAACATGAAGCGCTATGAAGGTGAAGAAAGCGACAACCTCAATATATTCCTTAAAAAATTTGCCAGCGATCAAGCAAGTACGCAGCCTTTTACATTATCAACAGGCGAGATCCAACTCACTGATGCACGCATCAGAATTACTGACGAAGAGGCAAATCACCCAGAGATATTCTTTGCTGATAATCTCAACTTGAACGCTGACAATTTTAGGATAGACGGCGATGAACTTTTTGCAGATATCACAAAGGGTAATTTTATAATGTATAACGGTGCCGTTAGTGAAAATAATGGTGGTGAAGGTTTTACCATTAAAGATCTTGTGGCAGATTTCTATTATTCTCCTACCCAAATTAAAGCGCAGGATCTTTATATTGAAACCTTAGGTTCATATCTAAAGGGCGATTTGCAATTTGATTATGAGCCTGGTGACTTTTCAGATTTTGTAGATAAGGTACGTTGGGATTTCAAAATTCAAGAAGCCAGTCTTGCAACTAATGAGTTGGATATTTTTTACGATGAGTTCGTCAGTAATGAAAGTATTGATTTAGAGGGAAATATTCTGGGAACGCTCAATGACTTCACGGTTACAGATCTCAAAATGACCGCCTTAAACGATTTGAGTGTTGACGGTACGATGTCTATGCGCAATCTTGTTAGGGATGTGGATCAATTCTATATTGAAGGTGATTTTAACCAATTACAGGTAAGCAACACCGATTTAAAAAAACTGCTTCCCAATATCTTAGGGACCCAACTACCTGCTGAACTTAATCAATTAGGTACCGTGAATGCCAATGGATATGCTAGTGTGGACCAAAACACTGTGGTTTCAAAATTGTCAGGAAGTACCCGTCTAGGAAATTTTGGCACAGACTTGCGACTGACTGAAATTCGGTCAGAACGCATCGGCTACAACGGTAACATAAAAACCAGCGGATTTAATCTAGGTAGCATCACAAAAACAAAAGACCTAGGTAGGATAAGCCTTGACTTAAATGTAGATGGTCGTGGTTTTGATCCAGATAACGCAAGGTTAAGTTTAAATGGGAATATTGGTAGACTAAGCTTTAAAGGGTACAACTACCGAAACATCAAAGTCAATGGTGATTTGCGCAAACCGGTATTTAATGGGACCGTCAAGATCAATGATCCCAATCTGCAATTGGAATTTGACGGACTGGTTGATATTACTGAAGAAATTAATTCCTACGATTTTAAAGCCTCCATCGCCTACGCAGATTTGAGAGCGACCAACATCTTCACTCGTGATAGCATGGCAATATTGAAAGGCGATGTGGTAATTGACATGAACGGTACTGATATCAATGACGTCGCGGGAACCATTAATTTCACTGATGCCAGCTATCAAAACGACAACGACACCTACTTTTTTGAGGATTTTATCATCGAGAGTACCTTCATAGAACAAGAACGCTTGATTACCATAAACAGCACCGACATTATTGAAGGCGAGGTAAGAGGACAGTTCAAGATAGAAGAGATTCCAGAGCTTTTCAAAAATGCGATTGGTAACGTTTACATCAATTACAAATCTGATAAAATTACCCAGGATCAATATCTTGATTATGAATTCAAGATCTATGATAAAATTGTAGATCTGTTCTTTCCTGATATCGCTCTAGGCGAAAACACAATCATCAAAGGCCAAGTTGCAAGTAACGAGGCTCAATTTAGGCTCACCTTTAGAACACCTAGGATCAAAGCTTACGATGTAGATCTGAAACAAGTGAATGTTCAGGTGAATAACCAAAACCCGTTATTCAACACCTATATAAAAATTGATGACATCGATAATGGTTTTTATAATGTCAAAGACTTTCAACTAATCAATGTCACACGTCAGGATACCTTACTCTTCAGAACTGAGTTCACGAGTGAAGAACAGTCAGACGATAAATACAATCTAAGTTTTTACCACACAATAAACGATGAGAATAAATCGGTCGTAGGTATACGCCGTAGTGACCTTAGATATCAAGGTAAGAAATGGGTAATAAATCCCAGCGCAGAAGATGTCAAACTAGTTTTTGATAACAACTTCCAAACCTTCAAACTCGATACACTTAGAGCACAACACCTTAACGAGAGAATCACTGTCGCAGGTATGATTGACGGCAAGGATTCTAAGGATGTGAACCTCAAATTTGATGGTGTGCGCATTGCTAGTCTAACTAAACCCATTGACAGTCTCAAGATGCGAGGCCGTATTGACGGTGAGCTCAAACTTGAACAGATTGATGGTAACTACGCTCCATCAAGCAATTTTACCATCAGTAACTTTGAGGTAAATAATACTCCACTAGGCGATTTTGATATGCTGGTCAAGGGTAATGAAGATCTAAGTGTTTACAATGTAAACGCTCAACTTAAGGATGATGTTCAACGTACGTTTACCGTGGACGGTTCCATCAATACTGGTGGTGATTATTCTACACTTGATCTTAGTGCTAATTTCAATGAATTCAATTTAGTGGCTTTAAGTCCGCTAGGTGGGATCGTTATCGATAATATAAGAGGTCTGGCCACAGGAAACGCAAGGGTACAAGGCAGACTGACCGAGCCCGAAATATCCGGACAAATAGTACTCAACAATGCAGGACTGCAGGTGCCATACCTTAATACAGATTTTGATTTTGAGGATAAGGCCACGGTTGATATTACCAGCACTAGCTTTGATTTTGGAGAAATCCAATTAACCGACACTAAATACAACACCTCTGGACTTTTAAAAGGACAGATCAACCATAAGAATTTTGGTTTTTGGGAATTGGATTTAGCACTAGAATCCGACCGTCTCTTAGTACTCGACACAGAACTCACTGAAGAATCTCTTTATTACGGTACAGCTTTCATAGACGGTAGTGCTACCATCACTGGACCTACAGATGAATTGTTCATCGATGTAGTTGCGACCACAGGTGAAGGAACGATTTTTAAAATACCTATCGACGATGGTGAATCGCTAGGCGATACCTCTGCCATTTATTTTCTAAGTCCTGAAGAGAAGGAAGCTAGATTATCTGGCGAGGAAACTGAAATTAAAGAAGTATCGGGATTGGAGTTACGATTTGACCTAGAAGTAACGCCTACAGCGACAGTTGAAATCACAGTTGATCCCACAAACGGTAGTTATCTGCGAGGTAGTGGTTATGGCAACCTTTTATTGGAAATCAACACCAATGGTAAATTCGTCATGAACGGTGATTTTATCGCTACTGAAGGTATTTATAACTTCAAATACGCAGGATTGGTAAACAAGGAGTTTGTCATAGAACCTGGAGGTACAGTCGACTGGAATGGTGACCCTACAAATGCCAATATTGATGTAAGTGCTTCATACCTCACAAGAGCAAACCCATCCGTGTTATTGGACAATCCTAATCTTAATGCACAAATACCGGTCAAGGTTGTTACGAGCCTTGAAGGAGACCTAAGCTTCTTTGATCCAGAATTTGAGATTGTTTTTCCTAATGTGAGTTCTGTGGTAAAATCAGAGTTGCAATATCGACTGGAAGATAAAGCAGAAAGACAACGACAAGCCTTGTCGCTAATCGCAACAGGGTCCTTTTATAATCCTAATAGTATAGCGCAAAATGCTGCCACCGGTAACTTAATAGAAAGTCTATCTGGAATCGTGAATGACATCGTGAGTAGTGGCGATAGTCGTTTGGATTTTGGTGTGACCTATGAGGCAACAGAGCGTAATCCTAACTCTGATATCCAGCGATCAGACCGTTTTGGAATTACATTAACCACACAAATAAGCGATCGGGTTTTCATCAACGGTAAATTGGGAGTTCCTGTAGGTAGCACCACGGCCACAGAACGTGCCGTGATTGGTAATGTAGAAATTGAATTTTTATTGAATCAGACCGGTACGCTTACCTTAAAAATATTTAACCGCGAAAATGCCTTGCAGCAAATAGGACAGCAAGAAGGTTACGATCAGGGATTAGGTCTAGAGTATAGTATAGATTTTGACAGCTTGAATGAGTTGTATGAAAAGGTGTTCTCTAAAACCATTTCTAAAAAACCTGCCTTAAGAAAATCACAGTCTTTAGAAGAATTCAATACTGGGATCAATCCAGAGTAATAAGGACTATCTAAGTACTAAGGTTTTGATGACCTCTTTCCCTAAATGTTCATTGAGGTTTGCTATGATCTTGCTACGACCATAGGAAAGTTCCTGTCTTAATACAGAGGATGATAGGTCTATGAATAATTTTTCTTCAGATAGCTTGATGCCCGTCGTGTATGTCATGACTCCAGGGCCCATAACTTCCTTCCATGCGGCATCCACGTCCACTTTTAAAAAACCTTTGGATAGTTTGTTTTGCGACTTGAAATCTTTCAAGACGTCGCTCATACTCACAAATTCCTCTTTTTTATTGTTCCGCATCGGGTTGGTAGGCTTTATAGTAATATACGGTTCCATCTTCATGAACCAGTTCCATTTCGTCTTTGGTAGCTTTTCTTAGTATTTGTGAATAAGCTTGTTCACCGCTGGCAAAGTTGAGGACTACTTGATTTTCATTGTCCACCCATTCAAACTTTACAGCATCGCCATAAGAAATAAAGGTGCCGTCATAAGTAGGGCTTACTCGACTCTTAGTGCCGCTATTGCCATTCACTTCAAAAAAATCCATGTGATTGGTAAACGGGAATTCCTTCTGGCTGCCATCTGGCTTCTCAACTAGATCAATATTCCAGTAGCCGTTAAGGTTTTTTATTTTTTCACTGTTGCTATCATTAGCGCAACTTACCAGCAAAACCGTAAAAACTGCAAGGATTAAATTCTTCATAACTCAAACATTTTATAGGACTGATTCACATTCTTTATAACAGCTTCAGTACGCTCGCTGTTTGTATCGCTTATGAATAGTTGCCCAAATTGTTCATCATTGACCATTTCAATCAATTGCGATACGCGACTCTCATCCAGCTTATCAAAAATATCATCCAGCAATAAAATGGGAACGGTCCCGCTTTCACTTTTTATGAACTCAAATTGAGCCAATTTCAAAGCGGTCAAAAAGCTCTTTTGTTGTCCTTGACTACCATATTTTTTTACGGGATAATCATCTAAAGAAAACAACAGATCGTCCTTGTGAATACCTACGGTGCTGTATTGAATCTGCAAATCCTTTTGCTGGGCATCTTTAAAAACCGTAGTAGGGTCGGCATCAAGAAAATCAGACTTGTAATAAATGTCCACCTTTTCATCTGCCTTTCTGGAAATCTTTGCATAAAAATCCTTAAAAATAGGAGTGAAGCGTTCTAAAAATTCCACCCTGCACTTATGGATATATGCGCCCAGCGCTACCATTTGTTCATCATAAACGGCAAGTGCATCGCTATCAAACTTACGGTTTGCCGCAAAGTACTTGAGCAAGGCATTGCGCTGCGATAACAACTTGTTGTAGTTGATAAGTCGCTCCAGATATTTTTGATTGTCCAGTGAGAGAACGCCATCTAGAAATTTACGTCTGGTCTCACTGCCTTCTATGATAAGGTCGCGATCTGCTGGTGATATGATGACCAGTGGCAGCAAGCCTATGTGGTCACTAATCTTTTCATAGACCTTACCATTACGCTTTGCAATTCGCTTATTACCACGTTTGGCGCTTATCACGACATTCTCTTCTCGATCATCCTTTTCAAACCTCCCATTAATGACAAAAAAATCAGTTTCATGTTTGATGTTTTGAATCGTGATAGGATTGAAATAGCTTTTGGCAAAGGCAAGATGGTAGATTGCGTCCAGCACGTTGGTTTTTCCTACGCCATTATTACCCACAAAGCAGTTGATTTTTTCATCCATCTCAAAATCAGCGCTGTCAAAACTTTTGTAGTTGACCAGACTTAAGGATTTGAGATGCATATGATTTGTGTTGTAATTATTTGAAAAACAAAAGGTTGTGGTGAGTTCGCTTTCGCGAAAGCGAAATAAAAATTTCAACCTCGACGCGACGTCAAATTTAAGGATTGCCTTCTAGAAGAATAAGTAACAACGCGTTTTTTAATACCGATAAAAATTATATTTTTGCGCGTTCAATAAATTTGATAATGGCCACATACAATAAAAGAGGTTACAAGCCTAAAACGCAGAAGGAGAAAGAAGTAATTGAAGAGCAAGAGTCGACAACGGCTGAGATTTTTGAAACACTTGATGAAGGCGCAGGCAAAACCGAAGAATGGGTTGCCAAGAATCAAAACGTTATTCTTTATACTGTTATTGCCATCGCGGTAATCGCTGCGGCCATATGGGCGTACACAGCTTTCATTCTAGGCCCAAAAGCTGAAGAAGCTCTCGAAGAATCCACTCAAGCATTCAGTTTTTATGAGCAAGCAGTTAACGCAACAGGCGAGGAGCAAGATTCTCTTTACAACCTAGCCTTAGAAGGTGGTGAAGGTAAATACGGACTTATCAAACTTGCCGAAAACTATAGCGGTACAGATGCTGGAAATATTGCCAACTATCAAGCAGGTATGGCTTACCTTAATTTAGGTGGTACCAACTATCAAAATGCGATTGATTACCTAACTGCTTATGATGGCGATGGATCGATCATGGAAGCATACGCAAAAGCTGGTATAGGTGATGCACTTATGCAAGTTGATCAAGCTGCAGATGCCATCAAATATTACAATGAGGCAGCAGATATTGTTCCTAATGAATTTACCACGCCTAAATATCTTTTAAAAGGTGCTCAAGCGGCGCTTTTAACTGGAGATAACAGCACGGCCATTAAGAATCTTGAGCGAATTGAAGAAGAGTATGAAACTACTCCAGAAGCACAAACCGCTAAAATTCTTTTAGGTCAGGCTCAAGCAGCTTCTAACTAGATCATGGCTACTGCCGGTAAGGATTTATCCCATTACGATAAGTGCAAATTACCCGACGCATCAAAAATGCGTATAGGTATCGTTGTGTCTGAATGGAACGACGACATTACAGAGAACCTATACAAAGGCGCTCTGGATACACTACTGGATTGTGGTATGCATAAAGATGCCATCTATAGGTACGATGTTCCAGGATCGTTTGAATTGATATACGGTTGCAGGAAGATGCAGGAATCCACTTTTAGCGTTCCTGGTAAAAGACAAAAGCGCGTTTTAGATGCAGTAATTGCGATAGGTAGCGTGATACGTGGTGAGACGGCTCATTTTGATTTTGTTTGTCAAGGCGTTACCAGCGGTATCAAAGACTTGAACCTAAACAAGACTAGAATTCCAGTGATATTCTGTGTGTTAACAGATGATACTCACGCTCAATCTGTAGCTCGTAGCGGTGGTATTCATGGAAATAAAGGTTCTGAAGCAGCGATAGCTGCAATCAAGATGGCTGCCTTGAAGGCAAGCTAATAATTAGATTTCTCCAACTTTTCTTTATCCATTATTGCTTTTTTGGCGCATGGCATTCCAGCGCAACAGTTGATAGATTCCTAATACGATCAAAAGAATGGACAGAACTACCTGATAGGTGGCCATACTCTCATCACCGTTGAAAAAATCATAAGTTTTCCAAGAACCTATCCCTACAAAAGCGATCGCCAATAATAGATTGTAATTTGATTTTGAATCGGCCATTAATCTTCTGGATTTTCTGACTTTTGGGTGAGCACGCTGTATGCAACAAATAATCCATACAAGATCACTGCTGCAGTGATCACTAGTTGCCAGGTGGCCAGAGTCGCTCTTCCTGAAAAGTGAATGAACAATCTGTAGCTTCCAAAACCAATCATGATCAATGCGAAAATACCGCCCAGTAATGGGTTGCGCCTGCGTGCTGCCATAGTTTATTATTAGATGGACAAGATAAAAAAAACGTCTCTGTAAAGAGACGTTTCCAACATTAATCTACTATTATAAAGAAAGCAATTATGCGTTAAAGTATTTACTGTTCCAGATGGCTGTATTGAAATTCTTACCTGCGGCAAATGAATAATACAGTACCATACTAGCAATGGACTTGAATGTAAAAAAGAAAATGAGCACAAACTGTACGCCACTGGTGTCCTTGGAGAAGATCCCATTCGGAACCGCGTAGGCAGCTAACAAACTAACCAGTAAGGTGCAAATAATCAAGTTCTCCAAAGATTTGAAAGGCCATGCCCATGCTCTTCTAAAAGCATTTAAATCATTTCCCCATTTGTGAATCAAATAAAAGTAACCGTTACCTATAGGAGCAAACAATAAAGGATCGTCTGCATTCTCCAGTTTAAACATTTTGGATGGCGCCACGATTTTGAAACCTCTTAAGGTTGTATCGTGCTCTTTTTCTAATCTTTTGATTTTGTTGAGCGCTTCCTGCGGTATCTCGTTTTTAAAATATCGAGTATCTAGAAACCGCAATCTATAATTCACACATATGTCACGTATCTGATCTACGTGATAAATTTTATCACTGTCTAATAAATCAAAATCAAACGAGTTGCGAGGTGTTGGCTTTTGCGGGCTTTTCATCCTGGCAATGATGGCATCTTCCACAAGGTCATCTTGTTTCAGAATTTCCCTTACTTGATCTAGGATATCTGATTCCTTGATCGTTTTATTACGGGATTGCTGTAATTTTTGCTCAATGTTAGTCCTGCGCAGCATATAGAAATTTATTAAGTATGAAAGTTAGAAATTAAGCTTGTAAAATCCTAGCTTCCTTCTTTAGGTCGTAGAGGACCTTTAAAACTATCAACAACTGCGTAAGAATTATTTTAAACGCACGGTATCAGCGAACTATGGCACCTGACTGTTTTTCCAGCTGACTCTGAACCTTATCCATTACTTTGTCAATTTGCTTATCTGTCAAGGTCTTCTCAAGGTCCTGCAATTTGAAGCTCAATGCATAGGACTTTTTGCCTTCTGGCAATTCCTTGCCTTCATACACATCAAATAGATCTACGGACTTCAGCAATTTACGCTCTGCTTGAAATGCAACTGTTTGTAGTTCTTTAAAGGTAGTTTTATCGTCGACAAGTAAAGCCAGGTCTCGATTGACTACAGGTGATTTTGCAATTTCCTGAATGGATTTATGGTCTTTACTTACCAATTTCAAAACCTCACTCCAATAAACATTAGCATAAAATACAGGCTCATCGATACCAAAAGTTCTAGCGATCTTCTTTTTAACCAATCCGATATCTACCAACTTACTTCCAGAACTTAAGGCTAGCCCTTCACTTAAAAAGTCCATCTTAGTATCCTTCTCGTTGATAGTGTCAATTCCCAATCTCTTTAAAATTGAAATGACAGCACCCTTAAGAAAGAAGAAATCTGCTTTTACATTGCTGGAGTTCCAGGAGTTGGGCTGTACATTACCTACGGTTAGGATGGATAAATGTTTTTGCTCTGTATAGCTGCGTTCCTTGAACTGGTGATAGCTGTTACCAAATTCAAAGAATTTAAGATTGTTCTGTTTTCTATTGAGATTATACGCGATAGATTCCAATCCGCCATAAAGCAAACTCTGGCGCATCACCGATAAGTCATTACTTAACGGATTCAATATTTTAACCTCATTCTTTACTGAAATCTGCTCCGTAAGTTCGTGATATTTAGCAGCTGTTAAGCTGTTCGCCATCATCTCGATAAAGCCTTGGCCTATTAACTGTTGAGCTACAATATTCTCAATTTTAAAACTGTCCAGTCTCGAACTCGGCGCTATGGAAGCATTGAGTTTGGAAGACGTTTCAATGCGATCATATCCATAAACACGTAAGATTTCCTCAATGACATCTACGGGACGGCTTACATCATTGCGGTATGCTGGAATGCTTAGCCCTAGGCCTGTTTCCGTAACATTTTTTACATTGATGTCAAGAGTTCTTAGAATCTCTTTGATTTCTGCACGGTCAATTTCTTGTCCTATAAGTGAGTCGATTTTTGCAAAGGGCAAGAAGACTTCATAGTCCTCGATCTTATTGGGATATAGGTCTGTAATATCACTGGTAATTTCGCCACCAGCAATTTCTTTGATTAAGATCGCTGCACGTTTCAGTGCATCTTCAGTAATGTTGGGGTCGATGCCTCTCTCAAATCTAAAGGACGCATCTGTATTGAACCCATGTCGTTTTGCCGTTTTGCGGATGCTTACTGGATTGAAATAAGCACTTTCCAAAAATATGCTAGTGGTTCCGTCTGTGACTCCGCTGTTTTGACCACCATAAACTCCAGCGATACATAAAGGCTTTTCGGTATCGCAAATCATGAGATCTTCCTCGTGCAACTCATGGACGATACCATCCAGCGTGGTAAACGGTGTACCAGCAGGTAAGGTTTGAACGATGACCTTATTTCCTTCAATTTTAGTCGCATCAAAGGCATGAAGCGGTTGTCCCAATTCGTGCATCACATAATTGGTGATATCTACCACATTGTTCTTTGGTGCAATGCCTATGGCTTTCAATCGATTTTGTAGCCAGTCGGGTGATGCTTCTATTTTCAATCCATTGATGGATACACCACAATATCTAGGAGCCAAATCATTATTGACCACTTCTATATCAAATCTATTGGCGCGAGAATCTACGTGAAAACTGCTTAGCGATGGTGTTATAAAAGCTGGTGCATCTTCATGAACTGCAAGGCCTGCTCTTAAATCTCTGGCGACACCCATATGGGACATCGCATCTGCGCGATTAGGTGTGAGACCTATTTCAATGACATGGTCGCTTTCAATTTCAAAAACATCTGCAAGTGGTGTTCCCACTTCTAGATCATCATCCAGTACCATGATTCCTGCGTGAGATGTTCCTAGACCCAACTCATCCTCGGCACAGATCATTCCATGACTTTCCTCGCCGCGTATCTTTCCTTTTTTGATTTTCCAGGCTTCACCTTTAGCATCATAAAGAGTCGTTCCCACAGTCGCTACAGGAACTTTTTGACCAGCAGCAACGTTTGACGCGCCACAAACGATCTGTACCACTTCGTTACCTATGTCAACTTTGGTAAGATTAAGTTTGTCGGCATTGGAATGTTTTACACATTCCAGAATGTGACCTACAACAACACCTTTCAGGCCGCCCTTGACACTTTCAAATGGCGTTACACCTTCTACTTCAAGACCTAGTGAGGTGAGTAGTGCCGTGTGTTTGTCAAGATCATCTGCTACATTGATGAACTGTTTGAGCCAGTTGTAGGAAATTTTCATATAGGGTCGATTAAGAGGGCAAAGATAGTGGTAAGCACGCTTTCGCGAAAGCGGAAATCCTACAAACCACCTGCTATGATGTTAGTATAGTATAGGGTTCAAGAAGAGTGTAATTAATATTCCCAGCGTCTCATTTTATTGAGATCTTCCATGTCTTTGAGGGCTTCTTCTGGGATCACTTTTAAGAAAGAAGGATGTTGCTCAATGGCAAACTCCAGTTGCTCGACAATCTTTTCTACGCTGTCATTTTCATAATCAATCTCTAGGGGCGCCTTGATCTCCATCGATTGTAGAATGTTGCGTTTCTTGATGCGCAGGCCTTTCTTGTCAAAACTACGACGGAAACCATCGATGACAATAGGCACCACGATGGGTTTGTATTGTTTTATAATGTGAGCCGTTCCCTTGCGTATAGGTTTGAAGGGTTTTGTAGTTCCCTGTGGGAAGGTGATGACCCATCCATCATCCAGTGCCACGCCTATGTTTTTGGTATCGTCTGGATTGACTGCTCTCGATACTTCCTCACCTTTAGCGCGCCAGGTGCGCTCTACAGTGATAGCACCGGCATAGGCCAGGATCTTGGGCAACAAACCACTTTGCATGGTTTCTTTTGCGGCGACGTAGTATACGTTGAGTTTAGGTTTCCACAGGTAGCCTACATTTTTGATACTGTCATTACGACCAGATAGGGACGCATTAAAGACATGAAACATGCTCACGACATCTGCAAAATAGGTCTGGTGATTAGATACAAATAATACGCCTTGTGGTGGTAAATCCTTAATGATCTCGCTACCATCAATCTGCAATTCATTAAAGCCACGATAGCGTCTATGGGATAACACACCTAAAATGCGAATTAACCAAAGCTTCAAAAAAAGTATATGACCAAAAGGATTTTTTTTAAATAATCCCATGAAGTATTTCAAATTTGAACGAAAGAGCAAGATACAAAATCACACCATTATCAGTTGTTAAATTCAGCTGGCGGGAATTTTGAATCTCAGTGATCCATCGCTAGCGTGAACAGGCTTTTGAACTCGTTGAGCATCATGGCGGTAGCACCCCAAACAATATGATCCTTCAATAAGAAACAAGGCACATCGACATTGGCCATGTAGCTGGTCGACAGATTATGGGTAGAAACATTTGCTGGGTCCAGCAATTCCTGCAACGGTACTTCTATGATAGATTTCACCTCGCTGGGTTGCGGTGTGAAGGATAAATTCGCTTTCGCGAAAGCGAGAAAAGGACGAACTAGGTAGTTACTGGGCGGTATGTAAACTGGAGTACCTGCTGTGATGACTTCCTGATGGCTCATCAATATACCTACTTCTTCCTCAGTTTCTCGTAGAGCTGTGATGGCATGGGAATCGTCTTCTTCTTCTGACCGGCCACCAGGGAACGCGATCTGTCCACTGTGCTTTCCTTTGGAGATCATGCGCTCGATAAGCACGAAGTAGGGAACATCATGTTTAGGGTACACCAGCATCATGGTCGCTGCCTCCTTGGGAGTTTTTGAAGCCATCTGGGCTTTTTGTAATTCTTCCAGTCGCTCCACGGCGGCCATTTCCATCTGTGCCGTGGCACCTGGCAACGGCATTTTGGTTAATTTTGGAACTAGATCTAAAAAATCACTGAATGAATTCAAAATGGTGTTTGCTTTTACTAATAGTCATTTTCTTCTCTTGTAAAGATACTACGGACAAATCAAAACAAGATACACCTGAACCGCAGCCCGAACTTTCCAAAGAAGAAAAGGAAGAAATCACTCTTGCAGAATTTTATGCGCCGCCCATCACCGCAGATGGTGACACACTACTCAGTTTTATACCTCAAGACAGTGTCATTCCGTTTTTTACCAGATATGGTAAGAAGAATCCAGAGACTAGAGTGCGCATGAAAACAAAATTTGGCACGATTGAGATGGAGCTTTTTGAGGAAACGCCTATTTATAGAGCAAGCTTTGTGTACCTCATAAAAAACGGTTACTATGATGGTACGGTAGCGCATAGAGTGGTGCCGCGATTCATCGTTCAAGCCGGTGACAGCGATGATCCCTTTACAGCAACCATGCGCAGCAGTGCCGGTAATTATAAGTTAGCGCCACACTTTCTACCTAACGTGAAGCATGCTTATGGAACGGTAAGTAGTGCCAAGGAATGGGAAGACAACCCAGAAATGTGGCACAATCCATTTGACTTTTTTATCTCTTTAAGAGCAACAGATCACCTAGATGGCGAGCATACCATTTTTGGCCGAGTGACTTCAGGAATGGAAGTCGCAGAGAAAATTTCACAAGTAGAAACCGATGAAGGCGACTGGCCCATCGTTGATGTGTATCTTGATATGAGTGTGTATTAAATGAAACAGTGTTCAACTAATAAGTTTGAACGCTTTTACAAATGGAAAAGATTCTTTTTAGTATCTATAAACTATGGCGTTGATGTTCATCCCAGCACCTACACTGGCAAACATTACGACGTCACCTTTTTCAACTTTGTGATCTTTCATTTTACCTTTTACCACTAGATCCATTACGGTAGGAACGGTAGCTACACTACTATTACCCAATTTGTGAATGATCATAGGCATAATATGCTTAGGCATATCCATGTCGTATAACTTATAGAATCGGGTCACGATGGCCTCATCCATTTTTTCATTGGCTTGATGGATAAAAATCTTTTTCAAGTCTTTGATATCCACTCCAGACTGATCTAGTGCCGCTTTCATTCCTTCAGGAACCTTTGAAAGTGCAAAATTATAGATGCGACGCCCGTACATTTTAATGTATTGGGTCTTATTTTCCAGATTGACGTTATAAGATTTCTGATTGAAAATAAAATAAGCTTCATCTTCAGTATAAGTTGCTGTGGCTTGTCCTATGATTCCGTGATCGTCATTGCTTGGCTCTACCAAAACCGCTCCAGCACCATCAGAATAGATCATGCTGTCTCTGTCATGAGGATCGACGACTCGTGATAAGGCTTCTGCACCGATGACCAAAACTTTTTTGGCCAGTCCAGATTTAATGAACGAATCGGCTTGAGTCAAACCTAAGATCCATCCAGGACAACCAAACAAGACATCATAAGCAACGCATTTAGGATTTTTGATACCTAACTTTTGCTTCACTCTAGTACCTAAACTTGGTACCATGTCACTACTGCCGCCATCTGGTTTTACATCACCATAGTTATGAGCTACAATGATAAAATCTATGGTTTCGGGATCTGCTTTTGCATCTGCAATCGCGTTGCGAGCTGCGCTGGTAGCAATATCACTGGTGAACATTTCATTACTGATGTAACGTCTTTCTTCAATACCAGTTATAGCAACAAACTTTTCAATAATGGTGGCATTATCACTGCCAAAAGAGGTACCATCATTGTTCAGGAACTCGTGGTTCATGAACTCCTCATTCTTTCTCACCACATCAGGAATATAACTTCCTACACCAGTAATTTTAGCTCTCATAAAGATGATATAATCTGTAAAAAAAGTGATAAATAATTGATAATCCTATTTCTAGACCAATTTTTCTATGCGTGCATAATAAAAAACACCAGCGATTGATTAATCGCTGGTGATGGTTTCACTATAAATATTCTTCCATAGGGGCACAAGTACACATCAAATTACGATCGCCATAGGCGTCGTCTGCACGACGAACTGATGGCCAAAATTTGTTGAGCGCTACCCATTCCAATGGATATGCAGCCTGCTCTCTAGTGTACGGGAAATCCCAATCATTTGAAGTAAGCATCATCATGGTATGAGGTGCATTCTTAAGAAGGTTGTTGGGTTCATCCTTATCACATTCTGCTATCTCTTTTCTTATCGAGATCATAGCATCGCAAAAACGATCTATTTCGGCTTTGCTTTCTGATTCTGTCGGCTCGATCATCATGGTTCCTGCAACTGGGAAAGAAACGGTAGGAGCGTGGAATCCATAATCCATTAATCGTTTTGCGATATCCACAACTTCAATTCCATGATCTTTAAACGGACGGCAGTCAATAATCATCTCGTGGGCAGCGCGTCCTTGTTCTCCAGAATACAAACATTCAAAACTTCCTTTAAGACGTTCTTTGATGTAGTTGGCGTTCACGATGGCATATTCTGTAGATCTTTTCAATCCATCAGCACCTAGCATGCAGATATATCCGTAAGAAATCAAACAAGCCAATGCACTACCAAATGGTGCTGCACTAATAGGAGTAATCGCTTGATCGCCACCAGTTGGAATAATTGGATTGGTAGGCAGAAACGGAACCAAACGCTCAGCCACACAAATAGGTCCAACGCCAGGTCCACCACCACCATGAGGTATGGCAAATGTTTTATGTAGGTTCAAGTGACAAACGTCTGCACCAATGTTTCCAGGATTGGTCAACCCAACCTGTGCATTCATATTTGCACCATCCATATATACCAGTCCACCGTTATCATGGATCAGCCGGGTAATTTCTTTGATGGCACTTTCATAAACACCATGCGTCGATGGATAGGTTACCATCAAGGCACTAAGACTGTCTCTATATTGTTCTGCTTTTTCGCGCAAATCATCCACATCGATATTACCGTTTTCTAATGCTTTAGTGACGACAACCTTCATACCGGCCATAACGGCACTCGCAGGATTGGTTCCATGTGCGCTGGATGGGATCAAACATATATTTCTGTGCGTATCGCCACGTGAAATGTGGTAGGCACGTATAGCCATAAGTCCCGCAAACTCACCTTGCGCACCAGAATTGGGCTGTAGTGAAGTACCTGCAAAACCAGTCGCTTCATTCAATTGTAGCTCAAGTTTTTTAAGCATTTCCTGATAACCAGCTGCTTGATTGATAGGTACAAACGGGTGAATATTTCCCCATTGAGGATCTGACAATGGCAACATCTCTGCTGCAGCGTTAAGCTTCATGGTACAGGATCCCAATGCGATCATCGAGTGGTTCAAGGCAAGATCCTTGCGTTCCAATCTCTTGATGTATCGCATCAATTCCGTTTCACTGTGATAGGAATTGAACACCTCGTAGGTAAGGAAGTCGGTTTGGCGACCTGTTCCTAGATTGGTTTCATCCAACAATTCTGTAATCGGTTCTACTGTTTTGTTTACCGCTTTCGCGAAAGCGGAAACTATATCATTCAGATCTGCAAGTGACGTGGTCTCATTGATGGAAACCTGCACGGTGTCTGCATCTGGATAATAGAAGTTGATTTCTTTTTCTAGCGCAGCTTCTCGCACTGGAGCCGATGAAGTCTTGAAAGAAAGCGTGTCAAAATAATTCTCGTTAGTCTGGTAGATGCCCAGTTTTTCAACTGCATCTGCAAGAGTTGCGGCATGTCTGTGGACTTTTCCAGCGATGTATTTCAATCCTCTTGGCCCATGATATACAGCATACATTCCAGCCATTACGGCTAGTAGTACTTGAGCGGTACAAATATTTGAGGTCGCTTTGTCGCGTTTGATGTGCTGTTCTCTGGTTTGCAATGCCATGCGCAGCGCACGCTTGCCATCCATATCTTTTGTCACACCTATGATACGTCCTGGAATCTGTCTCTTGAATTCTTCTCTGGTAGCAAAAAATGCCGCGTGAGGACCGCCGTATCCTAGCGGTATACCGAAGCGTTGCGTAGTTCCCACAACTACATCTGCGCCCCAATTTCCTGGAGCTTCCAGCAATACCAATGATAGGATATCTGCGGCCACAGCTATGCGAATGCCTTTATCAGAGCACTCTTTTGCGAAAGCGGTATAATCCACCACATTACCACTAGCACCTGGATACTGAAGTAGGATAGCGTAATAAGAATCGTTAAGATCCATTTCTTTAGGATTGCCTTCTATCAATTCAATCCCAAGCGGAATAGCACGGGTTTTCAACAACTCCTTAGTTTGTGGCAACACATCTTGATCCACAAAAAACTTGACGTGGTTGTTTTTCTTTTGATCGCGATCACGAACCGAAAGTAACAGAGTCATTGCCTCGGCAGCCGCTGTAGATTCATCCAGTAGGGAGGCATTTGCCAGCTCCATGCCAGTAAGATCGGTCACCATGGTCTGGTAGTTCAATAGCGCTTCCAGACGACCTTGAGCAATCTCTGCCTGGTAAGGCGTGTAAGCCGTATACCAGCCCGGATTTTCAAGAATATTTCTTTGAATCACCGCTGGAGTTATACCAGCATTGTAACCTAGACCTATGTAGGATCTATATTGTTTGTTTTTATTCCCTAAAGTGTTGATATGGGACAAAAATTCATACTCACTCATCGCGTCATCCAGCTGCAATTCCTTCTGGAGCCTGATGCCTGCTGGTATGGTTTCATGGATTAACTGATCAATATCTTCTACACCTATTTTTTCCAGCATTTCTGGAAGGTCTGAGCGGCGTGGTCCAATGTGTCTGAGTGCAAAGCGGTCTGTATTCATAGTACTTAGGTGGTCTATTTTAAGAGAACACAAAAGTAGTCGATTAAGCCATGGAAACTAACAGCTTGACGTGGTCTGAATCAATGATTTTTCAACGGTTTATGGCAAGTTGTTAACGATCCCTACTACCTTTGATTAAATGATAGCGGCAAAACATTTTTTGGACTTTTATATCAAGAGCAGCTTGCATGTAAGCTTGTGCTATATGGCCTTTTATGCGGTAGTATCTGCGCATGCTGGGTTCACGCCTGGTTGGATGGAGCTCACCGCTATAGGTACAGCAACTTTAGTAGGTTACAATGTTGCCAAATACATCCATTTGCTTAACGTGAAGTTTCCATACCACTATGCTATAAAATTATTGACTTTTTTATGCGCTTTGGTAGCGAGTATCACGGTAATTGAGTTAGGAATGCGCGCTTTTGCTCTTTTTGCCTTTTGTACGATACTCACCAGTTTGTATGCATTACCTGAATTGCTGGGAAAAAGCTTCCGAGAAATACCGATTTTGAAATTGATTACCATCGGTGCTTCATGGTCTATTCTAGCGGTTCTTTTGCCTTATGTCATTAAAACCGATTCTATGGAAGAATTATTAATCGTGATCAAAAACGAGGGAATTTATGGAAGACTCATCCAGTACTCACTTTTTGTGATAGCCCTGTGTATCCCTTTTGAGATAAGAGATCTTAAATACGACTCACCTAAACTGCGCACATTGCCACAGCTGGTAGGGTCTCAAAATTCTGAAATTATTGGACTGATGCTTATCGCCATATGTGCCCTGCTAGAATATTTGATGACACCAGGATTCAATATCCAAAGCATCATCACATATATCATTCTAGGCATAACGGCCATGGCAATTATAGGCTCTGATAAAGTTAAATCTGATTATTATGCCAGTTTTTTTGTAGAAGCAATACCGGCGTTGTGGTTGTTACTGGTTTTAATAAACAGTAACTAGTTATTGACGTGCTCTTTTAAGCGCTCCTTGATCGATTGTTTTTGCTCATCAGACAATTTGACCCATTTCAAGTTTTTCATTTTACTGGAAAACTTATCGTTGTTTTTGTGAAACTTACGACATCCAGGACAATGGCTTTTGTGCAAATTAAGACGGAATCTTTCCTTAGGGTTAAGATCCTTATACTGGTCACGAGTACTAAGCACGTGCGCGTCTTCACATTTTATAAATATCCTGCTACTCATTTAGTTATCATCATTAAACCACTTGTCCTTAAGACAATCCATTAACTGTACTCTTGCGCGGTGCAATATTACCCATAAATTTGACGGCGTGATATCATGTTCCTTACAGATCGTTTCTGTTTCCAGATTATCGATAGATTTCTGGACAAATATCGTGGCATAACGTTCTGGTAGTGAATCGATGCACGCATTAAGCGCCTCGCCCAGTTCGCGTTGTTCAATTTCATCTTCTACTGTAGGATTGCGCATATCACCTACACGTTCTTCCAGCCAGTCGCCTTCTTGATCGCTTGTGGCAAGATAGCTCACTCGTACTTCGGCTTTTCCTTTCTTGCTGTTTTGCTTTCTATATTGATCAATAATCTTGCGCTTGAGAATGGAAACCAACCAGGTGCGTTCTGTACTGTTACCTTGGAATCGGTGTGCGCTTTTTAAACCAGCCAGAAAAGTTTCAGACACCAGATCTTCGGCAAGAGCAGCATCGTTTACTCTGGTAATGGTATAATTGAATAAGTAGTCCGCGTAGCGATCTACCCATTTATCTGGAACTAATTTTACTTCTGGCATCTTTATCTATTCAGAATTCAAAGTCATGAATTCAGATTTATTTCAATTCGTCAAACCTACCTTCTGGAGAGAAACGCTTGATATATTCCCAAAGTTAAGCCTCAAAAGCTCTCTAGGCACTATATGGACTCTTAACAAAATCAAAAACCAATCGTTAATCCGAACTTATTTCAATTATCACGCTACCAATCCAGCTCTTTTAAGCAAAGCGTCTATTTTAGGTTCGCTTCCGCGAAAGCGGGTATACAACAACATTGGGTTCTCTGTTCCACCTTTTGATAAAACGTTCTCCTTAAAGCTAGAGGCAATTTCCCTATTGAAAATACCTCTTTCCTTGAACAGTTCAAAAGCATCTGCATCGAGAACTTCTGCCCATTTATAGGAGTAATATCCAGCGCTGTAACCACCTTGAAAAATGTGGGCAAAAGCGGTACTCATACAGCTACTTTCCACATCTGGATATAAATCTGTCTGGTCAAAAGTTTTCATTTCATGAAGTTTTACATCATCAATCTCACGTGGATCGATACCATGCCAACTCATGTCCAGCATCCCAAAGGATAGCTGTCGCAGCGTTTGCAACCCTTGATGGAAACTAGCTGCATTCTTTATCTTTTCAATGTACTCTGCTGGAATTACTTCGTCCGTTTCATAATGACGGGCAAAAAGTTCTAGCGCTTCTTTCTCATAACACCAGTTCTCAAGAATCTGACTGGGCAGTTCCACAAAATCCCAAAATACTGATGTGCCCGATAGGCTGCGGTAAGTGGTATTTGCAAGCATGCCGTGCAGCGCATGTCCAAATTCATGAAAAAGTGTGGTCACCTCATTAAAGGTGAGTAACGATGGTTTAGTAGCAGTAGGCTTAGTGAAATTACAAACGATGGAAATGTGTGGACGGCTGTTCACACCATTTTCAATGTATTGATCTTTGAATGAGGTCATCCAGGCGCCATTTCTTTTTCCCTTACGCGGGAAAAAATCGGCATAGAAGATAGAATTCAATGAGCCGTCTTCATTTTTGACCTCATAAGTCATCACGTCCTTGTGATAGGTGTCTATGTTATCAGTTTTGTGAAATGTCAATCCATACAGACGATTTGCCACTTCAAAGGCGCCGTCGATGACATTTTCCAATTTAAAATAGGGTTTGAGAAGTTCGTCATCAAGATTGAAGTGTGATTTCTTGAGTTTTTCAGAGAAATAGGCGGCATCCCATTTTTGCAACTCTTTAATGGGTTCCATTTGGTTATCACGCAGGTATTCAACCGCAAAATCAGTAAGTTCATCAAATTCCTTTCTTGCTGCGGGCTTGGCTTTTTTGAGTAATTCCTCAGAGAATTTGCGCACCTTTTTAGGCGTCATCGCCATGCGTTCTTCCAATACAAAGTGCGCGTGAGTTTTGTAGCCTAGCAAATTAGCTCTTTCAAATCGCAAGTTGGCTATTTCCAGCACATTCTCTTGATTGCTATGCTTACCTTGATAAGCTCTAGCTCCAAAAGCTTTGGACATCGTTTCACGCAGTTCACGGTTATCTGCATAAGTCATGAAAGGAATGTAGCTGGGATAATCCAGCGTGAATACATAACCTTCCTTGTCACGGCTTTTTGCCTCTTCTGCAGCGGCTTCTAGCGCTGTTTCTGGTAGACCGGCAAGGTCGTCCTTGTTGGTGATGTGTAATTCAAATTCTTGGGTTGCTGCGAGTACGTTCTCTCCAAAACCTAGAGAAAGTTGCGCCAGTTTTGCATCGATTTCACGCAATCGCTCTTTTTTGTTTTCGGCAAGATTGGCACCATTACGGGAAAATCGTTTGTATTGTTTTTCCAGCAAAGTCAATTGTTCTGGGTCCAGTGCTAGTTCATCGCGTTGATCATAAACGGCTTTTACCCTGGCAAACAATTCTTTATTTAAAGTCACATCGTTACCAAATTTTGAAAGCTGCGGACTCACCTCACGGGCAATTCGCTGTATTTCGTCATTGGTCTCTGCGCTGTTGAGGTTGAAAAATATAGAACTGATGCGGCTCAGTTGATCGCCGCTTCGGTCCAGTGCCTCGATGGTATTTGCAAAGGTGGCCGGTTGACTGTTACTGGTGATGGTGTCAATTTCTGACTGTGCTAATGAGATCGCTTTCGCGAAAGCGGACTCAAAATGAGCCTCTTCAATCACGGCAAACGGTGCCGTTTGAAAAGGCGTTTCAAACGTCTGTAATAGGGGATTGTTTTCTTTACTCATGGTCGTAAAAGTACGAGCCAGAGGTCTAAGGTTTTATAGGGATTTGTTAAATACTTTCACATTTTTTGGCAATTTTAAAGGATAAAATGACCATATGCGAAAAATACTACACCTGACACCGCATGAATCCAACCTAAATAATTGATATCCTTTGTGGTAAACTGGCGATTGATAATGATGGACATGATGATATGAACGGCACCAACCGTCAAGAAATGCCACTTTACAAAGTGATGTAATTGTAATTCATAGATCAACCAGATCACCGTCAAACCTATCACGATAATCGAGCTGTATAGAAAAGGTTTACTCATAAGAACGCATCTGCGCTGCAGCGTCAGTCACCTTTTTCTTCAAAGTTTCCTTATAGTCCACAATGCGATCGCGGATTTCTTCTTGCGTAGCGCCTAAGATTTGGGCCGCTAGAATACCTGCGTTTTTGGCACCGTTAAGCGCTACGGTCGCGACGGGAACGCCGCCAGGCATTTGCAAAATGGAAAGAACACTATCCCAACCATCTATGGAGTTACTAGACTTAACAGGAACACCTATGACTGGTAATGGAGACAGGCTGGCCACCATTCCAGGCAAGTGTGCTGCACCGCCAGCACCTGCGATGATAACGGCAATGCCGCGATTGTGGGCATTTTTACCAAAATCAAACATTTTTTCTGGCGTGCGATGGGCACTGACCACATCGACAACCGTTTCTATCTGTAACTCTTTAAGGACGTCAATGGCGTCCTGCATCACTGGCAGGTCGCTCGTTGATCCCATGATAATGGCAACTTTCTGATTCATATGACAAAAATAGTATTTTACTAGGTTACCACAGCAGATTTGAGCTCGCCCCAAGTTAAGGCAGATTAACATTGTGCCAACAGTGTATGGAACAGTTGTGGATTAACTTTATAAAAAATATTAATAATGATCAAGAACGTAATTTTAGGAATGCTCGCCATTGCAGCAGTTTCCTGTAAATCAAATGCACAAGACAAGCCAGCGGAAGAAACCGCAATGGCGTCCAATGAACAACAGGATTATAAAGTATCCAAAACTGAGGCTCAATGGGAAGCTATATTAACTCCAGAAGAGTTTGAAGTCTTGCGTAAAGCAGGAACTGAGCGACCCTTTACTAGTCCACTAAATGATGAAACCAGTCCAGGAACCTTAATTTGTGCAGCTTGTTATGCGCCACTATATGATAATGCGCATAAATTTAAATCAGGTACAGGATGGCCTAGTTATGACCGCGCGATAGACGGTGCTATTGTTCTAGACAGTGATATGAAAATAGGGTACAAAAGAGATGAAGCTAAATGTGCTACCTGTGGTAGTCACTTAGGTCATATTTTTAATGATGGACCTCAAGAAACCACTGGAAAGAGACATTGTATCAATGGTGTGGCTTTGGATTTTGTGCCAGAAGGACAACCACTACCAGAACTTAGAAAATAATCAATAACGATGACTGAAGAAGAATATAAAAGCAAATTGACGCCAGAGCAATATCATGTTTTACGTGAGAAAGGTACTGAGCGTCCTTTTACTGGAGAATACAATACTCATTACGAAAACGGTGTTTATAGTTGTGCTGCGTGTGGTAACGAACTATATAAATCTGAAGCCAAATTTGACAGCGGTTGCGGCTGGCCATCATTTGATGATGAGATAGAAGGAGCTATTGAACGTAAACGCGATACCACTCACGGCATGATACGTACGGAAATCTTATGCGCCAACTGTGGTAGCCATTTGGGTCATGTTTTTAACGATGGACCGACAAATACTGGAATCAGACATTGTGTGAATAGCTTGAGTCTGGACTTTGAGAAGAAGTAATCAAACTAAAGCCTAAGCTGAAATCAAATTTAAAAGTCTCAATTCGTCGGGGCTTTTTTTGTTACAATTAGGAATGTTATGAATTACGTGATTCCTTTTTCCAGCGGCAGCGTTGCACTGAGTTCTTTGAAGTGTTGAGAAAAGCAATTCGTTCTGAGCATGGATTGTAATTCAAACCATATCTCGACTGTCGCTCGATACTGGTTTTTAAGCACTGACGTCCCAAATTGTTTTTAGCTAGTCGATAAATTGAATCTTTATATTTGTCTTAACCATCGCACAACAACCATCAGAACTTAAATCAAACTGTTTGAAAAACACCATATTCAATAACGACAATTCTCAAAACGTATTGAATTGTTTGATTAAAAATGGATATTATCGTGGTTCAGTAAACATTAGAAGTTTTTATTTAAAGGAGCCAAAATTCCCTTCGAATTTCATGATTGTCGGAACATCAAAAGACGAAAAATCATTCGAATTGTCAGTCAAACTCGATTGGTTATTCCCTGTTGGATCATATACTTTGTTTCTAATCTGGCTTGCGATTTCTGTTCTCATGCTAATAATTACTCATTGGCAAGGCGCTACTATTGTCTTAATATTTGGGTTTTTATCGTTAATAATTTTTAGACTTAAAGCTCGATCCATAATCAAAAAATTTACGGACGCATTCTTGGCAATGGAAAAAAGACAAGAGACCAATTACTAGCTTTGCTAAAGTTTTAGTAAGCAGGACTACTCAAACCATATCTCGACTGCCGCTCGATACTGGTTTATTAAATTTTTAATAATTCGATGATAGCCGGTTCGAGCGACAGTCGAGAACGAGCGGATATATAACTACCCATGTAATAAACCAAGGCTGAAAACTAAATCAAGAATTCCACTCTGGTAAATCTTCCATCCAGACTTTCATCTTGGTCTTTTTCTGGATGACTCGCATGTGGTGTGCTTCGTCTGGAGTGACTAGCGAGATGACCGTTCCTGGGTTTTCTGCGCGGCCGGTTCTTCCAATGCGGTGGATATAATCCTTAGGGGATCTAGGCAATTCGTAATTGATGACGTATGGTAAGAACTCTATATCAATACCACGAGAAAGCAAATCGGTAGTGACCAGGCAGCGCACCTCGCTATCAGCATCTTTGAATTCGTTGAGGTGTGATTGTCTTGTTCCTTGAGCTTTTTTACCGTGAATTGCCTTAGAAGTAATACCGTTTGTGTTGAGTTTGTCGTTGACGTGTTCTACTTGATAGGTAGAGGAGCAGAATATCAACACTTGCTGCATCTCGTGCTTCTCAATTAGATGTCTTAATAAAACTCCTTTCTTTTCTTCGGTGACTCGATATCCCAATTGTTTGATGTTGGAAAGATCCTCTTCAGGAACTTGAACATCGATGACTACTGGATTCTGAAGCAGGTTCTCTTTTATTTCTGTGACCTGATTGCAAAGTGTCGCAGAGAATAATAAGGTTTGCTTTTGTGTAGGAAGCCTATTAAAAATAAGATCCATTTCTGCTTGAAATCCAGCAGACAGCATTTTGTCTGCCTCATCCAACACAAGTATTTTAGTCTTGGCAATCTTCACCGCATTCTTCTCGATCAATTCCAATAAACGTCCTGGAGTAGCCACCAGAATGTCTACCGTATTCATCTTCATCATTTGCGGGTTGATGCTCACACCACCATAAACCGCCATCGTGATCAATGGGTTTTTCAAAGCTTTTGAAAATAAAATGATCGTCTCACTTACCTGTACGGCAAGCTCGCGAGTAGGCACCATCACCAGCGCTTGAATCTCTCTGTTTTCTGATCGCTTATTCTGTAAGCGGTCGAGTAGTGGCAGCACGTAGGCTAGAGTCTTTCCAGAACCTGTTTTGGCAATTCCCATCACGTCCTTTCCTTCCAGAATAGGCGTGATGGCCTGTTCTTGAATAGGAGTTGGACTGGCAAATTGGTTTTTCTCCAGTTGGCTTAGTAACGCACTGGAAAGCTTGAGATCTTGGAAAGTCATAATAAGGTAAAGCTGCAAAGGTACAGCCTTAAGATGCTAAACCTTTATTAAGATCGTAGCCTCAAGCCAGACGGCTTGAAGATCCGTTGTAATTTAGATTTATGTCCACTACAAAACTTCCTGGCAGCTATTACCAGCACGACGATGTGGTATTCCTTGCCAAAGACCTGATAGGCAAAACCATCGTCTCCATGGTGGACGATCAACGTACCAGCGGCATCATTACAGAAACCGAAGCCTATCGAGGTGTAGGAGACAAGGCTTGCCATGCGCATCTGGGTAGATTTACAGATCGCACTAAAATCATGTATGAAACCGGCGGCGTGGCATACGTGTATCTATGCTATGGCATTCACAACCTTTTCAACATTATTACAAATACCGACGAGCAGGCAGACGCGATTCTCATTCGCGCTGTGGAACCCGTCGATGGTATTGATGTGATGCTGGCGCGTCGTGGCAAGTCAACTGTGGATAAGACTTTGACCTCAGGACCTGGAAATTTCAGTAAGGCCTTTGGACTGGATCGATCGCATTACGGAGCAGATCTGACCGGTGATACGGTATGGATTGCTTCGACTCCGCTCAGCAACCTTGCTTCGAGTCCGCTCACTTCGACTCCGCTCAGTGACCTCGCTTCGAATCCGCTCAGTGACCGCAGTGAGCAGATTACTGTAAGCAAAAGAATAGGGATTGATTATGCCGAGGAGGACAAGGATTTGCCGTGGCGATTCTATCTCAACACTTCAAAATTTGTGAGCAAACGCTAGTCGTTTTACTGGATGCTTCTGCCATCTTCGGCAAAAAAATGTCAGGTTGTCATTTGTATTGCTTTGGTACTCGATTTGACCATTGAGGATGAATGCGTTCTCGCTTTCGCGAAAGCGTACTTAAACACAAACTTTAAAACACAATACATTATATGTCACAACAAGGAAAGATTAATGTAGCGGTGGAGAATATTTTCCCGCTCATCAAAAAGTTCTTATACAGCGATCACGAGATTTTCCTGCGCGAGCTGGTTTCTAACGCCACGGATGCGACCCTTAAACTGAAGCACCTGGCCATGATAGGTGAGGCTAACGTAGAGTTGGGCGACCAACAGATTGAGGTGAAAATCAACAAAGAAGATGGAACGCTACATATCATAGACCAAGGTCTAGGTATGACTGAAGATGAGGTGCAGAAGTATATCAACGACATTGCATTTTCTGGTGCCGAGGAGTTTCTTGAAAAATATAAGGACAGCGCCAAGGATAGTGGGATCATAGGACACTTTGGTCTAGGATTCTATTCTGCTTTTATGGTGGCTGATAAAGTAGAAATCATCACGAAGTCCTATAAAGACGAGCCAGCGGTACACTGGAGCTGTGATGGATCTCCTAATTACACGATTGAACCGGCAGAGAAAGAACACTTTGGTACAGAGATCATCTTGCACATAAGCGATGACGAGAAGGAGTTTCTTGAAGAGAGTAAGATACGCGAGCTGTTGACCAAGTACAACAAGTTCATGCCAGTGCCTATCAAGTTTGGTACAAAAACCGAAACCCTTGAAAAGCCAGAAGGAGCCAAAAAGGATGATCCAGCACCTACCAAGGAAGTGGACAACATCATCAACAATCCAAATCCAGCCTGGACAAAACAACCTACGGAACTAGAAAATAAAGACTACAAAGACTTCTACCGCGAGTTGTACCCTATGCAGTTTGAAGAGCCGTTATTCCACATTCACTTGAATGTTGACTATCCATTCAACCTGACGGGAATTCTATATTTCCCTAAAATGACCGCAGATCTTAACGTGCAAAAGGATCGCATCCAGTTATATCAAAACCAGGTTTTTGTCACAGATAACGTGGAAGGCATCGTCCCAGAATTCCTGACCATGTTGCGCGGTGTGATCGATAGCCCAGACATTCCACTGAATGTTTCTCGATCTTACTTACAAGCAGACGGCGCTGTGAAAAAGATTTCCAGCTACATTACCCGCAAAGTAGCAGACAAGTTGAAGTCTTTATTTAATGAAGACCGTGCTGCATTTGAGGAGAAATGGAACGACATCAAGATCGTTATTGAATACGGTATGTTGAGCGAGGACAAATTCTTTGAAAAGTCTGATGCTTTTGCTTTGTACCCAATAGTTGATGGTTCCTTCTACACTTGGGATGAGTTGATGGAGAAAATCAAGCCAGCCCAGACGGATAAGGATGGTAAGACGGTTGTTCTATATGCTTCTAATAAAGAGGCACAGCATAGTTATCTTGCTTCCGCGAAAGCGAAAGGATATGAAGTCTTATTGCTAGATTCACCTATTGTATCACACTTGATGCAAAAGCTGGAGCAATCTAAAGAGAACGTCACTTTTGCCCGAGTTGATGCAGATAGTGTTGATAATCTGATCAAGAAAGAAGAAGAGCAAATTTCTAAGCTTTCTGACGAGGAGAAAGAAAACTTGAAGAAGAGCATTACAGAAACCATTGCAGACACCAGCTATAACGTGCAGGTAGAAGCTATGAGTAGTGATAGTGCGCCATTCATGATTACGCAACCAGAATTCATGCGCCGTATGAAAGAGATGCAGGCTACTGGTGGTGGCGGTATGATGGGCTTTGGTAACATGCCAGACATGTATAACCTTGTCGTAAATGCAAATCACGAATTGATTCAAGAGATCATGGCAACAAAAACTGCCAAGAAAAAAGAGCGATTGATCAAACAATCTGTTGATCTTGCAAAGCTTTCCCAAGGATTATTGAAAGGTGAAGCCTTGACAGAATTTGTGAACAGAAGCTATGAGTTGATTAAATAATTGCACTCATTTTATTTTAATGAAAAGCCCTCATTTTGAGGGCTTTTTTGATACGCTGAATTTTAAAGAATTATTCTAATCATTAGAATATTCATGTCTCTAATGTGGTCATTTTTGAAAAACCTGATAAAAATCTTGTATGTCCACTCCTACAGAGCTGCATATTAACAAATTGTTAACATTTGTCAGAAGTGCTTGATTCCGTTGGTTTTCAAGAGAATATATTCTCGTTTCCCTGATGAACCGATAATGGGATTCTGTACTATTGAGAAAATCATGCCTATCTTTAGAAAGCATTAAGAGTTTTATTCCCTTTCAAACTTGATGTAACAGATAGCCCTTTCTGTTTGTAAGACTCCCTAATAACCATAGAAAATTAGAAAGCTGACTGGATGCGTAAGATCTGTTGGTATTTGCTCATAATTACGTATTTATTAATTCTAAATATATATTATGAAAAGAGTAATTCTCAGTGCATCAGCACTAATGATTGGAGCAATTGGATTTGCCCAAACCAACAACAGTGAAATTGTTTCCGCAGGGAATGGTAACACAGCAACTGTTTCACAAACTGAAACCAGAAATGATTCCGACATTGTTCAAACCGGTGACAGGAATAGTGCCGATGTAATTCAACTAGGTTTTATAAACACCTCGGTGGTGAATCAAACTGGAGATGTCAATGAAGCTTCTGTCGATCAACAAGGAGCTTTTCAAGGTGCAGTCATCGACCAGGTTGGAAATCACAATCTAGCTAGCATATTTCAAAGAGGAGAAGTTAACAATGCAGCAATATCTTCTGAAGGTGATTTAAATTCTGCAGGGATCGAACAGTTTGGACTTCGTAATACGGCGGACATGTTCCAAGATGGCGATGACAATGAGGCTGTATCCTTTGTTAGGGGTGACGATAATGATGTAGATATAGATCAATTAGGAAATGATAATTATGCAAATGCCGACGCGAGAGAAGGCGCAACAAGCTTTTTCTCTAGCGCAAATACTTTTACAACCTCTCAAATTGGAGATGATAATTCTTCAGAATCTTTTGTTTTAGGAGGTGATCTAAATACAGCAGACATTTATCAAAATGGTGATTTTAACGAAGCTCTTTCTACGCAATCTGGTTTATCGAACACATCTATTACTAATCAGGTGGGAGAAACAAATATTTCGAGTATCAATCAGGTAGGAACGTCTAACTACGCGTATACAGATCAAGGATTTACTGCTGGTGGTGATGGTGTTCAGAATAATAAAAGTTATGTGAATCAAAATGGGAAGGATAATCGATCATTCGTTTATCAGTTAGATCAATTGTCAGGATCTAATAACTACTCTGCCGTTGATCAATCAGGAGACGCGAACCTAGTTATTTTACAACAAGAATTTAGTGGTAACAATTCTGATGTTGATCAAATGGGAGATGTTAATACATCTGACATTGACCAGGTAGGAACAGAGAACAAATCCATGGTCTTTCAAAATGGTGATTTTAATATCACCATAGTTGATCAAGGAGACTTCTCTGGAAATAACAACTCTCAATTTAATGAGTCCTATGTTACTCAATTAGGAGACGGAAACACGAGCATCGTTTCGCAACTAGGGAACAACCATATTAGTACAATTAGTCAAAATGGATCAGGTAATACAGCAACAGCTACTCAAAACAATTAGTACATCCATTTTCTTCAAATTTCAAACCTCCCAAGAATGGGAGATTTTTTATTTCGTGTTCTCTATGAATGTCGATTTATCTCAATTTCTTTGATAAGATTGAGTCTGTTAATTGAATTCTACAAAGCAAATTCGTTGACTAAGTACATAGTAGTCCTTTGCACATTGAATACTTTGTAGTCTTGATTTTTTTAGAGGTTCACCATTTGTGTTGTATTCACTCTTTGAAGCAAATAAATGAGCTTGAGTAATTTGTTATGACAAATCCTTGAATTTTGACTTCTTATTTTATTAAAATGGTATCTATAAACTTCTTTTATTGATTCATCTTTGAAATATCTCCAAAAAGCGTAGTTCAGCGCTTATCATTTGTTTATTCTAGCGACTAGTACTCAAGCAATTCAACTGATTTTTTTGCATTAACATTTAATTAACAACCGTTAACATTTCGCTTTGCGCCTGCCGTTCCAGACGAATTTGTAGTACGATTTTTACATATGAAGTTCGTCGAATTATTGCTTCTTACTTTGATTCCTACATATATTTGGGCATCAAAGAAACAATCCCTCTTCGGTTTCTGAGACGGTAATATCCCTGATTACCATTTTATTTATCCCTAAAATAAAATCAAAATTTTTCCCCTAACTAGGAACGGAAGCGTAAGTTCTGTTGTTAGTTGCTCATAGTTGTGTATTTATTAATTCTAAATATTTTAATTATGAAAAAAGTAGTTTTAAGTGCAGCAGCACTAATGATTGGAGCAATTGGATTTGCCCAAACAAACAACAGTGACATTAACCAGTCAGGTACCGCTAACACTGCAGATGTAGTTCAAACAGGAAACATTAATGATTCTGATGTTCTCCAAAAAGGTGGTGGTAATAACGAGGCAACAGTTACTCAAACAGGTGTCAACAACGAGTCAAAGGTAGAACAAGCTGGATCACAGCCATTTAGAGTGAAAAGAAACGAAGCTATCATTGTACAGACAGGTGATAACAACGTGTCTTTTGCCAGATCTCAAGATGGTGAGGATAATGACATCTTTACAACTTCCATTGGTAATGACAACTGGGCTTATGTAAAGCAGATTGGTAGTCGCAATGCCAGTACTATTGATCAAGATGGTGATGATAATAGAGCTAAATCAACAGTCACATTTAGCGATGATAATACGTCAACCATATCTCAAGATGGTAATGGTAATAAATCTTACACTGCACAAACTTTCGGTCCTGCAAGAGGAGATGGTGGCGGAAACACATCTACTGTAACTGTTATTGGTGATGACAATGATGCAGATACGTTCCAAGCTGGTCTTACCAACACCTCTACGATTGATCAAACAAGTTCATTAGCTTCTGGTGCTAACGATAATGATGCTGATGTTTCACAAAGAGGCGATCTAAACACTTCGACGATTATACAACGTGGTGATGATAATGAATCAAACACGTTACAAGAAGGGAACAGCAACTGGGCTAGATCAAGACAACTTAGTTCTGATAACGAAAGCTTTATCACCCAAATTGGTGGTGATTCCAACCATGGTGATGTAAGACAATTTGGCGGTGACGGTAATACTTCTGATTTGGATCAAGATGGAAGCAGCAACCGTTCAAATGTTGAACAGTTCGGAGCTGGTAATACATCTACTATTTCAAGTGTTGGTGATGGTAACATTAATTTTGTTGATCAAGGGAACCAATCACCAGATAACACAATGAGCATGAACTCTGTAAGTACTATTATGCAATTAGGAGATGCAAATATGAGTACGGTTAGACAGTATGGTGACACTCAAATGAGCACGGTTACTCAAAATGGATTGGGACATATTAGTACTGTTCTTCAAACAGGTTCTTTTAACGTTGCAAACGTTACTCAAAGTGACTCTGTAGTTCAACAAAACTAGTAAACGGTCTATACCATTTATTAAATTAAATAGAGTAGGATCGAGAAGTTGGCTTCTCGATCCTACTTATTAAAAAAAAATATCTGCTTTTTCAAATCAAAATGATTTTTGGAAGAAGCATTAATCAAAGAGTATAAAATATCTATCATGAAACAATCAAATATTATTCTATTATGTTTGATAAACGCATCGATTGTTTTATCTCAGACCTACAACAGCGACTCTAGCATTATTACACAAAAATCTTTGGATACGGAGAATAAGCAGTTGAATGTTCTTCAAAACCAAAGTTTAAATAGATTTAGCAATAACCAATTAAATCAAGGAAATTCTGTTTTTATAAAGCAAGTGGGCTTTAAAAACGAAGGAACTGTTGATATCATTTCTGATGACAGTTCAGTCAATCTTCTTCAAATAGGTTACAAAAATGTGGCTGAAATCAATTTGAGAGCCGCAACCATTAGAGAAAATGTTGTCCAAATTGGAACAAATAATGTCTTCCAAGATTACAGCATTCATGGTGCACAGTTGCACAAGGCAGATGTACTTCAAGGCGGTAGCTACAATACTATTATCAGTACAGGACAAAATAGCCTTTCAGAAAAAATTCAAATTATACAGAAAGGAATAGGTAGAGAAGCTTATATCATTCATAATTAATGAACTATTTAAGCTACATATTCATTATGATTACTGGCGTTATTCAAGCGCAACAATCACTCTATAATCAAGAAGTCGAGGCAGAAATCTTGATGGAAGATCAAGGAGGATTTTTAAATGTTACAGGTGTTGCTTCCAACCTGACAGACTCGGAGCAAGGAATACGCTATGAACTTGCGGTTATCAAAAAAGACACCGCAACTAATAATAGCTCAAAAAATAAACAAACAGGTCGTGGTGTGCTCAAGGCAAAATCACAAGCCATACTTTCTACTACTGGGGTGAATCTTAATATTCCAGATATACTGACCATCATGTTGTTGATTTATGATGATGACGATAAGCTCATAGGAAAGGATCTTAAGCGCATTGAACCCAATACCTTTCAGTTAGAAAAAAAGGAAGTAAACACTTATGATGGCGTGGAAATAAGAGGTCTGGTCACAAGAAATTTGCGTACCGCACCAGCACGTAAGTTTTACGATTATTTTTTCAAACAGTACAAGAGATACCAAATTAACGGTGATAAAGTAGTTACCATTAATGAGAAATTCGGGCAAGGTCGTAGTACCCGAATTGAGATATTGGTGGGTACAGAGGTAATCTATCAATTCTTTCTAAATCCAACTGATGATTTTATCAAACAAATGGGAGATTACACCATTAGACTCGTTTATCAACAATTTCAAAAACTTAAAGCTATAGAAGCAGCTATCAATAACTAAATATTCAAATAATGCTCAAGAAACTATCAACACCGCTCATGTTGTTAATTGCTCTCTGTTTCACGACAGATCTTAATGCTCAACAGCTTACTTACAAACCTATAAATCCTGCATTTGGAGGTGATACCTTCAATTATCAATGGTTATTGTCAAGCGCAGAATCCCAAAACAAATTCAAGGATCCTGATGCGGTTGATAGAAGGGAAGACTTGTCTGATCTAGATTCTTTTGCAGATGGACTCAATAGGCAGTTATTAAGTCAACTGTCCAGAGCATTAATCACCTCACAAATAGGTATTAATGAAGATTTACGTCCTGGAACCTTTTCTTTTGGAAATCTTGAGGTGGAAATACTCGATGGGTTAGATGGTTTAATCGTTAACATTCTAGATACAAGCACTGGAGACACGACCCAAGTGATCATACCAAATAACTAAATGATGATCACATCCCAAAATATATTCCGGTTCGCTGGACTGTTGACCTTGCTTGTCATTATTACTTCGTGTGGTTCCTATTTTAGTCAACCACTGGACACACAAAATGCAAGAATAGGAGAAACCACAGACGCGACCTACAAGCTAAGAAACTTACCGCAACCTATGGCTCCGGCCGTAGTAGGCGTATATAAGTTTGAAGATCAAACTGGTCAATTCAAACAGACAGAAAATGGTTCAACCTTTAGTAATGCGGTTACCCAAGGTGGTACCACCATCCTTGTCAAAGCACTGCAGGATTCTAAATGGTTTACACCTATTGAAAGAGAAAACCTTGACAACCTTATCAACGAACGTCAAATCATAAACTCTACCAGGAAGGATTATGCGCAACAGACCAACACGCAACAACAGCCTTTGCCATCACTATTGTATGCTGGTGTACTTATAGAAGGCGGCATCGTTTCTTATGATACTAATGTCTTGACTGGTGGCGCTGGTGCTCGATATTTTGGAGCCGGTGGTTCTACTAAATACCGTCAGGATAGAGTGACGATATACCTTAGGGCCGTTTCTACAAAAAATGGAGAGATTTTAAAAACAGTCTATGTTTCAAAATCGATCTATTCCCAGGCGATCGACGCGAGTCTCTTTAGGTATGTCAATTTTAAAAGACTCCTTGAAGCCGAGACTGGATTCACGAGAAATGAACCAGGACAACTCGCTGTAAAAGAAGCTATTGAAAAAGCGGTTGAAGCCCTTATAGTAGAAGGAATGGAGGCCGGTTTGTGGTATCCTAAAGGTGGTGATGCAGTAGCTACCAAAATGCTTCAGGACTATAATAATGAGAAAGAGGTCGCAGAACGTACCGATGTTTACCAGCGTGAATTTTTGGATCGACGCAGTAAGTGGCGATTTGATGTAGGTGCAGGTGGAACTTTTGCAAACAACGATCTACCTAACGCAGATTATGAATATTCCATCACAGGTGGTTTAAAATACAGTTTCACACCTTTTTTGGGAATCTATGGAACAGCTAACAAGTACCGTATCAACAACTTTGGAGTGTTGAATAGAGAATTTGCCAGTACAGATTTCAACCTTGAGTTTACCGCATTGCCCTATGAAAAATTTAGCCCGACTATTTATGCGGGACCTGGGCTCAATTACGCCAGCAATTTTAACGTGATCGATTTCAAGCTACAAGCTGGAGTAAGTCTTGAATATCTCATTTCTCCCAGCATGGGATTGAAAGTATATGGTGAGTACAATGCCACTTTTTCAGATGAATTGGATTATGCAATTTCTGGAAAAAGGGATGACCATTTTTACAAATTTGGCGCTGGCATCAACATTTACATAGGAAATAATCAAGCCAAGGAGAATTCACCTCGATATCTTAAACGTCGCGAGACCAAAGAACTCAAAAGACAACAAAGACTTGAACAAGAAACACCAGTATCTGTCGTGGATACGCTTTCGCGAAAGCGAACTAATCCCATAAATCAATAGGAATCATGAGGAATATAGCATTTTATATACCGTTTGCAATCTTCTTGATCTTTTCAGGATGTACCGAAGAAACCATTGAGATCAATGGGAAAGGCAGCATTTCTGGAACTGTTGTTCAAGACATCACATTTGAAAGCCTTGCTAATGTCAAGATTTCTACCAACCCTAGTTCCAACACCGTTTTTACTGATGCCGACGGAAGGTTTACTCTAGAGGTAGAAAGCGGCACCTATGCCGTCAAGGCAGAAAAGGATGGATTTCTAGTAGAATTTGAATCTGCAGACGTTGAAATAGGAGAGGAGACCCTAGTGGTGTTTGAGCTGCAGGTATCTACAGCCAATAATAAACCACCATCATCGCCTACACTTACAACTCCTGTGGACGATGCCATGGATGTGCCAGTGGAAACCACGCTGGACTGGGAAGCTACTGATGTTGATGAAGATGATTTGACCTACACGGTAGAATTACGCAATGCAAACTCTAACACGGTAGAGGTATTTACAGATATAGAAACCAGTGAATTAGAAGTATCTCTTCAATATCAAACGACTTACTTCTGGCAAGTCATTGTGGAAGATGGTATCAATCCGCCAGTTTTAAGCACCTTGAATAGTTTCACTACAGTAGATTTTCCTATAAACACATATCATTTTGTTCGTAAAAATGGTGCGAACAACGTTATTTATGGAGCAGATGATGAAGAAAATGAAGTCGCACTGACTAACAGCAATACCAATAGCTGGCGCCCACGAGTGAATAGAACGGTTTCAAAAGTTGCATTTTTAAGAAATGTTGGTGCCAATGCGCAGCTGTTTACGATGGACCTAGACGGCAGCAATGTGCGTCAAATTAGTAATGATGTTCCCGTAGTAGGATTTAATCTGGATGAGGTGGATATTTCTTGGTCCAATAATGGGAGCTTTATTTACTATCCATCTTTAGACAAGCTTTACAGAATAGCTACTGATGGCAGTGGACTTACACTTGTTTATCAAACTACTAATGGTAACCTAATTACAGAAGTAGATTTCAACAGTGGTGTTATTGCGTTAAAGACAAATGACTTTGACGGCTACAATGTTGAAATCTTTACCATTAATGAAAATGGTCAAGAATTAAGTACCGTTTTAAGCGGTATGCCTGGTGCTGCTGGAGGCATTCAATTAAGTATAGACAACAGGCAATTGCTCTATAGTCGTGATGTGTCGGGTTTTGTAAGTAGTAGTTATCGACAGCTGGATTCTAGGGTTTTCCTTTATGGGTTTGCCACTGCAGCCAGCACTCAATACACCGTCAACAAACCCGCTGGAACAAACGATATGGATCCTCGATTTTCACCTACAGACGCTCAGGTAATTGTGACCAATCGGCCCAATAATCAAAATACATCTGGTTCACTTCAAACAATTAATCCTGCAATCGTTAACCCTCGCGAAAATTTAATAGATAATGCCTTTATGCCAGACTGGGAATAGCATCCTTTTATCTATGAAGAGATGCGTAATCTCTTCTTAAGAAATATGAATCTCTGAGCAAGATTCAAGAAATTTCAGATAACCGAATATGATACTTACGCGCATCAATATTTATGTTGCTATTCCCTTACTGGTACAAATATGAGTACAAAAAGAAAGCCAAGTTCAAGATTTAGGGAATCTTTTACTTGGCTTTTTATTTATTCTAAATATGTGTTCAATATAAGAACTATAATGTTTAATCAACGAATTATTCTTTCAAATAACGTTTAATTGGGTCGATAAACAGTTTATCGATCGATAATTGGGTAAAAGTAGAGTGATTTTAACTTGGTATTTTGAGCTATTGGCAGATTTCCTACGTCTATAGATAAAATTATCGTGAGCTTTAAAACTCTAAATCCACACTTTCAAACGCACCGGCATCTGGAGCATTGCCGCGCAAAGCACCACTAATGTCTATCGTGGTAGCAGTACTGGAGTTTGCGATCGCATTTGCGCCGCTCTCATCGTCTATTCGTAGTAGATTACGATCAACATCTTCAAAAAGAGGCTCTTGATTTAGAATGACTTGAGAGAAAATGGCTGGATTATTAAAATCGTATAGCGCATTTTGGGCAAAGTCATCAAATAAATCATTGAAACGCAATAGGCTGTTCTCAAAGGAATAATTGAAATCCACACCATCAATGGCACCTAAGATGAATTCAATATTACGATCGCCATAAACGATACCGTTTGTAAAACTGAATTGTGTCAAAGGCTCAGTAAGTTCTGTATTCGGGATGGTATTGGAAACAAAGAGTGCTGGGTCTTGTCTAAAACCTTTATTCCAGTAGTTTGAGATCGTGCAATTATTGAACGCATAGGTACCACCTAATCTAGCTACAAGAGCTGATTGCCCAGCATTGTGAATGATTAGATTTTCGGCTCCTATGTTTGCGGTTGTTGCCAATAAACCAACATTAGAAGAGTTGAAAATCTTTGAATTATCAATTTTTAAAGTTGCTCCGTCAGATTCTGGGCTCTGGTTGTCCATGATAATACCGATACTTGCATTTTTGATGGTGGCATAAGATATCTCGTGATTTTTGCTACCATCCGTCAACCAGATTCCAAACCACTGCCCAGTGACATTTTCAAAAGAAGGCTCCAACCGATCACCTTCAAAAATGACCTCATTTTCCATGGCCTCTGTGGTGGACAGGGCACCGTTGATTTTTACACTGGATTCATTTGCGGCAATAATGCCACTTTGATTATGAAAAAATAAACGTGCACCAGCTTCTATGGTCATGGTCTTATCTGGTGGCACAGCGGCAAACCCATAGATTACATAAGGTTTTTCATTGGTGAAGTTGAGTTGATCGTCTTCCAGGAAAAACCCTGAAATTCTAATCTCATTATTCTCATCATCTGTTCCTAACAATAGAGTTTCCTCTATTCCAGTCGCATCACGCTCTGGAAATAAAAATATGGCATCCTTGACCAATGTAATGAGTTGAACATCCTGCTGCTTTGCACCACTATCAAATTCAATGACGTCCTCATAAAGGAATTCATTACCATTAGAAAAGTCATTTATATCCACCGTGGTTTCTACAAAAACATAAAGAGAATCGTTTGCCAATAATTCTACGTTTTCAAATATCTGTCCAGGGACACCATCTACTGCCAGTCGATATCTGGAATCATTTCCTCTTGATAACGCTACTCTTGGAATCACGATATCATCATCGCTACGATTGTACACTTTAAAAGTCCTGGTGCTACTGCCTATGTTGCTAAAAATAGTATCCAGAAAAATAGTGTCTTGAGAGAACCCTAGATTACCAGAGCTTTGGGCAAATTCAAAATCATTACGGCAAGACGATAGTCCTATAATGAGGATTAAGATCAATCCGGTAAGTAGCTGTTTTTTCATTCCTTTATTTCAAAAAGGTCTCGCAATTCTTGGGAGATGCGCACCGGTTTTCCTTCTTTGTCGATAGCGCACCAGTCAGATACCGTTTTGGCCAGTAATGTATTGGTCGCTGCATGGTAGATCTCTATAAAACGCTCGTACCTAACGTTTGTTGCTCGTCCTACTTGAGTCTTGATCTTGATAAGATCATTTAATACGGCAGATCTTTTATATTCGATACAATGTTTGATCATGACCCAATCATATTTGTCAAGAATTTCTTGAGGTGCCACCGTCATCCAGTGTTTCATGGCAATATCATTAGCCCATTGGACATAAACGACATTATTGACATGGTCTAGGTCATCAATCTCGTCATGAGAAACCGTGCGTTGATCTTCAAAAATGGGAAGGCTGTGGTCCAATCTATTGTGTGATTTCTATTTCAAACATTTTAGGCCAGCGTTTTCCAGTCACAAATAAACGGTTGGTAGACTTGTCATAAGCGATACCATTAAGGACATTATCTTCTTTGTCCCAATTAGGGATTTGATCTTTTAAGGTAGTCATGTTTAAAACACCTTCCAGCGCACCCGTCTTAGGGTCTAGAATAAAGACAGCGTTCTCCTGATAGATGTTTGCATATATTTTACCGTCAACATATTCCAGTTCATTGATTTTTTCAAACGTCTTTTTATTGGAAACTATCTGGATATACTCCAATTCTTCATAGGTATCAGGATCCAGTTTCCAGATCTTGTCGCTACCATCGCTCTTATAAAGAAACTCACCGTCGTTGCACAAGCCCCAACCTTCCTTACTTTGATTATATTTAAATGTATCAGTTTCATTAAGATTAATGTCATAAACGTACCCAAAACGACTTCTCCAGGTCAATTGATACACCTTGTCATCTAGAATGGTAAGGCCTTCTGCAAATATGTCCTTGCCCAATTCATTTTTCTCCAGTACCTCGCCAGTTTCCACTTGTGTGATGCGCACGTCAGATTCACCATATTGCCCAGTACTTTCGTATAATTTCCCATTGTGGAACTCAAGTCCTTGCGTGTAAGCCGACTCATCATGAGGGTAAGTGTTTATAATATTGTAATTATAAATCTTTGGTGCTGCAGGATTCATTCGGTTTATGCTCGTAGCAGCGGTGGCCACCATATTATTGCGGTAGACCACAGCCTTGTAGGTAAGTGTACCTAAAGGTTGGTTAATTAGCTTTCGCGAAAGCGTATTACCCTCAACATCCTCTAATTTACGGGCATTTTGGTACCACACGATGCTGTCTGCACCCATGGAAGCGTCGTCCACCAAAGAAATTTGCACGGTATCATCATCACTCCAGTTATTTTTTTCATTGGTTATTTCCAGAGAATAATTGGACTTGAATCGGTCTAACTCGGTTTTACAACTTGATAATGAGAGTGCTACAAAGGCAACTAAAACGCAATATTTCCAGTTCATCATGGACTTGTTATGTTGCCGAAATATAGTGAGAAAAATGATGCTTAAAAACCTTTGCACAGCTCAAAGGAGACCTTATATTTGCACCGGGCAAGTCCTACACAACCAGCTCCTGCTGAACTCCTCCAGGGCGGGAACGCAGCAAAGGTAAGCGGTCGTAGCGGTGTGATGTAGGTAGCTTGCCTTTTTTTGTGCTTTATACCGAAATATAAACATCTGAATATTAAGTGTTTATGAAAAAAGTAGTTTTGATTACCGGCGGCTCGTCTGGAATAGGAAAGGCCATTGCCATTTATTTACAACAAGCCGGATACACTGTCTACGGCACCAGTCGCAATCCTGACCGATATCCAGAATCTCCAGTCCCGTTAGTTGCCATGGACGTGCAGGATGAAGCATCTATCTCTACAGCCGTTTCTACCATCATCGAGAAAGAAAAAACCGTTGATATTCTAATCAACAATGCTGGCGTTGGAATCACTGGACCTATGGAAGAGACACCTATAGAAGAGGTTAAGAATGCCATGGAAACCAACTTTTACGGTCCCTTACGAGTGCTACAGGCCGTCTTGCCCATCATGCGCCAGCAACGAAGTGGTCGCGTCATTAATATTACCAGTATCGCAGGTTATATGGGATTACCATATCGCGGTATTTACAGCGCCAGTAAAGGAGCTCTTGAAATTACTACAGAGGCTTACCGTATGGAATGTGCGCATCTTAATATACACTTTAGCAACGTTGCTCCAGGTGATTTTGCCACTAATATTGCTGCAGGTAGGTTTCATTCACCAGTTAAGGAAGGAAGTGACTACGCTGCTGGCTATTCCCATACTTTAAAATTGATCGACGACCATGTAGACGATGGTAGCGACCCTATTGAGGTGGCCAAAAAAATCAAGGAGATCATCGAAATGAAAAACCCAGGCATTCATTATAAAGTAGGTAGCTTTTTACAAAAGTTTTCTATCGTGCTTAAAAAGATACTTCCAGAAAAACGATATGAACGCATGCTTAAAAAGCATTACGGATTGTAGGAATTTTACCTTAATTTGTTGGGTTCAAAATTTTCAAGGTTGTTCCGTTTCTTCTATCTGTGTTTTTTAATACTCTTTACTTGGACCGTCAAGGCTCAAGAGGTAGGTATATATTACGATCAGACCGGCGATCTTACACTACCTCAAATGGAGGTTCAAGATTTCAAGCCTATATCTAGCGGTTATTCCAATGGTTTGCAACGAGGAATCTACTGGTTGAAAATCTCACCTGCAAGGGAAACCATTTTCCAGATTGAAAACAATCACATTAAAAAGATAGAAGCCTTTTCCAATTCTAACCCGATAAAGCTGGATAGGTTTACTGGTTTTACAAGCTTTTATTTAAATCAGGAAGCGCCTACCTATGTTAAAATGCTTATTGATAAAGAGGCTTATTTCCCTTATACTATTAAGACTAGAGAGGACTTTAGACGGGCAACGGTCATCAACCACATAGGAATGGGTCTTTTTTATGGTTTTGCGACCGTTTGCTTTCTTTTGAATATGGGCTTGTTCTATAATTCAAAGGATTTTTCATTTCTATTTTATTCCATTTTCTTGTTTTTGATTCTATCAGTCATTGCGCATCGGGATGGTCTGGTAGAAATTTTGGGTTTGTCAGATGACATGAAAGAAATAACGGAACCACTTTCCATTTCCATAGGTGGTTTAATGTGCGCTGTTTTTGCTAACGAGAGTGTTAAGATCAAGAATTATTTCCCATTCTTGGTTTACAGTTATTGGGTACTAGCCGTTTTAAGCATGGTTTTGTTGGCTCTGTATTTCTCAACCCAGGACTATCTTTTTATGGTTGGGATCTATTTTGTGTGCCTGTACATTTTTTTAAGCTCATGGATCTCATCTCTTTTACTTATTCGGGTTCAAAGTTTTGCCATCGTGTTTTGTGTGGCCTATTTCTTCATGATGATCCTTGCCATCTTATTCTATTTAGGTCCGGCGTTTGACCTGCAGTTTTTTGAGATGAAGAAAAGCTACCTTAAAGTGGGCGCCTTGGTAGAAATGGTCATCATCACGCTCGCCATTCTTTATAGACTTAGGGTGATGGAACGCAGCCAAAACCAGATGCGTGAAGAAATGAAATTTTATCTCTCACAAATTTCTTTTTTGAATGAAGAGCTTGAAAAAAACCAATTGGGTCAGGACAACATCTTTACAAAATTTGACCTCACATCGCGAGAGAGCGAAGTCCTGGATCTAATTGCCGCTGGAAAAACCAATAAGGAAATCGCAGATGAACTCTACATATCCATCAACACGGTAAAATTTCACGTCAAGAAGGTTTATGAAAAGCTGGAAGTTTCCAATCGTAAAGAAGCTTATCAAATCGTAAAGTCCTCAAATGGAGAAATCTTATAGCGATGAGAGTTTTTTTTGACTATTGAAAATGAGGTAATTGTTCAGTGATAGCGGCACACTACCCATTTACTACCCTATCATTTTTTCCATAATTTCCCTTAGCAGCATAAGTTTACATTATAAAGTAATAGTCAAGGAAAAAGGATTTATTTCGAAGTGGAACCGATGATCAACAAACGTAGGGTACGTTGAGAATCGTTCCACTTTTTTGCTTGAGTTCGCTTTCGCGAAAGCGATATATCGACAGGCTTATTTACTCTTAAAAGGTCGGGTCATTTGCCCACCTAAATCCTCAGGAAAATCTTCGTCTCCCGCAAATCCCAATTCTAGATTGGGGTCGTGATAGGGAACATGCGCCGTTCCAAAAAGATAGTCCCAGACGCTGAGCGACAAACCATAATTCATCCCGTATTTATGGTTTTCAGGAAGTTCTCTAGCGTGGTGCCACAAGTGCATTTTGGGATTGTTCAAAATATATTTGAATGGCCCATAATCCCAGTTGAGGTTTGCGTGATTTAAATGACCAATGAATACGCCCAACATGTGGACCACAAAAAACTGTTGGATCCCAAAACCTATCATTGCGAGTGGCACGTATTGTAAGGTCTTATAAATGATGGTTTCCATAAAATGGAATCTAAATTGTGCTGCAAAACCCATTTCCTTGACGCTGTGGTGCACCTTATGAAATTCCCACAACCACTGAACTCTATGTAATAATCTGTGAATGTTCCACTGGATAAAATCTGCGACTATAAACATAAGAAGCAGTTGTGACCAGGCTGGCCAGCTGCGTACTTCAAATGCGACCACATTCTCTAACCCAACATAATGCAGCAAGTCGTTGAACAATTGAACACCTACGTTTGATAGTGCATTATAACCTATTAACGAGAACAGGAAAAAATTGAAGAAGAGGTAGAATAGATCCAACCAAAAATCCTTGCGGAAAATCTTCTGGTCTTTTCTCCACGGCAACCAGATTTCCAGCCCAAACACTAAAAGCGACAAACCTACCAACCAATAGAAATAGTTATCCCAAGCAGGCTGTGTTATCTCGCTCCACAGGTAATTACCATAATCAGTAAATGAGTTGAGTAGTATATCTAGATAGATTTCCATGAACAGTTGAGTCGGTTTTTAACGGTATTTCTTACCCATTGGGACTTAGTATAGAAGCTATACTTTCCTATTTTTGAGAAGATCTAAAAGTACAAAATGAAGAACTTCTTATTATCCATATGCATTGTCGCTTTATGTGCAAGTTGTAACTCTAATAAAAACCCAGATACTGTTCCAACAGTGCAAGCTGAGACTTACTTTGATTGGGATGCAGCAAATGTATATTTTCTCTTGACAGATCGATTTAACAATGGGGACACTGCAAACGATACTATAGTCAAAAGAGATGAAGAAACTGCGGTTTTAAGAGGCTTTGAAGGCGGAGATTTTGCAGGAATACAGCAAAAAATAGAAGAAGATTACTTTACAGATCTAGGTGTGAATGCCATCTGGCTCACGCCCATTTTTGAACAAGTAAAAGGTGGCGTTGATGAAGGCACCGGCTTTACATATGCGTATCATGGATATTGGGCTAAAGACTGGACGGCAGTAGAGCCATCCTATGGTACCATGGAAGAATTTAAGGAACTTGTGAAAGCTGCTCATGGTAAGAACATCAGAATCTTACTCGACGTGGTAATAAATCACACAGGACCTGTAACAGCGCAAGATCCACAGTGGCCTGACGATTGGGTACGCACTGGACCTACCTGTACCTATCAGGATCAAGAAACTGCGGTAAGCTGTACGCTAACCAATAATTTACCAGACATAAGAACAGATAGCACTACCGAAGTTGAGCTACCACAACTACTAGCCGAAAAATGGAAGCAGGAAGGCCGTTATGAACAAGAGAAGGAAGAGTTGGACACATTCTTCAAAAACTCTGGACTGGCAAGAACACCTGTCAACTACATCATCAAATGGGTGACTGACTATGCTCGCGAGACCGGTGTGGATGGCTTTAGAATTGATACCGTTAAACATGTCGAAGAAGAAGTATGGACCACTTTCATAGAGCAATCCAGGATCGCATATGAAGAATGGAAAGACAATAATCCTGATGAGATGATTCATGATGATGAGTTCTTTATTCTTGGCGAACTCTACGGTTACTATGCTGCAGGTGGTCGGGATTATTATTTTAACGGCAATCCAGTCAATTACTTTGATTCTGGATACGATGCGATGATCAATTTTGGCTTTAAAGAAGATGCCAAAAAAGATTATAAATCACTGTTCACCCAATATCAGTCTATCATTGACAGTCTTAATGCTTCTACTACCACTAGTGATGTGGCATTTATGAACTACATCAGTTCCCATGATGATGGCCAGCCATTGGATCCCATGAGAGAAAATTCACTGGAAACTGGCACTAAACTTTTGCTAACCACGGGAATGTCACAAGTCTATTATGGTGATGAAACCGCAAGAGTTCTTATGGCAGAAAACGCACAAGGTGACGCTAATTTGCGTACCAACATGAATTGGGATGGTATTGATCAAAATACTTTAAGGCATTGGCAAAAACTGGGAACCTTTCGTAGTAAGCATCCAGCGGTTGGTGCTGGTAAGTCATATGATTTAGCTCATGATGGGCCTGGATATGTGACCGCCAGGCTTTATGAAAAAAATGACTACAAAGACGACGTCATCATAGGTGTTGGATTGCCTGATGGTAACACAACGATAGATGTTTCCAAAGTTTTCAAAGATCAAAAACAGCTCAATAATGCTTATACGGATCAAACCCTTGAAATCAAAAACGGTAGAGTAGAAGTAATGGCCCAAAATGGTGTCGTGCTCATCGAATCTCTCAAATAGATCTCTGTTGTCTTAAGAGTTCGCTTTCGCGAAAGCGAGCTTATCATTCTATCTTTATCTCATAGCAAAATCCCCTTTTTGGGGTATTTACTCGCGCTTTTATTTTAGTCATATTTGGTCTGAACCAAAACGATCATTATGTCTAAAACTTTACTTTACACCGCAATTCTATCTTTTGTAGGCTTTTTTTCGAGCGCACAATCAACTGGTTTTTTTACTGGAGCTTATCGTTTGAGCAGCAGCTCTAGCGCGTTGACAGGTCAACCTGTCTTTGATGAAGGTTTTGTTGAAGTGATTGAATTGTCCAACTCGAGATTTCGCTACATACAATTACAGCCATACCCAGGATTTGCACAGTCAGGTATCGTACTGACCCTCGATTTGATCGATAACGAAATAAGAATACCATTGACAGATACTGGTGTTCAATGCGGCGGTAACCCAAGCGTCTTGTTGGGGCCTGCGCAAAATGGAACGAATCCTTATAATGAAAGTGATGGCGATGAGAGTTTTGAAATCGTGATACTTGAAGATGCGAACAGTAGCTGTATTGCTCAACCGCAACCCGTAACGCTAACGTTTACCGCAGTTCCTGATGATGTGACAGTTGTTGTTGATGACGCATTTGAACAACACCTTATAGATATAGGTCTAGATGATGTTCTTGATGATTATGTACTTACCACTAATATAGAAACCGTTACCAGTCTTGAGATGGTGGAAAAAGGAATTACCGATTTAACTGGTATCAAAGCATTTACAGCTCTTGAATTGCTTGACGTTAATTCAAATGCTATAAGTCAATTGGATTTACAGGAAAATGCAGCTTTAACCACTTTAATTGCCGCAAATAATAACATAGGCGATAATTTTACCTTGCCCAACTCACTTCAATTACTGGAATTACAGAATAATGGAACTACACAGTCAGATTATTCTCAGTATGTAAACTTGACTACGCTTATCATATCTGACAATGCGATTAGTGCTAATCCTGTTTTTCCTTCAAATTTGGAAGTTCTTGATGTGAGCCGTAATGGCTTTACTGCTTTAGATGTTTCAAGCACCACATCACTAACTGACTTGAAGGCAGATGGAAACTTAAATTTGTTGGAAATCGATTTGCGTAATAATAACAACGCTAGCCTTTCCAACTTTAGTGCTGTGGATAATGTGTCTTTAGCTTGTGTCTCTGTTAGCGACGTGGATTATATGACGACGACTTTTCCTAGCGCGCTTGATGAAGGTGTGAATTATACTTTCAGTTGTACCAATACAAACCTGACTTTTGTTCCCGATGATAATTTTGAACAAGCTCTTATAGATCTTGGCCTTGATGATACACTTGACAACTACATATCAACCGAAACCGCACAAGGTGTTACCATTCTAAACCTAAACCAAAAAGGAATTTCAAACCTAAGAGGTCTAGAAAGCTTTACTTCATTAGACTCTTTATATATAAGCAATAATCCTCTGGACAGGCTTGACGTTAGTGATAAGCCTAATTTGAAGTTATTGTTTGCATCAGGTAGCTCTTTGTCATCCATTGATTTAACCAATAATACTGGACTTTTAAAATTAAACCTCGACTTTAATACAATATCTCAGATAGACTTAAGTGCAAATAGTAATCTGGAACTTTTCAGGATTCAGGCAAATCGAATTACTTCGCTTGATTTGAGTGGTGCCGTGGCGTTAAAACAGATTCTTGCTGGAGGAAACTCCTCGCTTGCTTCTTTAGATGTTTCACAAAACCCTAATCTTGAATACTTCGATGTTTTATTTTGCCCCAATGTAACTAGTGTCGATTTTACCAATAATCCAGAACTCAATTATTTTAGGGCTGGTTATGGACAAAATGGAGATCCTTCTACCGGTATTCAGTCATTAGATTTTTCCAACAATCCTAAAATGAAACAGATAATCTTTACTGGTAGTGGTATCACATCATTTGACCCCACTAATCTATTGGAACTTGAAACCCTATGGATGGATAACGCTAGATTAAGTGCCATAGATGTGACCCAGAATCAGTTACTTACCTATTTAAATGTGAGCAGAAACTCCATAAGCGAGCTGGATATTAGTCAAAACACAGAATTGCTCGAATTTTATGCTGCTAGCAACTTAATGACCCAAGTAGATGTCTCCAACAACGATAAGCTTACAAATCTAGATGTGAGCAGAAATGCTATTTCAGAACTTCTGGTAGATAACCTAACGCAATTATTTTTTATAGGTGCAGCGAGTAATAATCTGACCACTATGGATTTAAGTAATAATCCTAAGCTAGAGATCGTGTATTTAGATCGCAATCAATTGGTAAGCCTTAATATAGCTAACGGAGCAAACGAGTTACTACGTTTAAACGATCCAAACGATCCTAACCCTGATCTCTTCCGGTTTACTGCTATTGAAAATCCAGATCTCACCTGTGTTACAGTGAGCGATCTTGCCTATATGAACAATAATTTCCCAAATAACGTAGGAGCTGCAAGTTATTCTCTCGATTGTGATGATATAGGCTCTACACCATTATCTGATGATGGGCTTGAGCAGTTGCTGGTAGAATTGGGACTAGACGATTCTGTGGATGGTGAGATTGATAGTTCAACAGCAAATAATCTAAAGAGCCTTGTCCTGTCCAATGGAAATTTGGGAACATTCAATGATCTTGGGAAATTTCCGGCGCTGGAAAACTTAGAAGCTTCAGGAAATATGATCACCACGATCGATTTGAGTGGTAACCCTAATTTAATAGAAGTTGATTTGAGTGATAATAACCTAACCACAATTGACTTAACCAACAACCAGGAATTACAAACCCTCAACTTACAGAATAATGCTCTCACAGGATTGACATTGAAGTCAGCCACTGGTGAGTTGAAAACATCTTTTAGCGCCACTGCTCTAGAAGCACTTAAAGAACTGTATGTGGACAACAATCCGATTAGCGAATTAGACATAACTGCAAATACTAATCTAGAGGTTGTTTCTGCTCCTAATACAATGCTCACAGCTCTAGATGTTTCAAGCAACGGTAAGCTCAAAGATCTTCTGGTTTCAAATAATCAGATCACAGAACTCAATCTGGAGAATAACGCGCTATTGGAAACCATAAAAGTTAGCTCTAACAACTTGACTGATCTCACCACTTCAAACCTTTCAAACCTCGACGTTTTAGAGGCAGATTCGAATCAAATAGTGAGTCTGGACCTTAGTGCAAATTCCAATTTGAGGAAAATCATTGTAAATGACAATGCACTTACTTCTTTGAATCTGGATAATGGTGCAAATGAACTACTCTTGCCCAATAATCCACAAGAACCAGCTAACGAAGACCTGTGGTATTTCAATGCCAAAAACAACAGCGGTCTAAGTTGTGCCAAAGTGAGCAACGTGGATTATATGAGAAACAATTTTGGGTCCAATATTGACGCGACAACCAGTTTCAATGCAACATGTGGTACGGCAAGCATAGACTCGACAGATCTGATCATCAGCTTTTATCCTAATCCAGTAAACAACCAGCTTTACATCAACTCAAGCGTGGGAATTATTCAGAAGGTCAGAATTTACGACATAGCTGCGAGAGTATTGAAAACCGTACCTAGTAATGATTCTAGTGTGACTCTAAATCTTGGAGATCTTGCCACCGGTAATTACTTCATGGAAATCCATACAGATCAAGGAGTATCTAAGAAGCAATTTGTAAAAAAATAAGACCAGCAGTTTCAGATAATTGATAGTTCGACAAGTCTTTTTACAGTGAATGGGTATGTTAAAGAGTTCGCTTTCGCGAAAGCGAGCTCTTCATAAATATCGTCGCTCGTTAACATATTTTGGCAGTATCCAGATAAAATTGATATTTAGTTGGCTATCGTGCGTTGTAAACCTCAATATCTTTAAAATAAAAAGATATGAGCACAAAAAATTTATCCAACGACGAGGCACAACAGAAATATAAAAAAATGGTAGAAAGCATCGATTTTGCCATGATGCTAACACATTTAGACCAGACACCACTGCACGCGATACCTATGAGTACCAAGCGAGTGGATGACAATGGAACCACATATTTCCTGAGCAATGCAGACAGTGAACACAATGCCAATATTGAAAGCGATTCCAGATGTCAATTGCTGTATTCTGAAAAGCACTCCATGGAATTTTTAAGTGTCTATGGAAAGGCCGTGATAACACGTGACAAGGCTTTGATTCATGATTTATATTCTTCAAGTGATGACAATTGGTTTGATGGTAACGATGATCCTAATATTACGGTGATTACGTTCCACCCAGAAGAAGGTCACTATTGGGATTCAAAATCCAATGCTTTGGTGAGCTTATTCAAAATGGGCTATGGCGCCATCACTGGTGAAAAAATGGATGTAGGTGAATCTGGTAGTCTTGATAATATCTAGTAGATCAAGTGATCTAGAAGATTAAGTTTTTTCAATTACTAAACAGGAGTGACAAGTACAGATGGCAGATTACGATAAAGAAGAAGTTTGGGATGAATTTCAAACCAAACAAAATATGACGAGTAAAGAGTTGGAAGACTGGTTGGAAACTGACGAGTCTAAAAACGCTGGAAAGGAAATGGACAATGGTGAGACCATAGGTCATTCTAGTGGTCGTAGTATTTTGAAAATCAAGAGTAAAAACAAATCTGACCTGACTAGGGCGAACTGGGATAAGATCAATGAAACTGTAGGTTACTATCATCAGAACTTGCATGAATCCCAAAAGCCAAGCAGTGATGTGGAAACCAGCCCATGGTACTATGCCCTTAAAAATTGGGGACATGACGCTTTAAAATAATTGAAACAAAGAATTAGAAAAGCCCGATCGAATTGATCGGGCTTTTTTTATCCAATGCTTTTCTAAGGCTATGATGCCTTATCAAGCTGTCATTAGATTCCTAAGGCTTGACCGCCGCCTACTTGAATGGTTTCTGCAGTGAGGAATGCTGCATCTTTACTGGCTAGAAATGATACGACTCCAGCCACATCTTCAGGTTGACCAAGCCTACCTAGCATGATGTTATTGGCCCAGGATGCAAAGACTTCAGGTTTAGTTGATTTTATCTGCGCGTGGAAAGGCGTATCTATGGTTCCTGGAGATACCGCATTGACGCGTATTCCATATTCTGCAAGATCTTTTGCAAGAGCTCTTGTAATCGTGTGAACTCCAGCCTTAGGAGTTCCATAAATACCAGCGCCAGGTCCACCGGCATTCCATCCAGTATTAGAGGTGTAGTTGATAATGGTAGGATCTTCGCCTTTTTAAGAAACGGAATCGCAGCTCTAGAGGCAAAAAAACAGAGTCCAGATTCAAAGCCATCACAGACCGATAGAATTCCGTTGTCATTTCTTCAAATCTTGAACGGCCACCTAGACCACCAGCATTGTTGACCAGCACATCTATCTTACCGTATTTCTCACCTATTTTTTAATGTGGTCCGTTACAAGTTCATCTTTAGTAACGTCAAAGCCTACATACTCTGCTGTAATTCATTCAGCTTTTAATTCAGACACGCGATCTGCTCGAGCTTGATCATCGATACCGTTCAATACTACAGTATAACCATAATTACCTAACCTTTTTGCTATGGCAAATCCTATACCGCCAGTAGCTCCGGTTATGACGGCTATTTTTCTGTTTGATTCTTTAAAGTTCTAATTTTTAGTTTTGGTTATTTTCGTTCTGGTTGCAGTATTTATAAAGCTCTAAAAAGTGTGTTTTCATCATTGCATTTGCCGCAACCGCATCTTGTTCTTTGATGGTCTTATAAATCGCTTCATGCTGGCTTATATCTTTGATCGCCTGGTCTTTGCCGCAAAAGTGGTGTTTCTCAAAGTTTGTAATGATTCCTGGAGTTATGAATAACATCAAGGTTCTCAAGGTCGTGTTCCCACTAGCTCTCGCAATGGCCAGATGGAAAAGCAGGTCTTCCTGTACGGCGCTCTCACCATTGAGTACCTTTTCTTGATAGGCTTCCATCGCTGCTTTGATGTTCTTCAATTCTTCCTGCGATCTATTTTTAGCTGCAAGACAGACCGTTTTAAGCTCCAACAGAATTCTGGTTTCCACCAGCGATTTGAAATCAGGTGTTTCCAGGTCCATGATATCATCTATCATTCCATTCATCGCGGTCACGCCTATGTTTGCTACAAAGGTTCCGCTTTGAGGGACGCTATAGACAAGTCCATAGAATTCCAATTTTTGAATGGCTTCCCTAACAATATTTCTGGGTACCCGAAACTTGTCTGCAAGTACTCTTTCAGACGGCAATTTATCTCCAGGCTCCAGATTTTTATTGTTGATCAATTGCTTGATATCTGCAATGATCAATTTCTGGATGCTGGCCTTCTCATTGATTATGAATTTGTCTACTCTCACAATATTGGTTTTATTACATAAAATCTTCTCGTATTGGCGAGAATACATCGATCAACATACCAGCCTCAAGGCATAAAGCGCCGTGCATGACGTTAGTTGGAATGTAAAAACTGTCGCCAGTTTTCAATTTTTTAGTCTCGCCATCTATGGTCATTTCAAAAGCGCCACTCTCGACATAGGTCACTTGAGAATGATGATGCTGGTGCATCGCACCTACACCGCCTTTTTCAAAGTGCACTTTTACAAGCATGATCTTGTCGTCATAACCCATTATTTTGCGTTTCACGCCTTCACCTACGGTTTCCCATTCTTGATCTGCGTCAAAAAGAAACTCTTTACTTGTTCCGAATGATTTCATCTTCATATGAATTGATTTGACCATACCAATAGGGTCCGGTCCATTTATAATTTTTGTTATTAACTGTCATATCGTGATCGGTGTCCTTTTCATGATCTCTCAATGTCACGATGAGCATTTGCTAGATACCTTTTTTTTTAGTGGTTATTATCAAACCGACATAATCCTCATTGCTGGACACGACCTCTAGGTTGCTTAATCTGCCATAAGCACCACTGCTCAATTTTGATACGGGATCATAACTGCCGTGAGCTTCAATCGCCATGGCAAAAACGGCTTCTTTGGTAGTTGATTTACGCTGTATAACACCAGGCTTGACGGTAGACGGCCTTTTCTCAAATTCTTCCATATTATGCACCACTGGTGAATCTGTAACAGATTCGCAGGATGGAAAACAAAGAATTAGAAATAGAATAAGGCTAGGAGAAAGGTAGGATCTCATAAATTTGTGTCATGACAAACTGGTTAACCAATCTGCAAAACCAAATGTATGCATTAAAAATCATATTATAAAATGACCTTCAATAGATGTAAATTTTAATAAAAAGAACAGTTACAGTCTGCTAACTACTGCAACTCAATTGCGATGATCCTGGTTTTTTTCTTGCCCAATCGGGTCGTTTCACATACCAGTGATCCATTGATGGCTGGTCGTCATAAGGGTTTTTGAGCATCTCATTAACTTTATTCAACATTTTATAATTCCCAGCTTCGGCTTGATCGATGACCATTTGCGCGATGTAGTTGCGCAGCACATACTTAGGATTCGTTTGCTGCATTTGTTTTGTTCTCGCTTTCGCGAAAGCGGACTCTTTTTCAAGGCGTTTTACATATAAATTCAACCAGTCCATCCAACGGTTTTGGATAGGTGCAGGCATATCCTCAATGTCGTAATAGCTTTTGGAAATGGTTTGCCAGGCGCCGTCAGCGTTTGTAGTATGATCTACTGTGATGAGTTCTCTATAGAAAAGGGTCATGTCAGTCTCGTGTGCCACGAGCAGTTCCAATAATTCCTCAAAAAGGCTCTCATCCTGTGGCTCATAGGTTTGCAAACCAAGCTTTGCCTGCATCATTTGCCTACGTTGAATAGGATAAGACACTTTATAGGAATCCAGCACACGCTCCAGCGCTTTTGCATCCTCAATAAGCGGAAATAAGGCATTAGCCAACTGCCATAGATTCCAGAGACCGATTTCTGGCTGTGCGCCATATCGATAGCGTTTATGCTGATTATCTGTAGTGTTGGGCGTCCAGTTGGGATCATAATCATCCAGCCAGCCGTATGGCCCATAATCAATTGTCAATCCCAGAATGGATAGATTGTCCGTATTCATGACGCCATGCACAAAACCAACGCGTTGCCAGTGCATGATGGTGGTCAATGTGGATGTAGCAACTTCCTGAAAAAATGTGATGTATTTATCGGGATCTTTAGCATCAATATGAGGGAAGTGATGACGGATCGTATAATCCACCAGCTGCTGCAGTTCCTTGATCTCACCATTTGCAGCAAAAATCTGAAAATTTCCAAAACGTATAAATGATGGAGCCACACGACAGACTACTGCACCTTTCTCATAGGCGGCATTGCCATCATAAAACATGTCTCTATATACCTGCTCGCCGGTAACGGCAAGAGAAAGGGATCTCGTGGTAGGAATACCCAGATAATGCATGGCCTCGCTACACAAATGCTCACGTATGCTGGATCTAAGGACGGCATAACCATCACCACGCCTGGAATAAGGTGTAGGTCCAGCGCCTTTGAGCTGCAGTTGCCAGATCTTTTGGTCATTTTCTATCTCGCCTATGTTGATGGCTCTACCGTCACCCAATTGTCCAGCCCAATTCCCAAATTGATGACCACCATAATTCATGGCAAAGGACTTGTCATGGTAGTCGCCTTTACCAACCACCAAATTCTTAAATTCTTCGGTTTCCAGATCGCTTTTATTGTAACCTAATTCCTGAGACAATTCTTTGCTCACATGAATCAATTCAGGATTTTTGAATTGCTGGCAATCGACAAGGCTATAGTGCGATTGAGAAACTTTTCTAGGTTCTAAAACCCTAGACGGGTCTGCTGTGAGTTCGTTTGAAAAGGATGATGGCTGTAATGACTTCATAAAAGAACTTCTTTTTCCATTAAAGGTTTAAAGTCTAAAATTTAGCACACTTAAACCTTCACATTTGTTAATTAATTATATATTTGTGCGCCCTAAAATTTGAAATTGCATTGTTGAAATCTGTGCCGTAAGACCATGGTTTCAAGTGATATTATTTCGCACAAATTGCCCTATGAAAACACCACAGTCAGGTCTAAAGATAGCAAACGAACGCCACACTGATTCTGCTAGCATTTACTTCATTGACAATATCGCTATTGTAGAAATCATGCAGCATACGATTCTTGGAAAAACGGTGATGTCGCCCATTTTGGATGCCATTGAAGATCAATACAAAGATCTAAGCAACATTCATTATGTCTCCAATCGTACGGAAGCTTACTCCTTGAAACCCGTTGAGCTCAAAGAATTGAAACCGCGCATTGATCTATTTAAAAGTTACTCTGTAATTCTTTATGGACAGAGCGGTAAAACCAATCTTGATTTTGAACGCATGTTTCTCAATAAGCCTATTATCAAGTATCAAAACCTGGAAGAAGCCATTCTGGCTGCAAGAATAAAGGACGGCATCAAGCCTGAACTATTTCGTGACCAAGAGTAGCACGTGAGTTAGACACCTAACAAACGACCTTCTATCGTTAATATTGATTCAATTGTGGTGGTCAATCTTTAGGTTTTCATTTTCTTAGCCCACATGAATACCGAGACCGTTTCAGAAGAAAAATTCTCCTTTAAGCATTTGCCTAAATTACTTTGGGAAAGTGCCAAACAATGGAATCAAGATGATGTGTGGCAACTTTCTGCCAGTATCGCTTATTATGCCATTCTTTCCTTGCCGGGATTGCTTATCATATTAATCAGTCTGGTAGGTTTGATCTGGGATCAAGATATTGCTACCGGTAGATTGACCAGTAACCTTTCTGCACTTATAGGTTGGGACGCGGCAGAATATATCAACGAGATGCTCAAGGCAACGGAAAAGGATAATGGACTGGTCGCCTCACTTGTTGGTCTAGCGACCTTACTTTTTGGTGCCACAGGTCTTTTTTATCAATTACAAATCTCACTCAACAAGATCTGGAGACTTAAAATCAATCCTAAAACGCCATGGTGGAAGATCCTGACGGACCGTGCGAAAAGTTTTGGTTTCATACTCGTCGTGGGATTCCTCATTTTGATAAGTTTTATACTCTCTGCGATGATAGGTGTGCTGCAGGATGTGATCCAGGACAACTTTGCAGATTACCTCGTGTATGTCGCCTACATACTCAACTTTTTTATTGCGCTGGGTATCATTTCTGTGCTTTTTGGGTTGATGTTTAGATACCTGCCAGATGCCAATGTCAAGTGGAAGATGATCTGGCCTGGAGCCATTATCACAGGTTTGCTTTTTGAGCTGGGTAAATTCATGTTGGAGCTTTATTTTACCAATTCCTCACCAGCAAGTGCATATGGAGCCGCAGGTATTATCGTCCTGCTATTGCTTTGGGTCTCCTATAGTGCGCTTATACTTTTCTTTGGCGCAGAGTTTGTCAAAATCTATGCGCAGCGCTACGATCAAGGCATTTTCCCCAACAGCAAAGCCCTAAAATATCGCGAGGAAGTGGTCGAGATCGAGGTCCATCATCCCAAAAACTCTAAAACGACTTAGATCGATGTAAATCTTGAAATTGTTAGGAGTTCGCTTTCGCGAAAGCGAAAACCTACTCCAGCTTCTCTCTAATTCAAAAGCATAAAAGCAAGAATACCAGCGATATAACCAACTAACGCTAGTAAACTAATGTTCTTGAGATACCACATAAAATCGATCTTAAGAATTCCCATAATCGCCACGCCAGCCGCAGATCCTATAATCAAAATACTGCCACCGGTACCGGCACAATAGGCAAGAAGTTCCCAAAAGGTGTTGTCCACAGGATAGGTCTCCAGAGAATACATTCCCATGGCTGCGGCTACTAATGGGACGTTATCCACAATAGAGGACAGCACGCCTATAGCTGCGTTCACCGCATAGATATTGTTGAAATTCTCATCCAGAACCGTTGCCAGATCTACCAGATGCCCAGCAGACTGTAAACTGCCTACCGCGATCAAAATCCCTAGGAAAAACAGGATGCTAGGCGTATCGATCCTGCGCAAGACACCAGCAATGGTTAGAGAATGTTTGTGTTTTGCTGCTTTGGATTTATGAATAAGCTCCGTTAGAATCCACACAATCCCTAAACCGAATAATATTCCCAAAAACGGTGGTAGTCCCGTTAGACTTTTAAAAACCGGAACAAATAAGAGAACGCCTATTCCAACGAAGAAAACCACTTTCTTTTCATAATTGGTCACTGGCACGACCTCATGAGAGGTTTTGTGAGCAGATTCAATGTTCCCCTTAAATCTAAAGGACATGATCAATAATGGAACCAGCAAACAAACCATACTAGGTATAAAGATTTGGGTTATGATGTTAGAAGCTGTTACTTGACCACCTATCCATAACATGATCGTGGTGACATCACCAATAGGTGACCAGGCGCCACCAGCATTAGCGGCGATGATGAGTATTCCAGCAAACATCCAAAGATCTTTTTTGTCTTTGATCATTTTGCGCAGCAAGGCGGCCATGACAATGGCTGTTGTCAAATTGTCCAACGCTGCCGAAAGGAAAAAAGTTAGTATTCCCAATATCCACAATAGCTTCACCCTGTGCGTGGTTGTGATTCTATCTGTAATAATAGAGAAACCTTCATGAGCATCGATGATCTCTACAATAGTCATCGCACCCATCAGGAAGAAAAGTATTTCACCTATTTCTCCCAGGTGCTCTTTAAGTTGCTCATCAATCCAGCTGGTAGATTCTGAAGCTTCTATTTGAGGGATCAGGGAATCTGCCCCATAAACGAAAAGCACCCAACAAAGGGTGCCTGTAAGCAGTGCAATGGCGGCTTTATCAATTTTAAGGGAATGCTCCATGGCAATTCCCAAATAGCCTAAAACAAAAACGATAATAATTGCGATGTACATCGAAACCTGTTGAATTAAGAATCAAATATGCATCAAATTTAAATACGTGTGATCGCCATTATAAAAATTCTAAGAAATCAAAACTCACGTTTTTGCTCTAGTCTAAACGCGTGGTAAATCGTTGTCATCTTTAAGCGGTAAGCTAGAACTTCCCATCAAATACTTATCTACGTGATGTGCTGCCTGACGGCCTTCAGAAATGGCCCATACGATCAATGATTGACCTCTACGCATATCTCCAGCGGTAAATATTCCAGGAACGTTAGTCGCATAATCTTTGACGGTAGCCTTGATGTTGGTTCTAAAATCCATCTCGAGACCAAATTGATCTGCCAGAGTTTTTTCTGAGCCAGTGAAACCTAAAGCCAATAAAGCAAGATCACAATCCCATAGTTTTTCGGTTCCAGGCAATTCTTTCAATTCAGGTCGTTCACCATCTTTGAAAATCCATTCGACCTCAACGGTTTTTAATCCCGTAAGCTCTCCATCTTTGTTACCTATAAATTCTTTGGTAGAAACACTAAAAACACGTTCTACACCTTCTTTATGAGAAGAAGAGGTGCGCAGGCGCATGGGCCAATAGGGCCAAGGTTGGTTTGCAGGGCGACCTTCAGTAGGCTTGTCTAGAATTTCAAAGTTGGTCACGCTTTTAGCACCATGGCGGTTACTGGTACCTATACAATCAGATCCGGTATCACCACCACCTATAACGATGACATTTTTACCTGTCGCTTGAATGATGCCTTCAAAGTCGCACAAATTGTCCACATATTGGTTATTAGCTTTTAAGAAGTCCATAGCCTGAACCACACCTTTAAGATGGCTACCAGGAATGGGAATATTTCTTCTTACTGTGGCTCCACCACAAAGAACGATGGAGTCGTAATCTGCTTTTAAAGTTTCTACACTAACGTTGTCACCAACATGCGCATTGACTTTAAACTTGATGCCTTCATCCTTCATCACCGCAATACGTCTGTCGATCACGTGCTTCTCCATTTTAAAATCTGGAATACCGTACCTCAATAGACCACCCACTTTAGCATCACGCTCATAAACGGTGACATCGTGTCCAGCACGATTCAATTGCTGTGCGGCAGCAAGTCCTGCAGGACCAGAACCTATGACAGCCACTTTTTTGTCAGTTCTATTTTTTGGTGGATGGGCTTCAATCCAACCTTCCTTAAAGGCTGTTTCAACAATATTTTTCTCAATATTTTCAATACTTACAGGGTCTTCATTGATACCTAATACGCAAGCTTCCTCACAAGGTGCAGGGCAAAGTCGTCCCGTAAATTCTGGAAAATTGTTTGTGGAATGTAATATGCGCGATGCCTCTTTCCATTTACCCTTATATACGGCATCGTTAAAATCTGGAATGAGGTTTCCTAAGGGGCAACCACTATGGCAAAATGGTATCCCACAATCCATACAGCGAGCTCCTTGGCTCTTTAATTTTTCTTCTTCAAGTGGTATTTTAAATTCCTTGTAATTTTTGACACGCTCATCCGGCTGCACCGCTGGCTCATCAATACGTTCGTACTCTAAAAATCCTGTGATCTTTCCCATGTTCTCCTTCTACGTAGTTATTAAATTTTCTTCTTCCAATCTCAGCAAGGCTTGTCGATATTCTTCTGGCAATACTTTAAGGAAATGTGGTAGTTCCTGCTTCCAGTTTTCAAGTAATCGTTGAGCTAGCGGACTGAATGTAGCATTGTAATGCTGTTCTATCAAGTCCCTTAACTTATTGATGTCTTCAGCATCAGTTACTGGATCGATATTTAATCCTTCGGCATTCACTTGACGCTCAAAGGTTTTTTCTTTATCATATATGAAAGCAATACCGCCACTCATTCCTGCTCCAAAGTTTCGACCAACAGGTCCCAGAACAACGGCAACACCACCAGTCATGTATTCACAACCATGATCACCAATTCCTTCCACAACCGCTGTAGCACCCGAATTACGTACACAGAATCGCTCGCCGGCCTTACCATTGATGTAGGCTTCACCAGCTGTCGCGCCATATAAGGCCACATTTCCAATAATGACATTTTCTTCTGGCTTGATGGTAGCTTCCTCATGTACCTTCACAATCAGTTTTGCACCTGACAATCCTTTACCTATATAATCATTTGTGTTTCCAGTAACTGATAAGGTAAGGCCATGCGTCGCAAATGCTCCAAAACTTTGTCCTGCAGATCCTGAAAAATTGATTTTCAAGGTGTTTTCTGGTAATCCTTGAGAGCCGTAGATCTTAGAGATCTCGTTGCTAAGGATTGCTCCAACCGCACGGTCTTCATTCGTTATCTTAAAATCTAAAATGGTTTTCTCTTTTCTAAACAATGCTGGGTGCGCTTTACTTATGATTTCTAAATCCAACGCATCCTCCATCTGGTGATCCTGCTTTTCTGTATTGTAAAGTTTAGTTCCAGCTGGAACATCAATTTTGTGCAGAATAGGTGAGAGGTCTATACCACGGGTTTTATAAAAATCTATAGCTTTGTTTCGATCTAGCTTTCCTACCTGACCCACCATTTCATCTACTGTTCTAAATCCTAGTTGAGCCATAATCTCACGCAATTCCTGTGCAATGAAATACATGTAGTTCACCACGTGCTCTGGTTTTCCTTTGAATTTTTTGCGTAATTCTGGATTCTGTGTGGCGATACCAACAGGACAAGTGTTCAAGTGACAAACGCGCATCATGATACAGCCCGAAGCTACCAGCGGTGCGGTAGCAAACCCAAACTCTTCGGCGCCCAGCAAACATGCGACGGCAACGTCACGTCCAGTTTTCATTTGACCATCACATTCTACAACGATGCGGTTGCGTAAATCATTCATGGCTAGAGTCTGTTGAGCTTCAGCTAGTCCGAGTTCCCAAGGCAAACCACAGTGTTTGAGTGACGTAAGCGGCGATGCACCAGTACCACCATCAAAACCAGAGATCAAAACCACATCGGCCTTAGCTTTTGCCACACCAGCTGCAACAGTTCCGACACCAACCTCGCTTACCAACTTCACATTAATACGAGCTTCACGGTTAGCCGATTTCAAATCGTAAATCAATTGGGATAAGTCCTCAATCGAGTAAATATCGTGGTGTGGTGGTGGAGATATCAAACCAACGTAAGGTGTTGAATTCCTAGTTTTGGCAATTTGTGGATTTACTTTAGGTCCAGGCAACTGGCCACCTTCTCCAGGTTTTGCACCTTGCGCCATTTTGATTTGAATCTCTGAGGCATTGGTTAAGTAGTTAGAGGTTACTCCAAATCTACCAGAAGCCACTTGCTTGATCGCACTGTTTTTCCAGTCACCAGTGGCATCTTTATAGAAGCGTGATTCATCTTCACCGCCTTCACCGCTGTTGCTTTTACCACCTATACGGTTCATGGCTACGGCTAGATTTTCATGAGCCTCTGCACTAATAGATCCGTAGGACATCGCGCCTGTTTTGAATCGCTTCACAATATTGGTCCAAGGCTCTACTTCTTCTAATGGTATGGGATCAAAATTTGTAAATTCAAAAAGACCACGTATCGTCATCAATCGTCTGGATTGATCGTTGATAATTTCAGAATATTCCTTGTAGGTAGTTGCCTTGTTCGTACGAACGGCTTCCTGCAGTTTAGCCACGGACAAAGGATTGAACATGTGGTGCTCGCCATTACGTCTCCAGCGATACTCACCGCCCATTTCTAGGTCTAGACTTCCATCGATTTCTTGACGCTCATAAGCTTGTTTATAGCGTTTGTTGATCTCCTTTTCCAGCTGGTGCAATCCTACACCTTGAATTCTCGTGGTGGTTTTAGGGAAATAGGCATTCACAACCTCAGTGTTAATACCTATACATTCAAACAATTGCGCACCACGATAAGAATTGAGAGTGGATATCCCAATCTTGTTCATCACCTTCAAGATTCCTTTACCAACGGCTTTATTGTAATTTTCTATTGCTTCAAGAGGTGTGATGGAAGTATCGTTCAATTCCTCAAGCTGCTCTTCAATAATTTCATTGACCATATAAGGATTGACAGCGCTCGCACCATAACCAAACAATAATGCAAAATGGTGTACTTCTCGAGGTTCTGCAGATTCGATGATGATGCTAATCTTTGACCTAAGCCCCAATCGTTGTAATCCACTGTTGATATGGGAACAAGCAAGTAGGGCAGGAATAGGTGCAAGTTCTTTGCTTGTATTACGGTCTGATAAAATGATAATGTTGTATCCTTTTTTCGCTTTCGCGGAAGCGGTCTGCAACATCTCTTCAAGGGCATCTTCCAATCCATTGTGGCCACGTTTGATGTCGTACAACATTGGGATCTCGGTGATCTTGATATCTGGATTTTGGTAACTTTTTATTTTGTCCAGATCCTGCTTAGAAATTACGGGATTCTGAATCTTTAATTTTTTACAGTGTGCTTCACTAATTTCAAAGATGTTAGCGTCCTTCCCTAAGGTCAAACTTATGTCTGTAATGAGTTGCTCTCTTATACCATCCAACGGCGGATTTGTCACCTGTGCGAACAGCTGCTTGAAATAATTATAGATGAGTTGTGATCGCTGTGAAAGCACGGCAATAGGAGTATCGCTACCCATGGAACCAATGGGCTCCTTGCTGTTTTTGGCCATAGGCAATATGATGGTGTCCACATCTTCCTGTGTGTAACCAAAAACCACTTTGCGTTTTTCCAAGGTCTCCTCATTAAGAAAAACCGGGCAATCGTTATAAGGTATATCCTTTAAGTGAACGAGGTTTTCATTAAGCCATTTGCGGTACGGATGTTTAGCCGCTACGGCATTTTTGATTTCATCATCGTTGACGATGCGACCTTCTTTCATGTTTACCAAGAACATTTTCCCAGGCTCCAATCTACCGTGAAATTGTAGGTTGCTAGGCTCGATTTCTACCACGCCAGTTTCTGAGGACATGATCACATAACCATCCTTAGTCACGCTATATCTAGATGGGCGTAAACCATTTCTATCCAGTACGGCACCTATGTAAGTCCCGTCAGTAAATGGAATGGAGGCTGGACCATCCCAAGGCTCCATCAAACACGAATTGAATTCATAGAACGCTCGTTTCTCATCTGGCATATATGGGTTTTTCTCCCAAGCTTCTGGAACCAGCATCATCATTACTTCAGGAAGTGATCTACCGGTCATGAGCAATAATTCTACCACCATGTCCATGGATGCGCTATCTGATTTACCAGGCAACACTATAGGCAGGATTTCTTTTATATCATCGCCAAAGGCTTTGCTCTCCATCAACTCCTGTCTGGAAAACATTCTGGAGACATTACCTCTTAATGTATTAATTTCACCATTGTGACACATATACCTAAAAGGCTGTGCCAGATCCCAAGTTGGGAACGTATTGGTAGAAAAACGCTGGTGTACTAAGGCTAATCTGGTTACAAACGATGGATCGTTCAGGTCCTTGTAATAGCCTTTGATGTCACCTGGCATCAACAAACCTTTGTAGATTATAATCTTAGTAGAAAGACTAGGCAGATAAAACTTACCGCTTTCTGAAATTTTAGAGGAATAGATCTCGTGTTCTGCTTTTTTACGAGCGATAAAGAGCTTTCTGGTAAATTCAAAGTCAGATTGTTTATCGTCTGATTTTCCTATGAAAATCTGTTTGATAAAAGGTTCTGTAGTCGTTGCGATCTTACCCAAATGATTGGCGTCCACAGGAACGTCACGCCATCCTAAGATATTGAGACCCATTATATTCAAATGGTTTTCTAGCGTGTTTAAACAGTATTGACGCTGGTTGGACTTTTTGGGCAAAAAGACATTGCTCACGGCATAATTACCAGCCTTAGGCAACTTGAAATCCACATTTTTTAGAAAAAACTCGTGGGGTATATCTATCAAAATACCTGCACCATCACCGGTACGACCATCTGCACTCACGGCACCGCGATGTTCTAGTTTTTCTAGAATCTGTAATGCCTTGTGAATGATGTCATTAGACTTTTCTCCTTTAAGACTACAAATAAACCCAGCACCACAATTGTCGTGCTCGTATTCTGGATAATATAAACCTTGTTGCTTCAACATAAACCTTGCTTTTGAGTATCTAAAACTCTTAAATATATCCTAATATAAAGTAACCGTAACAATTTAAAAAATGGAAGGAACACTTTTGTCAGATCGGGAAAATGCTACTTGTCAGATTATTAAATCAAGATTTATACACCATCATCCTTGTCATATTCCTATTTGAAAAGACAGCTTCTTCAAGCTAGATCTGTTAATGCTAAAATGGTGGTTGCAGGTAGGATGGATGGATTTGTTTCGCTTTCGCGAAAGCGAACTCCATATCACACTTTATTACTAGCTAACTAAACTATAACATCGTGATCTGAGAAATATGGATAGATTTGCATCAAGATTCTTTTCCAATGATTGCTGCGATTTCCTTATTTCTTATTGTTACCCTATCTGCTCTCATTACCAAGATTGCGTCCATTGCTCTGGTCCATACAGGGCTATCTGCAGAAAGTGCCAAGTTCCAGGCCAGGTCTGCCTATACCGGTGCTGGATTAAGTACCAAGGAAACAGAACTGATTATGAATCATCCTGTAAGACGTAAGATTGTTTATAATCTGATGCTTATAGGTAATGCAGGTATTGTCACGGTAATGTCCTCTTTGATTCTAACCTTTGTGCTACCTGAAACTACGGCCTCTAGGTTATATGGTTTACTTATTATCGTGGTAGGATTGACGGGTTTATGGTTTGCCATACGCAGCAAATGGGTAGATCGAGGATTGTCCAAAATGATAAGTTCCATGCTGCGACGTTATACTGACCTACAAGTGCAGGATTTTGAAGCGGTGCTACATCTTAAGAATGATTATAAGATTAGCGAGGCAAATGTGGATAGTGATGGGTGGATGTGTAACCGCACTCTCCAAGAGTTGAATTTGCGTGAGGAAGGAATCACTATCCTGGGTGTTTACCGTAAAGGTGACAATTATTACGGGTCACCTTCAGGTCCTTTTAAATTGCAGGCTGGTGATGTAGTTACCATATATGGTAAGGCAGATGGCATCAAGAGTCTCTACCAACGTAAAAAGGATTTTTATGCGCATCTAGAGCACGAACGCGCGGTGGCCAGAGAGGAAGAACGCCGCCAGGCGGAAATCGCTATGGCAGAAACGGAAGAGGAATAAATTACTTTTTCCATTTTAGCCCAATCAGCTAGAATCATCAACTTTTTTATCTGATTGACTTTAGAGAATAGCGGTCAACTGCTCATTTCTCTAAAGTCGATAGTTCTATTGTATAAGGATATGGTTTTTCCATTTTGCTTCCTCCCAAGAACTTTTTCATGATAATTTGAAACTGAAACTAGGAAAGCTTTTTTTTCATAACAAAATGTTTATTCGTAGCTCACCTGACGTTTTCTCCTACTTTTTAACATGTTATCAAGATGATTTGCATGTTTTTTTCTGGGTTTTAGCAAAAATTCTTACTAAAATTCAAACGTGAAATTATTGTTAATATAAAAACACAACCTTTTAAATGAGTACCCTATAATTTTGAGGGTCTTAATTGCGATAACGATAAAAATGATGTATTTGACCCCTAAAATATTGGGGTTAATTGGTTTAAAATATAGTTTTATCCCCATAACAACCAAATCATTTTTATTATGAAAAAATTACTACTCTTCGTATTTGTGTTATCAACTTTCAGTGTTTTTGCACAAGATGAAACTGAAGAAACCAAGAAATTCACTTTTGAAGGTAGCGTTGATGCCTATTACCGTACACAACTTAATGCTAGTGATGACACACCGCAAGGCGTAGCATCTTTTGCAGGACAAACGGGTTTTGCGGTAGGTATGGCAAATATTATTGCTGGCTATGAAAGTTCTAATGGTAAAGTAGGAGCGGTGGCAGATTTAGTTTTTGGACCTAGAGCAGATGAAGCTACTACCTTACCTAATGTAAATCAGCTATACGCATACTGGAATGTTTCAGAATCTACAACTCTAACATTGGGTAGATTCAATACTTTTTTGGGATACGAGGTTATCTCACCAGTAGGAAATTTTAACTACAGTACTTCTTACCTGTTTGCGAGTGGACCATTTTCCCATGTAGGTGTAAAGGCAGACTTTGCGCTTTCTGAAGATTTTAGCGCGATGATCGCGGTTATGAATCCGACAGATGTCAATGATAACTTGACTGGAGATTATGCACTAGGCGGTCAATTAGGTTACAAAGGTCAATATCTAAATCTTTACTATGACTCTGGAGTTGTTTTAGGATTTGAAATAGACTACACCGGTGGTTTTGATGTTTCAGACAGCTTTTTTCTAGGAATCAATGCTGCTTATCAAACTAATGATGACGCTGGTTTCTACGGTGCTGCACTCTACCCACAAGTTTCTTTATCAGATAGCTTTGATTTAGGATTGAGAGGTGAGTACTTCTCTTTACATGGCGGTACAGATGATCCTAGCGTGATCGATCTAACACTTACCGGTAGCTATTCCATTGAAAACTTGACTATAAAACCAGAACTACGTCTTGATACGTGGTCTAATGATGAGCCGTTCATTGATTCTGACGGGATGTTTTCAGACAACCTTTCTTCCTTCCTAATCGCGGCCATCTATAAATTTTAAATCAAACTGAATAACATGAAAAAAATCGAAGCAATTATCAGAAAGTCAAAATTTTCTGCCGTTAAGAAAGCCCTACATGAAGTTGATGTGAATTTCTTCTCCTATTGGGATGTTACCGGATTGGGAAATGAAAAGAAAGGGTCTGTCTATCGTGGTGTCTCTTACAGCACTAGTGATATACAGCGCAGATATCTTTCCATTGTCGTGACTGATGAATTTGAAGAGAAAACCATCAATGCGATTATAGCATCTGCAAAAACTGGCGATGTAGGTGATGGGAAAATCTTTGTTTCCCATGTAGAGGAGAGCTATAGGATTCGTACTGGTGAAAAAGGCGCTGCTACACTCAAATAGACAACAAACAGATTATAACTAAACACATTAAAGATTATAAATATGAATCAAATTCAACAAGAAAGTTTAGATGCGGCAATAGCAAGTGTCAATGGTGACTTGAGCGCCATGTGGATCATGCTGTGCGCCATCCTTGTATTTTTTATGCAGGCTGGATTTACGCTCGTAGAAGTAGGATTTACCAGAGCCAAAAATGCAGGAAACATCATTATGAAAAACGTCATGGACCTAGCGATAGGATCCATAATGTTTCTATGTGTAGGATACGCATTTATGTACGGTGATGAGGTAGTAGCTGGAGGCTTTATGAGATTAAGTTCTGCAGAGCAGGGTTACTTCTTCTTCCACGCTACAGACTGGTACAACCTGTTTTTCCAGACCGTGTTTTGTGCTACGGCAGCAACCATCGTTTCTGGAGCAGTTGCTGGTAGAACAAAGTTCTCCACTTATCTCATATTCTCTGCGCTTTTGACCACTTTCATTTATCCTATATCAGGAAGCTGGTATTGGCCATTTGATGATGATGCCTGGTTAAATACTTTAGGTTTCATTGATTTTGCAGGTTCATCAGTCGTGCATGCTGTTGGTGGTGGTGCGGCTTTGGTAGCGGCCAAATTGGTTGGCCCTAGAATCGGGAAATATGTAGATGGCAAGGTAAACGTCATTCCAGGACATAATATGCTTTATGGAGCATTGGGTGTATTTATCCTTTGGTTGGGATGGTTTGGATTTAATGGTGGTTCGCAACTCGCTTGGGGTGGCGACGATACCATTGCTGCAGGTAGTGTAATTATCAATACCAATGTTGCAGCTGCCATAGGTGCCATAAGTGCCATGTTTTTTACTTGGGTGCGTTACGGCCGTCCAGACATTTCAATGACACTTAATGGTGGTCTTGCAGGATTGGTAGGAATTACCGCTGGCTGTGGTGCTGTAGATGCCTTCGGTGCGTTATGTATAGGTCTTATATGTGGCATCATGGTAGTTGTTTCCATAGAATTCCTGGACAAGAAGCTAAGAATAGACGATCCAGTAGGAGCGATATCAGTTCATGGAACCTGTGGTTTCCTGGGAACCGTACTTGTTGGAGTATTTGCACTGGAAGGTGGTCTTATATCTGGCGGTGGTTTCAAACTTTTGGGCATCCAGGCGTTAGGTTCACTTTCCTATATAGGATGGGCCATGTTGACTACATTTATCATTTTGTTCATCCTTAAAAAGACCATTGGTTTGCGTGTTACTGCAAAACAAGAAGAAGATGGTCTTGATATGCATGAACATGGTATAACCGTTTATGGAGAAGAATAAACAAGAATAGCTTTTAACCAGCCACGACTTGTAAACCGCCTATGTAACCATAGGCGGTATTTTTATAGGGTGTTTTTAAGTTCGCTTTCGCGAAAGCGAAACAACTCTCAACCACCGTATTTAAAAATCAATCTTTACATTTACGGGAATCCTTCAAACAAACTCGTGAAACAACTCCTACTTGCATTTGTATTAATTCTTGCTGGATGCCAGCAAAAAGAGAATGAGGTTCCTACTCAGGAAGCGGATAGCTCTACTAACCTCGATAGCATTCCAACACCGCAACTCACATTAGAACAGGCTAATAATCTAGCATTACTGCCACTACATTGTGTTGATCAGGAATATCCCAATAAAATGGGACATGTCACGGCTGCGCCAGAAGATCAAAAAAGACCAACGGTACAGCACCCGGTATTTTACGGCTGTTTTGACTGGCATAGCGCGGTGCATGGACACTGGAGTGCTGTGGCGCTACTCAAACAGTTTCCAGAGTTGGATAATGCAAGCGAGCTCCTTCAAAAGCTCACTTCCAACATCACTGCGGCAAATGTAGCGGTAGAAATAGATTACCTCAATACCGAAAACAACCAAACCTTTGAACGCACCTATGGATGGGCGTGGCTGCTTAAACTGCAACAGGAGCTAGACACCTGGAACACCTCTGAGGGAAAACAAATGGCGGCAGCGCTACAACCATTGACAGTTCTTGTTGCCCAGCGATATGTAGAATATCTACCTAAACTCAACTATGCTATCAGAGTAGGTGAGCACTCCAATACGGCATTTGGGATGGCCTTTGCTTGGGATTATGCGGTTCATGCAAAAAATGAAGCTCTCAAGCAAGCTATTGAATCTAAAGCCATGGAGTTCTACAGCAATGATCAAAACTGTCCCATAAATTGGGAACCTAGTGGTTATGATTTTTTATCTCCATGTCTGGAAGAAGTGGACATTATGCGCCGTGTTCTTCCAGCCTCAGATTTTCATGAGTGGCTGGCGCAGTTTCTTCCGGGAATCGAAAACGGAAAACTAGATCTTGAACTAGGTGAGGTAAGCGATAGAACAGATGGTAAGTTGGTTCACATAGATGGGCTTAACTTAAGCAGGGCTTGGGTGCTTTATGGTCTTGCAAATCAATATCACCAATACGACAATCTTATTGAGATCGCAGATGAGCATATCACCTACACGTTGCCTAATCTTGTTGCAGACGATTACGAAGGCGGTCACTGGTTGGGAAGTTTTGCCATCTATGCCTTGCAAAAAGCAGGTAAAAATTGAAACGGATCTTCAAAAATATAGGACCTGCAACATTAGTTGCTGCAGCGTTTATAGGTCCAGGAACCATCACGATTTGTACTATTACTGGTGCATCCTTTGGTTATACGCTTCTTTGGGCAATGGTGTTGTCCATGCTGGCGACCATTATATTACAAGAGATGGCAGCCAGATTGGGACTTATTACGGGCAAAGGATTATCAGATATCGTACGCCATCAGATCTCGAGTAAACACATCAAAATTGGTATGATCGTATTAATGATCAGTGCGATATTTGTGGGTAATGCGGCCTATGAGGCTGGAAATATTTCTGGTGGTGTGATAGGCCTAGAAGTGCTTTCGGGTACGGCTTGGTATCAACCGCTATTAGTGGGATGCTGTGCTTTTGCGTTATTGATGGTTGGAAACTATAAAGTGCTGGAACGTGTATTAATTGCTTTGGTTGTGCTCATGGGAATATCATTTATCGCCGTGGCGATCGCCATCAAGCCAGATTATTCAGCAGTGTTGGAAGGGCTTTTTAAGCCATCGTTTCAAGAGGATCAACTGTTACTCATTTTGGGTTTGATAGGCACGACCGTCGTTCCCTATAATTTGTTCTTACACGCCTCGCTGGTAAAGGAAAAATGGAACAACCATACCGATTTGAAGTACGTTCGCTGGGACACGATTATATCGGTCATTCTTGGTGGCTTGGTGTCTATGGCGATCATCATTGGCGCATCAGGTTTGCAAGGTCAGGAGATCAATTCACCGGCAGATTTAGCCAGATCACTTGAACCTGTCTATGGTACATTTTCAACAACCATTTTTGCCATTGGGATCATCGCCGCCGGTATTACTAGTGCCATCACGGCACCGCTCGCCGCAGCCTATGTGGTCCAAGGTTGTTTGGGATGGAATAGAGATTTGAGAAACTGGCGTTTTAGAATGGTCTGGATGCTAGTGTTGGGAACAGGAGTTCTCTTTGCATCCATAGGGTTTAAGCCCATACAAGTAATCACTTTTGCCCAAGTCGCCAATGGACTGCTGCTTCCTATAATGGCAGTCATTTTGCTGTGGCTGGTCAACACCAATATTTTGGGTACCTACAAGAACAACATTTTTTTAAATATTTTGGCGCTCGCGGTAGTGCTGGTCACTTTGTTTCTAGGTGGTAAAACCATTGCAAGCGTAGCTGGAATCTTATGAAGATCATTGACCTCAATTGTGATCTGGGCGAAGGCATGAGCAATGACGAGCTCATCATGCCGCACATTTCCTCCTGCAACATCGCTTGCGGCGGTCATGCTGGTGATGCCGATAGTATAAAATCAAGTTTGCAACTCGCGCAAAAATTTAATGTCAGAGCTGGTGCACATCCATCTTTTGAGGATCGGGAAAATTTTGGTCGTTTAAAATTGGACTGGTCCAGAGCTCGCTTTCGCGAAAGCGTAACTCGTCAACTTCAGCTTTTCACAACCACGGCGGCTGATTTACAAATGAAATGGCATCATATCAAGATGCATGGAGCGCTGTATCACGCCACAGCTCATGAGGAATCCTTTGCTCAATGGACGGTTGAATGGCTTCAAGAGTTTTATCCCCAAAAGCCTATTTATAGCTTGCCCAAATCGTTGTTGCATGACAAATGCAAAGAAGCTGGCCAACCTTTTATTGCCGAGGCATTTGTGGATCGTGCTTATTTGAAAAACGGTAGTTTGGTACCTAGATCACAGCAGGAAGCCGTTCACGAGACCACAGAGCAAGCGTTGCATCAATTGATCTCTATGGCCCACCATAATCAAGTCACCACATTAGATGGTGCCCATCTGGAACTAATCGCAGATACGTATTGCATTCATGGTGATAATGTCAAACTTGTCATGCAATTGCCGGTCCTAGTTAAACAGCTGCATCAAAATCAAATTCAAGTTGCCAAATACAAAGCTTAAATATTATCAAGTAAGCGAAAACGCTATAGAGATAAGCTGGCCTACTAGCGATGGTTCGGTGTGGCTTGAACGCCATATGATGGCCTTAGAGTTAGAACGGTTCTATGGTGACCAAGTTGTTGTCAATGAAGGATATTTTAGCATCTTGGTGGTTTTCAAAAAACCAATTAGGCAATATCAACAACGACTTGAAGAACTTAAGTCAATGTCGAGCAATCTTGAAAACCTTCAGGGTTTTCAAGGCACTAAATGGCAAATTCCCGTTTTATATGATAGAGATAGCGAGGATCTTTTGTCCATAAGCAAACACACCTTGCTCACTTTTGAAAGCATTGTAAAAATGCATGAGCAAGCTATTTATACGGTAGAATTCATCGGTTTTTTGCCTGGATTTCCATACCTATCTGGTTTGCCTGAAAAGTTGCAAATCCCGCGCAGGAAAACGCCCAATCCCAGCATCGCACCTGGCAGTGTTGCCATTGCAGCAGGACAATGCGGTGTCTACCCACAAACGTCACCTGGTGGTTGGTATGTATTGGGGAAAAGTCCGTTGGAGTTTTTTGATGTGCATAGAGAACAGCCCAATTTACTGAGTATAGGTGATCAGGTTAAATTTTATGGAATCAACCAGCAGGAATATGATAGGATCAAGAACGGTCGGTTGAATGTAAAGGAGTTTCATAGTGAATAAGGCAACCATTGTACATTCAGGATTTTACTGCAGCATACAGGATTTGGGTAGGTTAGACTATAGAAATGTTGGCGTGCCACAATCTGGTGCAATGGACATGCAACTCGCCAAAAAGACAAATACCATTTTAGGCAACAGCGAAGAAGCTGCGGTTCTTGAAATGATCCTCATGGGCGCGACGATCTCTTTTGAAACCAAGACCTATGTCTCAATATCTCAAAATGTTGACGGCGCCACGCTTAATGGTAAGACGATTTCTATAGATAGAGCTATTGCCGTGGAACGTGGCGATGTGCTCAAAATAGGTCACGTCACTCACGATAATTTTGCCTATTTAGGTATTTCTGGCGGTTGGAAAACCAAGCCGATCTTGGGCAGTAGGTCGATGTATGCTGGTATCACGGCCAGTGGTAAGCTCTCAAAGGGTGATATCGTGCCTTATGAAAATTGCTTTGAGGTTTTTGAGGATACTCGCTTTCGCGAAAGCGAACTAAATCAAAATACTATAATCGATGTTTTTGAAGGTCCAGAATTTCACTTATTGTCAAAAAATAACCAAAATCAGTTGCTTAGTCAAACTCTTGAGGTGTACAAATCCTGGAGTCGCATGGCTTTCAAGGTTCGAACCGGTACGCCCACTGAATTACCAGAACTTAGAACGGTGCCCGTAATGCCCGGAACAGTGCAGTTGACGCCAGATGGCGATCTTTTATTCCTGATGCGAGATGCACAAACAACTGGTGGCTATCCACGTGTATTACAATTATCTAGTGATGCGATTGATAAATTTTCACAATTGCGTACTGGAGTTTCTTTTAACCTGAATTTAAGGCCTATTAACCATTCATAGAACCTTTTAGTTCATAGATATCGTTACATTCGTACTTTTATCGATGGAATTGCGTTTTGTTAACAGCAATCGGTTTTGATAGATTATAGAATTATTCATATCCCTAATGAGGTTAGTTCTTGTTTTCCTAGTGTTTTTGTGTAGCAGCAAGAATTTATTGGCTCAATCAGAGCCATTGGTTCCTAGATTGCCTGCACCACCCTATAACCTTACTGCAAAGGAACTGGACTCTGTTCTTCAACTCACCTTCAATCTATATTTTGAGAGCGACTATGTGGCAATTCTAGATAAAGCACCTGCACTTATTGAATATGCTGAAGAAATTGATGAGCAACGAATCAAGACTAGGTTGCGTGCAGTTTTGGGTAATTCATTTATTCAGTTAGGTGATCGAGAGAATGCAGATGCGCTTTATCAAGAAGCACTAAAAGAAGCGGTGCAACGCAAGGATACCTTCCAACTTATCAATACCTACATCAACCTTGGGAACACTTACTTTGATACGGATTATGACTTAACCATAGACTATTATACCAAAGCCTTAGAATTGCAAAAAGGTGCAGCTACAAAGGATTTGCACTATGTCATCATTCATCATAATCTCGCTGAGATATATGTAAAAAAGAAATTACCGGGCAAGGCACAGCAGCATATGGATGATGTGGTTACAGCTCTGGAAAATCCTGAAATACCAGGTTCTAAAGGCCAATTTGTCCCAACATCCCAAAGCATTCAAGGAAGTATCTACCTTCTACAAGGGCTTTATTATCGGGCCATAGAGAGTTCGCTAGAAGCCTTAAACAATGATAGGGATGATATTGATGAAAACTACAGGCTCAATTCTTACAAGAACTTGATAGAAGCCTATGAGAAAACCAAACAATACGAAGCGCTCATAGAGGTGCGCAAGGTGTATGATTCGTTGATTACCCAGCGTTACGAAGACGGGAAAATAAAACAGCAACAGTTAGCCAACTCAAAATACAAGGCAGACCGATACCAGCAGGAATTGCTCAAGTCAGAATTTACCGCAAAATTGATGAAGCAAAAAGCTGATCAAGACGAGGCTATCTTGTGGGTATTTGCAATAGTGGGAATTTTGCTTTTGGTTTTGATTGCTACGCTTCTGTATTCGCGATCAAAACGAAACAAACTGCTAGCAGATTTACAAATCAAGAATGCACAGTATCTGGAAGCCAAAGAAGTTTCAGAAAAACTAGCCACCAAGAATACCAAGTTTCTTTCAACCATTAGTCATGAGTTGCGCACGCCGCTTTATGGAATTATAGGCTTATCCTCTGTTTTCCTGAAAGATAAAAAGTTGAAAGAGTACGATGAAGAATTCAACTCTCTAAAATTCTCTGCAGATTATTTACTGTCTTTGGTAAATGACATTCTCAATATCAACAAGTACGAATCAGAAAAAGGACGCCAGTTGCAGGAAGAGCACTTCAATCTATCCTTGCTTATGAACAGTATCGTGCAGTCCTTCCATTTTTTAAATGAGAAGAATAATAACGAGTTGGTGCTCAAAGTGGACCCTAAGATTCCAGAGGTGCTTTATGGTGATAAGACCAAACTCTCACAAGTGATCATGAACTTGTTGAGTAATGCCAGTAAATTCACCCAAGACGGTTCCATCATGATAAGGGTAGATCAATTGTCAAAGGATAATGATCAACTAGAATTATTGTTTGCGGTAGAAGATACCGGTCGCGGCATTGAAGAAGAAAACCAGAAAGAGATTTTTGAAGAGTTTACACAAGTACCATCAACGATTACAGAAGGTGGAACAGGTCTTGGACTGCCTATCGTCAATAAGTTGCTCACGATACTCAACAGTAAATTGCAAATGGAAAGCACTTATGGAATAGGGACGACCTTTTCTTTTGTTTTACCTATCAAGATAGGATCTGAGCAGAAACTGGAGTCCACCATTAAGGAAAAAGACATCAAGAAACTCGACCACAAAAAACTTTTGATTGTTGATGACAATAAGATCAACCAGCTGGTGACCCAAAAGGTTTTGGAGCAATATCATATGCAGCACGAGACGGCTAACAATGGTCAGGAAGCGGTAGATATGGTCAAAGAAAACACCTATGACTATATCCTTATGGACATTAACATGCCAGTCATGAATGGTATTAACGCGACCATTGAGATACGTAAAATGGGCATCACGACACCGGTCATTGCCTTAACCGCAGCAGACGACTTGAATCTGGAGCGAGACGTTTTTAGCCATGGTATCGATTCGATTCTTGTAAAGCCTTATCATACAGAGCAATTACTGGCGCTTTTGATTGAGCATTTGGATTAAAATCACTGGAAATACAGGCTATCTAATCTTACTTTACCCTTCAAAAAATTAACTAAAACCACCTCGATATTTAACTAAAATACCGATTGAAAATGGTGGGCATATCTGCAAATTTACCTTGTAATTTAAAGTCATATCATCATGGCAAACAAAGCAAAACCAGCACCGAAAAGCGCAAGCAAATCGGCTGCCAAGCCAGCTCCTGCAAAAGGAAAGGCTATGAAGCAAGCTCCTAAAAAGTAGCCTTCAAAATAGTTGCGACACGATCGCGACCAGTGTCTAACAATCCATGCCGCACTAGAAATAGCGCGGTATTTTTTTTGGTGGGGTTTTAAGGTTGTTCGCTTTCGCGAAAGCGAATTAATCAACCATCTACTGCATTAATTTTCTTACGGCTCAAAATCTAATCGGCTTATAGGCAATATTCATATTTGAATTATCTTGCTGTGCTCAAAGAATATCACATGAAAAGCATAGTATTTCTAGCCTCTTTTTTTCTCTCCATTGTTGCTACAGCCCAAAATGATGCGGGCTGGTTGCGTCACAGTGCGATATCTCCAGATGGGTCGCAAATTGTATTTACCTATAAAGGCGATCTATATAAAGTGGCTTCTACTGGTAGGAACGCTCAACAACTTACCTTTCATCAAGCCCATGATTATATGGCGGTATGGAGCGCAGATGGTAAACGTATCGCCTTTGCATCTAATCGGTATGGCAATTTTGATGTGTATGTGATGGATGCTAATGGCGGTGGTGCGACGCGTTTGACTTTCCATTCCAGTGATGAGGAACCCTATACTTTTAGTGCCGATGGATCGCAGATTTACTTTGGCGGTTTGCGTCAGGACACAGCCCAACACAGACAGTTTCCAACCGGTTCACAGCCAGAAGTTTATTCTGTGCCAGTTGCTGGAGGTCGTGTGGATCAATTATTTACCATACCAGCCGAAGAATTGGCCGTGAACAGCGATGGATCTACCATCCTTTATCAAGATAAAAAAGGTGGAGAGAATGACTGGCGCAAGCACCATACTTCCAGTATCGCTAGGGATTTATGGGCTTATGACGTCGCATCAAAAAGCCACAAAATGTTGACCACTTTCAATGGTGAGGATAGACAACCCGTTTATGGTGCCAACGATCAGACGGTTTATTACTTAAGTGAGCAAAGCGGCAGTTTCAACGTTTTCAAAATGAATTTGAACGAGCCAACGAAGTCCATCCAGTTGACCAATTTTGAAACGCATCCCGTACGATTTTTGAGCTATGGAAATGGTGTTCTCAGCTTCGGTTACGATGGTAAGCTGTACACTATGAAAGAAGGTGAGCAGCCTAAAAAATTGGTTGTTAATATCACTACTCAAGCTATTGATAACAGTGATAAATTCATATCAGTTAATGGTGGTGTTCAAGAAATGGCCGTCTCACCGAATGGGAAGGAAATCGCCTTTATCGCAAGAGGTGAGGTTTTTGTAACCTCAGTCGAAGAATCTTTTACCAAGAGATTGACCAACACGCCAGAAGCAGAGCAATTCGTGACTTGGGGACCAGAAGGCAAGTCTGTTGTTTACAGCAGTGAGCGCGATGGTAAATGGAGCATTTTCAAAACGGAAATAGAGCGCAAGGAAGAACCTTTCTTTTTTGCAGCCACCTTATTGAAAGAAACTCCAGTCATTGAAAATGATAAGGATAACTATCTAGCAAGATATTCTCCAGATGGTAAGAAACTCGCTTTTATAGAAGACCGTAAAACTCTTAAGGTGAAGGACATCAAGACTGGTGAAGAGGTGGTTCTTTTAACTCCAGAAGAACTGTTTCACATGAGAGATGGTGACAAGTACTTTAGATGGAGTCCTGACAGTAAATGGTTGCTCGTAGATTGGAGTCTTTCCCTAAGTAATAGTGATGTGTTGCTTATGGCGGCAGATGGATCCAAAAGAGTGAACCTTAATGAAAGTGGCTATTATGATAGCAATCCAGTTTGGGTCAACGATGGCAAACAAATGTTGTGGTTTTCCAACAGAGACGGTTTGAAATCTTACGCCACGAGTGGTTCTACTCAAAGTGATGTTTACAGCATGTTTTTTACTCAAGACGCATGGGACGAATTCAATCTAAGTAAGGAAGAATACGACTTGATGAAGGAAATCAAAAAGATGTCTGAGAAGAAGTCAGATGAGGATAATGACGATAAAAAGAAAGATAAAAAAGATAAGGACAAAAAAGAAAAAGAGCCTGTCAAAGACTTGACTTTTGATTGGGATGAGATGAAGGATCGAGTGAAGAAGTTCACCATTCATTCTTCAAGCTTGAACGATGCCGTTCTTTCCAAAGACAATAGCAAGCTGTATTATCTCACAAGGTTTGAGGATAAACTGGACTTATGGGAGACCGACTTGCGCACGCAGGAAACTAAAATGAAGATGAAATTAGGTGCATCTTCTGGTAATCTGGAATGGGATGCAGATAGAGAAAACCTATTTCTATTGAGTAGTGGAAAAATTTCTAAAATTGATCCAGAAAAGGAAAAGAAAGAAGGCGTTGATATTTCTGGAGAGATGGAATATGATGCAGTTGCAGAGCGTCAGGCCATGTTTGATCACGTGTGGTTGCGCACTGATAAGATTTTTTACCATTCCAATTTTCACGGGATCGATTGGAATCTCATGAAAACAGAATATGAAAAGCACCTTCCATACATAGGTAATAGCACAGAGTTTGCTGAGATGTTATCTGAAATGCTTGGGGAATTAAACGTGTCTCATGCTGGCGCCAGAGGTTCTAGTTACTCCATCGATAATGAAGATGAAACGGCATCGTTAGGTATTTTTATGGATTATGACCATCAAGATGATGGCATCTTGATTACCGAGGTGTTGACAGGTGGACCGTTGGATAAAGCAAAGTTTGATATCCAACCTGGAATGATCATCCAAAAAATCGATGGTCAGGACATTCAATCCAACACAGATATTGCTAAATATTTGAACCGAAAGACTGGTAAATTCACACTTTTGGAAATCAAGGATCCCAACAAGAAGGATCATCTGGTCATCACGGTAAAACCCATTTCTCTAGGTGAGGAACGCAGCCTACTGTACAAGCGATGGGTAAAAACCAATGAAAAAGAAGTAGAAAAGAAAAGCAACGGCAAACTGGGATACGTTCACATTCCTGGAATGAGCGACGGTCCGTATCGTGATGTGTACGATAAGATGATGGGTAAATATCACGATCGCGATGGTGTCATCGTCGATACTAGATTTAACGGTGGTGGTGACCTGGTGGCAGACCTTGCTGCATTCTTCACGGGTCAGCCCTTTATAACCTATGCGACAGAGCAAAAAGTAGTTGGTGGCGAGCCTACATCGCGATGGACCAAGCCTACTTTAGCAATGATCAATGAGGCTCAGTACAGCGATGGACATTGTTTTGCCGCAGGTTATAGCGATTTGAAGATAGGAACCACGGTAGGTATGCCTACACCAGGGACTTGTAGTTTTGCAGGTTGGGAACGTTTGCCAGATGGTTCTCGTTGGGGCGTTGTTCCAGTGAGTGCAAAAGACATCAATGGCGACTGGATGGAAAACAATCAAACCAATCCTATGATACAGGTCAAAAACATGCCCTCTACCATCATAAATGGGACAGATCAGCAATTGGATCGTGCCATTCAAGAACTTCTTAAGGAAGTAGAATAGAGTAGGATGAGTTCGCTTTCGCGAAAGCGAGATTCATTAAGTCTTAAATTATTAAATTAACATCGGTTAATTAATTTCAGTTTCAAATCAGATTTTGAATACCTAATTGATCTTAGGCTTTACATTTTATCGACGAAATACATAAAAAGTACGTATTTCAACCTTTAATCGATGTTTTTCATTCGTTTGCCCTATTTTTGAGACGTTATAGCGTTCATCCTAAATAGGCAACTCGACTTTCTTGAAACATTCGGTATTCTTAGCGACCACTTTGATTGTATTCTTTGGCTTGATTCTCAAGCCTGAGTACGGCCTGTGGAATAATGCTACGAAATATATTGAGGTTGCCAAACCTACAACCACAGCAAACATTACGTGTCCTTCAGACATTGTGGTATCTGCTGATGCTGGAGAATGTGGAGCTATCGTAAATTTTCCAGATGCTACTGTCACGGGAGTTTCTAGCGCTGATCAAATTATTATGAGATTTCAAGGTGATCCTTTAGCTCTGCCTGTTTACGAAGAAGAAGGAATGCGACTGCAAGGATTTGACCGCGATCATATCGACGCTCCATGGCCTATTCCATGTGATAATAGACAAGGCGCATTGATTCACCCATCTACAGGGAATACATGGACGTACAATGGTGGCGAGCCATTCACACCTAATCGTGTGTATGTATGTTCTACAAACATGGTTTTTAAGACCGGTGATTGTGGTACAGAATTCGTCCCAACTCAAACGGGTGATGTAGACTTTCCTGATACTCCAGAATGGCAAAACATTACCTCAATGACGTGGGAAGAAACTGGAGGCACCATTGATGCGAGTATTGATAATTTTAGGTTCACACCTACATCGGTCAAACAAACCGCAGGTCTGGAATCGGGTTGTTTCTTTCCTGTGGGCACTACGCCAGTCACCTTTACGGCTATAGACGACAATGGTGTGGAAACCAGCTGTAGTTTTAACGTTACGGTCCTGGACCAGGAAGCTCCACAATTTACAGTACGTAATATTTCGTTGTCGTTAGAAAACACATCTTCAGTAAAAATTGCTCCTGATGACATTTTAGTTGATCCAGCATTTGACAACTGCGGTATCAAGGATATTTCCTTGAGTAAAGACACCTTCTTTTGTACTGATACCGGCGATAACCCAGTCGAAATCACTGTCACTGATATTAACGGTAATGTTACTAGAGATGCAGCAATTGTAACGATAACGGGCAACGGTAGTTCTGGAGCTATCGATGATATTCCAGATGGAGACTATTGCGACAGCTTTACATTTCCAGCGATTACAGGAGTTGCTTTGTCTGGCAATGAAGCTTTCTATTCACAAGTGGATGGCAACGGAATTAAATACAGCGCTGGTGACATCATCAATTTTGATGCAGCAGTAACCTATCCGGTGACGTATTATATCTATGACGATGCGCCCAGTACCAATGGCTGTAAAAATCAGGTATCGTTTGACGTAAATATATTGCCTACACCAATGTTAGATCCTGTGGCAGATGTGCTTGTTTGTGAGACCTACGTTTTTCCAGAAATCAAAGGTGAAAAACTATCTGGAAATGAAGCCTACTATACTGAATCTGGTGGTAATGGTACTAAGTATAATTCGGGAGAAACTATTCATATCGACAAGGCTTTAACCTATCCACTTACTTTTTACGTGTACGATGTGAATTCGGCGAACTGTTTTAGTGAACGCAACTTTGATTTGGATCTCACCGTTTGTGATGTTAAGGTTGAAGTAGAAGCTTCCACAACAGTTATTTGTGATAATGATATGGATGTTGTCACCATAACTGCCAAACCATTTGCACCTGTAAGCGATAGTAATTATGTCTATGAATGGAGACAAGATGGAAATCTCAATGTAATTGCCACAACGCCGCAGATTGAAGTGTTGCCATTCACAAGCACCACCTATCAAGTTACCGCTACAGATCCATCTAGTAGGGCAGCAGTTACCAGCGATAAGGCTTCCATTACCATTGTTGTGAATGAAGCGCCTATCGCGCCATCTATTATTGATGTAGCACAGTGCGATGATCCAGAGAATGGAATAGGCATAGAATTTATAAACCTGAATGATTATGATGGTCAGGTGACCATGGGAATTGAAGATCTCGATATTACCTATCATTTAAATCAAAATGATGCTGATAATTCGCTGAATTCAATCTCCAATACACTGGAAATTACTACGGGCGAAAACGTGATCTATGCACGATTAACCAATCCCAACACTGGTTGCTACAGCACAACGATCTTGACATTTGAACTCTTTAAGGCACCAGAACTGATCATCGACCCTACCTCTGTTTCTCTATGTGAGACAACTAATGGCGAGTTTTTATCTACGGTAATAAGAACCAATCTTTCCATTGAAGATTATGATTTTATCTGGACCGTAGAAACAGAATCAGGAACAGAGCTGCTTACAGATGCAACGGCGCAGTTGCAGGTCAATGAAGCTGGTGTCTATACCGTTGAAGCCATCAACAAAATGACAGGTTGCACGGCCAAAGCTACCGCCACGGTAGACACCGTACTGAATCCTATTCAAGCTACAGCGAATGCAGAGTTGACTGCGGTGTTAAACAATCACGTCATCAATGTTGAGGTAGAAGCCACCATGGATCAAGAAACTACATATCAGGTCATGCTGGGCGATGGTTCATGGTATGATATGAATGAATTTAATGGCAGCTACACCTATACCTTTCGTGGTGTGGAAACCGGCAATGGTATTCAAACCATCCAGTTGCGAGATTCCAATGGATGTTGGACACAGACCCTAGAGGTGATTACATTGGGAATTCCGCAATTTGTCACGCCTAATAATGATGGCTACAACGATACTTGGAACATTAAAGGTTTAGAGGTTCTGGATCAAGATTCAAAACTTTATGTTTTTGATCGGTATGGAAAATTGCTGGCAGATCTTACTCTAGATCAACAAGGTTGGAATGGGGTATTTAATGGAGAGCCATTGCCTTCTACAGACTATTGGTACCGTCTGGAGCTGGAAGATGGTCGTACCGTTTCGGGACATTTTTCTTTAAAGCGATAGCACATCTTCTGTAAGGTATGTTCTAATTCTTCTATTCTCATTTTCAAAATCGTAGGATCATATTTATTGATCGTTGGTGTTGCTTTTAGAATAAGTTAACAGCGTTTGAGGTTACAAAAAATATTAGATCTAGGATATTTGTGTAAAATGCATGTATGAAAAATGTTAAGCTAACCGTTGCCCTAGTTGTGATAGGCATGGTGCTGGTCGCAGTTTTTGCCTATCTCATGGTTTCCCACCAAAAGCCGATGGCTGCATCTACCAACTATGAAATCGTAAAAACGTGGCCACTTCAAAGAGAGTTGGAAGAAATAAGCGGTATTACTTGGCTTACAGATAATACTATTGCCTGTATCCAGGATGAAAACGGACTTATATACATCTATGACCTGGCGCAAGGTAGGGTTGTGGATCGTATAAATTTTGCTGGCGATGGCGATTATGAGGCTATTGCCGTGATGGATGATGATGCCTTTGTGATGCGTAGCGATGGTAGATTGTTTAAAGTAGCACGCTTTCGCGAAAGCGAACAAAAAACAACCACCTATTTTCAAACCAATTTTACGCATAAAGATGACATGGAATCGCTGGCACTTAATGCTAACGGCGATTTGCTTCTCACCATTCCTAAACAAACAAATAATACAGAAGACAGAAAAGGAATCTATGAAATCGACCCACAAACAAAATTGACTTCATCCAGTCCTACTATTGAAATAAAGATCAACGACAGCCTGTTTAGTAAAAATGAGCAGCGAGCGGTTCGAACGAGATTTAGTCCTTCAGATATGGCAGTTCACCCGCAAACTGGTGATTTTTATTTGCTGGAAGGTGTTCACCCTAAACTGGTCGTGCTGGATCAAAAAGGATTGGTCAAGGACATCATATTCTTGGATAGTAAGAATTTTGCTCAGCCTGAAGGAATCGCTATTAGTCCAACAGGTAGAATTTATATTGCCAATGAGGGAAACGCGGGTATCGCTACCATTCATGAAGTGATTATAAAGCTGTAAAACAAGTTACTATAATACAATGGATTAGGCTTCTAATGTAAAATTAAGGTTAACTAAATGTATAATTAACGTTTATAATTATTATATTTGGGTCTAAAATTTTTATTATGAGACCTTACAGAACGCAAGTTGTGAAGAGAGAAGGAAGAGTCTCTCGAATTGAAAGTCTATTTGCAAACTTGAGAGCTTACGGTGAAAAATGCCGTGCGTTTTATCAGTTTGCGACGACTACGTAAACTTTTTGAAGTTTAGAATGGCGAGCCTGCTAGTGATTCACTAGCAGGCTCGCATTTTTTTTAGGTCGTATCAAAAAGATATGGATCGCCTTATTCCTTTTGAGAATTCAAGGCTTTTTGGAGATCCTTGAGGCGTTGTGCTCGAGCTTCCTTTTCGGTGCGCAATTTGTTTTTCTTGCGCTCCATAAGTTTGGAATGCTTGCTCTTATTTTTTGTGTTTTTCTGCTTTCCAGATTTGGCCATGGTTCAAAGATACCCATTTATGGAAATGCTCGATGCGTAGAAGCTATGCCGGGCAACTATCAAAATGGAGCACAGTAACGATAGAAATGATTAACAAAGACCTGCTATATTTTAGGCTTACTTTTTGAGACCTAGACCATGCAATATTGCAATTTTGTACTCCTATGAAAACGATCAAATATACTCTGGCGGTAACCGTGGTGTTATCACTTATCATCGCGCTTCTTGCGTTTCAAGGCTTGAAGACCGACGATGAGCCAAAGCAGAAAAAAGCACCTACTGACTATACCATTGTTCAAAAATGGGAAATGCCCAAATACCTAAAAGAAATAAGTGGTATCGCTTGGCTTCCAGATGGTAAAATGGCTTGCGTGCAGGATGAAGAAGGAGAAATTTTCATTTACGATCTTGAAAGCAATAAAATTCTTCAAAATATTCATTTCGCTGATTCTGGTGATTATGAAGGTATCGCCGTGCATAATGGTACAGCTTATGTAATGCGCAGCGATGGAAAGATCTTTGAGGTAGCACGCTTTCGCGAAAGCGGAAAAGCTAAAACCATCAGTTACAAAACGGAGTTCTCTTCCAAAAACAACATGGAAACACTTGCCATAAGTCGCGATGGATCCTACCTGATCACAGCTCCCAAGGATCGCGATAAGGTGGATGAATTCAAGGGATTATATAAAATTGATCTGGAGTCAAGACTGGTGGACGCGGTTCCTACCGTGAGTATCAATATGGAAGATGATGCCTTTGAGGATTACCTTGAAAAGAAGGTCTACAAAACATTTAGCCCATCAGATGCTGCTGTGCATCCTTTAACTGGTGAGTATTATGTGTTGGAAGGAATTGATCCCAAACTGGTGATTTTAGAAAAGGATGGCACCATCAAAAGGGTGATCGAACTGGATGAAGACGATTTTGCACAGCCAGAAGGAATCACATTTAGTAAAGAAGGCATCTTGTTTATTTCTAATGAAGCCAGCAAAAAGAACAAAGCTAATATTCTACAGGTAAAGCTGAATTAAAAGCCTTGTTGAGTTCAATGACTAAAGCAGCTATTTAGACCTTGAGGTTGTCTTGTTGCCTTTACCAGCTTTCTTTTTCTTTCTATCGCGATACCAGCGATAACCTTTCCATCCTAGTTTCCCTAGGGTAATAATTTTAAAAATCTTTTTCATAACTATTTTTTTAAATGGGTTTAAACTTTTTCTTTTTTCACGTCCAGAAAGTCCAATAACCTGGGTTCTAACGTCTCATCAACCTTACCGTGTAGAACGCTCACGTCACCAGTACTTTCAAAAACCACGGCTTTCACTTCTTCAAACTTCAAGACATTGGCCTCACGCAGTTTTGCAATCAATTCTGATCTGTGCAGATTGGTTTTGGCGAGGTTTTCTTCAATGATTTTACCATTTTTCATCAACAGAATGGGCGCATTGGTCGCAGTTTTTCTAAACCAGCCCGCATAGCGCTGTAACAAGGCAAACACCACCTGGAACAGAACGATAGCTACTAGAGCAACGGCACCATTACCTATGGAAGTCTTAGGATCCAGCGATACGGAAGCCAAAATACTACCTATGGCAATCGTAGTGGCAAAATCAAAACTGGTCATTTTTGAAAAAGTACGCAGGCCGGCAACGCGAGTGATTAAAATAAGCACTAGAAATATTATGACAACGCTTATTACAATAATGGCAGAGGCCGTTAGGTCTAGATACAACCACTCTTTGATATTAGAAATATTCATGATTCTTAGATTAGAAAAGATAGAAGTACCATTTTGTCCATGGCCAATTTCCGATTAATAGTGATGTGGACCTCTTAATTATTATGTAAGATTTTTCGAACAAGGTGTTGATGTTCTAGATATCTCAATTGGAGCCTTAAACTTTGCGATTATGATCAGGCTTGTGAAAAGTTTACAAAACGGTTGCTGTTATAAGTGCTAATTTTATCGATTGCAAAATCAAGCTTTGGTGCAAAAACAATTACTAGCCTTATTACGATACCTCAAAAATTTTCTATCACGTACGATGGAAAAGTATGACGGTCGTTTGGCTTACATCATCACGGCTGTTGTGGCAAGCATTGTATTTGTGGGCGGCGTCAAGCTCTTCATCAAATTGACCGAAGTCCTGAAGACCGAATATCTGGCGTCTTATGACAGTTCCATTTCAAATTATGTGCAACAATATCGCACAGCCTCATTGACTGATTATTTCGTTTTTGTAACCGATGTAGGCGACACTTTAGGTTACCTCATCATGTTCACCTTTTGTACGCTCTTGTTTTATATTCTTTTCAAAAGCTGGAAATATGTAGCGCAATTTGCGTTGATCATGATCCTGGCCTTGAGTTCTAATTTGATTTTAAAACAGGCCATCAACCGGGCAAGACCAGATGCAGAACATCTCGTTATGGTAGAAACCTTGAGCTATCCCAGCGGTCACGCCATGATGGCGATGGCATTTTATGGTCTGCTCATCTATTTCGTCACGCAGTTTGGCATCAGTAAATACTGGAAAACACTATTGATCATTTTATTGGTGACTCTTATTTTGAGCATTGGAACCAGCAGGATTTACTTAGGTGTGCATTATCCTTCAGACGTTGCTGGTGGTTTTATTGCAGGCTTTATTTGGGTAGTGTTCTGTATCATGATCTTCAACTTGATCAAAATATTCAAGCGAGATCCATCGACCTGATCAATGATAAGATGCTAGATCTTAATTTTTAAGTAGTTCGCTTTCGCGAAAGCGAATACATCCTCTAGCTTTCCATTGCCCATAAGCTGATAGTTATCATACATCTTATTGCAAATGATCTAGTACGCTCGATTTAAGAGAACGTAAAGAACATTTAGGCGCATCTAGGCCGTTCTTTGCAGCATGGGAGAAACCAAGTTTTTAGCTATTGTAGGTTGTGGTGCGCGAGGATTACATGCTTTGGAACGATTCTTTATCACGTTGTCTGATCGCGTATCGTCACAATTAGTAGAAAATTACAAAGTCGTACTTTTTGAAACACGTGAGAACCTAGGTACTGGTCTAGCTTGGGATCCAGATCAAACCAGCGTGAACTGGAGTAACATTTCTGACCGTGCTTTGGAACCTTTTGCGGGTAGGCCGGCGTTCAATCTAAAAGATGTGCATTTCCCTTCATTTCCCAGTTATCTGGAATGGCTGGAAGAGGTGATGGGCGTGACCATCAATGATGAAAAGGATTCTTTCTCCAAACGTAAGGTGACCGGTGCCTATCTTATCCAGCGCGCGCAATCCATCGTGGAGCCGTTGCAAAGTCTAGGTTTGCTGGAAGTAAAAAGAGAACGAGTGGTCAAGCTTACCCATCAAGAAAATGTTTTTACTCTCGATACTAAGCAAGGCAATGCCTATCATTTCAAGAAAGTGCTTCTTGCCTTGGGACATTTAAAAACCACTATTTCTAAGGAAAATCAGAGGTTCATTGAGCATGCTAAAAAAGATGCATTGCATTTTAGCAATGACCCGTATAGCAATGAAGCTGCGGCGATTTATGCTTCTTCTAAGAAGATCTTGGTTAAAGGTTTGGGTCTCGCCATGATTGATGTGGTGCGGATGATCACTGAAGATGATAACGCTGGATTTGAGAAAAATGACCACAATATCTTCCTGAATTATACTGGCAACAAGAACGTTCAAATCGTTCCCTACTCACTAGACGGACTTGCCATGGTACCGAAACCAGTGGGAAAACATATTGATGACAATTTTGATCCCATCAAGGCTGGAAAGGCAGAAATGTTGGATCAACTCAAGACAGATATCAAAAATGGAGAAGTCCAGGATGTTGATGATATTTTGTACCCAATAGCTGGTGTCGTCATGAATGTCTATAATCGTTTTGATCAACCTTACGGCAGATCATCCTTGAGCGATCCAGAAGGAAAAGACCTCATTGTCAAATGGCTCAAGGACCAAACCACCAAAAATGAGCATATCATTGATACCGATATGTTCATTGTAGATTACATGAAGCTAACCTGTCAAATGTCTCATGGTAACACACCGTTTTCCCTAGATTATACTATTGGACAAGTGTGGAGAGAGCTGCAAATAGACATGTATTATCTATACACATATCAATTATTGCCACCGGCATTGGTAGCCAGGTTCATCGAGATCAATGAGATGGCAAAACGTTATAGCTTTGGGCCACCGGTAGAAAGTATACTGCAACTCATAGCTCTTCATGATGCTCGTGTCTTGAATTTAGATTTTGTGAATCAGCCAGAGATCGAACTGGTTGATGAAGGTTTCAAAATACGTAAGAATGATAAAGAGATCGTTTGTGATGCCTTAATAGACAGTGTTTTGGATAAACCCAATCTTTCCAAAATCATTGATCCATTAATTGAATCTCTAGTTTCTAAATCAATGACGCAGCAGTTTGAAGAGAACTTAGGTATCACGGTTTCAGAAAGCGCAAATCATTTGCTGGGCTCTGTAACTATAGAAGGCTTGCATCATGTAGGCCGCAATACCAAAGGATCTGAACATGGAGTAGACGCACTGCTGGAATGTTTTGATACTCAAAAAATGCAAGTGGTGATAGATGAAATCCTCTTGGACTAAAGTTGTTATTAGGTTTAAGAATCTTTCAATAACTACTTTTCCATTAACATACATACGCTCTATAAAGCGATTGCCAGTTGAATCGCATTCGCGTATTCTTTCAAACTCCTTAACAAATTTTTATAACTAGCTGATTTGTATTAATTTGCTAAGGAAACTTGTGCGTCATGAAACAAAACTATATAACTAACTATTTGATTATCTGTCTATTTCTATTGGGCGCTATGTCGTTTGCTCAAGAAACAGTGACACCTCAATTGTTGTTGGACAACGTTCCTGTCAATCTTCAAAATGACTGTTTGAATGGTGATTTTCCGTTTGATGGACTGAGTGTTGAGCTATTGAATGCAGAGGACGTAAAACAAAGTCAGCTCAAAGTAAATCTGGACAATGGTTTGTCCATTTATGAACTTGATAACTATCAGGATTTTGATGGCGATGAGCTCTATACGGTAATGAATGAGAATGAGGTATTCAATCGTTCTAGGTTTTTGGTTTTCGAGTTCTTCATTACCCTAAACGATGATTCTACGCTGCAGGAAAATATACAAATATGTCTGGAGCAAAGGGATTTATATGTGGCACAGTCTAGAGGTGAGACAGCGTCTGACAAGGCCTATACGCGAGTGCCTATCTATTATGCTACAGACCGCAAGGACACGGGAAATAAGGATGAAAACCTGCGCTTTGCCGGTGATCTTGAAGTAGATCACAAAATCAATTACGGCATTTGTAACGTGACCATTCCCTACACACATAAGGTAGGACAGATTGAAAGCCCTTCGCTATTAAGGTTTGAGATCAATGAGGATCCCAACAAGCACATTGTCCTGCAAAACATCATACCGTTAAAGGAAAGCTCCTTTTTTAATTTGATGGCTAGAGGTGTTTCGCTTTCGCGAAAGCGTAAAACCTTCATGTTTATTCACGGCTACAATGTCTCTTTTGCAGATGCCGCAAAAAGAACTGCACAAATGAAACATGATTTAAAGTTTGACGGTGAGGCCGTTTTGTACAGCTGGCCATCACAGGCAGCCACATCTGCCTACACCATTGATGAGAATAACATACGCTGGTCCACTTCCAATATCAAAAACTTCCTGGAGGATTATATCACAAAATCAAAGGCAGAAGAAATTTACCTGATCGCGCACAGCATGGGAAATAGAGGTTTGACAGATGCCCTAGTCGACTTGATCAAGGAAAAGTCACACCTGGCCTCAAAAATCAAGGAGATCATCCTGGCGGCTCCAGATATTGATGCAGCTATTTTCAAACGTGATATCGCGCCTCAAATGGTCTCTAGCATCAAAAAGCCCATCACACTTTACGTGAGCGCAGATGATGTCGCGCTGGAAGCCTCTAAAGCATTGCACGGTAGAGCACGAGCAGGTGATGCAGAATATGGCGTCATGCTCGTCGATGGCGTAGAAACGATTGACGCGACTGGTGTGGATACCAGTTTTTTATCCCATTCCTATTTCGCTGAAACGAAATCCATCCTCGATGATCTTATCACGGTTATAGGTTCTGGTTTGAGAGCCCAACTAAGATCCAAATTGATCAAGGTCACTACCGCTGATGGTGTTTACTGGAAAATTAAAAATTAGCCCTTTTAGCCTCGTTCATATGGAGTTGATGAATAACCGTTACATTTTTCTGATTGTTTTATCCTGTTGGTTGACCTCATGCTCGGTCCACAAGAGGTCCTACATTCAAGGCAATGAAGAGTTTGTAGTAGAAATGAAAAAGTCCGACAGTCGTGGTGGACTTATAGAAGCGGCATTACAAGGACTGTTTCTAGGTGCCGACTACCTTGCCGAAAAAACAGCAAAATCACTGACGAGTTCCTATTCTCAAGCGCTCTCCATTAATGATTACTATTATTACAACAGCGCCACTGGTGTAGTTTCCAAAAACTATAGTGAGATCCACATCAAAAAATATGAGGCGCCTTTAAATGAAGAAAAAAAAGCTGAAATCGTCAACACCATAAAAAAGGAACTGGACGCACAGCCCAGATCCAGAGGCGCGGCGGCTACTTTTACTTTTGAGGATGATGTACTTAGAGTTACAGAGGATAAAGAAGACCTATTGAATTTTGAAGCCGTCATTGAAATACTTACAGATCTAGAAAACCCTGGAGTATCCAGATTAAGCTTTAATGAATTGCGCATCCTATTTTCAAGAACCAAGATCTATGAAGATGAAAACCTAAATGCAAAATTATCAGTATCCATCACCGGTCAATGGCGTAACAAAGACAATACGCCTATGGAAGCAGTACTGGTTGAGCAAGAATATGATTTACGCAATTTAAAATACGGGCCAGAGAATCAAATTACAACACCAATTCTGTCGTCATGGTATGTGGATATACCTTATATCGCAGAGGACGAGTTCCGAAACTACGGCATCGTTAAAGTGAACGTACAGCTGCAAGAGTATGAAGGTGGCAAGAGTAAATACATCAATCAGTTGCCTAGCATTTTGTCAGATAACAAGGATGCTGTAATAAAGAATGGCGCGGCGACTATTCAGAAAGTTTTGAAAAATTAAAGAAATGAAAGACTTTTTGATATTGATCGTTTTATTGCTTTCGATCCCTTTATGCGCTCAAGAAAATCAAGAGTTTAAAGGTGTACTACTCAAGGATGTTCATCATGCACCGGTTAACGATGTAGTGGTTATTGAAGGTCGTAATGAGGTGTATTCTGCAGATGCCTCAGGAAAAATTCTGGTTCATGATTACAGTTCTGGAGCCTATATATCTACTTTCAAAAAAGCTGATAATTATCCTATCCATAAACTGATATCACTTGAAGATAGCAAATTGACCGTTGCCAAAAAGTATTTACAATTTGATAATCAGCCTATTGATTCTTTGTTTACGTATAATCTTGATACAGGCGCTGAGACGGCACGATCTGGTATTAAGGGCACATTTAGAGGTAAGCGTAATGAGAACCACCTTGCAGCGGTTATAAATTCTGGGCAGGAAAATGGAATGGTAGTTTTTCAGAAACGTCCATTTGCACAATTGGGTGTTTCTAAAACAAGTAAAACAATTCAAGACATTTCGTTTTCCTCGACGGACTCTATTTATGTGTTCACTCAGGATATTGGAATCAATTATAGTAATGAATTGGTAGTAAGAAGATTTAATGGTGAAACTCTTTATCAGGAAGAACTTATAAAGAGCAGAGCCGAATACAAGGTGTTTTTTGAAAGCGCCGACTCTTTTTTGCTTTTTGAGTACCAGGACGAAAAGGAACTTCTGAGCATCTTTAGGTACCAGCTTAAAGATTTCAGCCGAAAATTAGCTTTTAAGACTACCATTTTTGCCACTGATTGGAATTTTCAAGTGAAAGAAAATGGAGATCAATGGTTGTTGTTTCCCAGCATGAATAATTATGAAACACCGGTAGTTTATGCTAGTCTTATAAATGGCCGTTATGACATAAAAGAATTTCAAATAGATAAACCTTTAAGTCACCTGTACCTTGCAGATCAAAACTTGATACGCGGCTTTATCCATCCAACCATGGGTCGTGAAGAAGCTTCATCAATGATTGAATTCAATGTAGGATCAAAGCGGCTTAAAGAATTAGGGCGATCAATGGCTTATGGCGATAATCGAGCTTATTTTCTACAAAGTGGTGACTATATACTTCAAGAGTATAATTCTAATTATGAAACGAACTTAAGATATTATCAAGCCAGCACTTTTAAGAATAAGTACGACCGATTAAAATTTAACGACTGGCTTAAGCTTAAAAAAGGGATTGACAAATACGATCGTAATTTTTTCAAAGGACAGCAGGAGTTTCAAAACAATAGTGTAGCGTTTTTGGGCAAGCTTAATAATGAGCTTAGACTTATTGATTACAATTTGAGTGAGGATACATTTTCCTTTTTATCACCAGCGCTAACGGTTCGTAAAAGTATTGTGGATTACAGCAGCAGCAATCAACTCGCAATTGTTGTTGACCGACCTTTTACTGTAACTGAGTACCCTAGTTTAAGGGTTATTGAGGTGTGTACCAAAGAAGCTTGTGAACCATTAAAAGGTATATTTCTCAAAGCTGTTTTAAGTGAAAATGGTGAACTTATCGCAACTATAGATGAAAACTTTGTGTTTGAAATTCGCCAGGCAAAATCTAAAGAGATCATTTATACAGAAGAGTTGGTGAAAGAGCAGGTCTATGAAATTTTATCGGTCGACTCGACCGGTTTTGCTTTATCGGTGCAGCCGCCTTTTGAATTTAATAAATGCGTTAAGTACACGGTCTTTTATGAAGTAGATCAAGACTTTAAAACCACCTCTCAAAAAAATGACTGTTTTCAAATCAAAGCATTTGCCATAGGTAATGAAAAAGTTGCTCTAGGCATAGATAGTTACGGTGTATTTTTTATGGATCAAAAGATTCCGATAGATCAGGCAAATCCTGCTGTAGAGCTTTCCTTGAATACTGATGCCAGTTTATTATTTGTAAGTCATGCCAAAGGAAACATTAGTGTCTACGATACATCCACGGGAAAACGAAAAGCACAATGGATTCTTGAAGATGATGAACGACAGTTATTGGTAAGCGATACAGGTTACTATTTGGCAAATTTTGATGCCGGTAATTTATTAACGCTTACACAAAAAGGAATCAATCAAATGAGGGATTTCTTGCAACCTGATGAAGTGCTCAAAACGCTAGGAGAAATTGATCAAGAATACCTTACCGCTATCCAAAAGGCCGAAGAGTTTAGAAATTCCTCAAGAAATTCTGAACCAGATCAAAAACAATTCAAGATCGAAGAGGTTAGCCTCAATGGTGGTAAAGAACTGACGACGGCTCAAGTGCAAAATACGGTTAGTTTTGCTCTAAAAGGAAGCCCGGAAAATATAGTTGTTAAGCACAATGGTGTGGCATTGAGTGACAAACAATGGCAATGGAAAGGTGAGAAGCTGGTACTCGATTTTGAAGTTTCAGACCCTATCAATCATATAGAGTTGTGGGACGCAACTACCAATCAGCGCATAGCGAGAAGCACGGTAAATTATACAGGACCTGCGCTAGAGCCCAACCTACATGTACTTGCCATAGGCGTATCACAATATAAACAATCCAATAACAACCTAACGTTTGCAGATAAAGATGCTTTGGATATCGCCAGGTTTTATGGTGATATTCCCAAAGAAGATATCCAGTCTTACTATGATAAATTTTATGCAGAACCCTTAAGCGTTCATGACAAAAACGGCAATAGAATCCTACAGCCCATCAATAAATACGGATTCAATATTTATGGTTACGACCTTAAGTATTTGGGAGCAGATGGTAGATATTGGTATCATTACGATGCTCTAGAAAAGAAGTTTTACTTGTTTGACTTCAAACAGGCTCGGGTTTCTGAAATGACCTTGCCGCCTATAGAAAAGATAGAAACGATTTCATTTTACAATGCATTTATCCCAACGAGAAATGGCGACGCCTTCTATTTCTTGATGGATGATAAGTGGAACCGTTATGAGATTAAGGATGACACATTTGAACCCATCAGTTTTCCCTTTGACGTAGATCTACGGTATCAGGATAATATGATTCAATTGCCTGAGGATCAATGGATGTATGTGGAAACCAGTTATACGGGTTCAAATAACGATGTTACAATAACTAAGTATGGTCATGATGATAAGCAGGTCCTCAAAGGAACGATAGAAAACGATAAAGGCTTGACCTTTATGAGTGTATCAGACGATGGTACACACTTTTTGTTCAAGGATTATCTAGATGCATTTTACCTCTATAAACGGCAGGAAACTGATTTCCAATTAATTTCTTCTACATCAAACATCTCCTTTGCAACGCTGGATACGTATTTTATCAATGTGAAAGATCAAACCATTTCAAGATCCAATGATTCTTTTGATAGTAGTCAAAGAAAAGTTCTTTGGAAGAAATACGACTTTGATTTTCAGTTGAAAGATGAACTTGAGGTCACCATTGATGGTAGTGTGATTATTAATGCTATTGTTGACGACGGTGAACTACTGGAACTTAGACAAAAGAGAAGCCTGGCAAATAAAGATCAAGTACGGTTGGTTGATAAGGATGACGCTTTCGCGAAAGCGGGAACACCAGCATCCTTCAAACAAACGACGGTCACCTATCTATTAAACGAGGATGCCACTCAAGAGGCCATCAAGAAAGAGCTAGATCAACTAAAGTCTAAGGTAAGAGTACAAGATCAGGTAATGGTATTTTTTGCGGGTCATGGCGTGCTGGACGAGCAATTGAATTATTACTATGCGCCACACGACATGGACTTCAATAATGTTACTGGTCGCGGCCTTTCATTTGATGATATCATCAACTATTTGGGAGAAACAAAATCTACAAAGATGCTATTGTTAATGGACACCTGTCACTCTGGTAACACATTAGATATGGAGGATTATGAAATCACAAAAGCAAATCCAAATCCAAATGAAGGTGAGCGCGGTGGTATTGCGAAAAGAGTAGGGAAGAAGGAGAACCCCATTAAAGTGAGTGATGTGGTAACCACCTTGTTCGACAATCTAAATACTGTTAATGGCGTGACTGTACTATCTGCATCCTCTGGCCAAGATGTGGCTTTTGAGGCGCGAGACTTGAGCAACGGCGCTTTTACCACTGCTTTTATGCAACAGGTAAAATCTGGATTAAGTGGTACCATGCAACTGGAACCAGATTATAATAGCGAGTTGACCCTATCACCAGAATTCATCAACAACTTGCGGGTTAAGGTGCTGCAACTTACCAATAACAAGCAAGAAATGGATATTAGAGAACGAAATGAACTCACTACCATAAGGCTTTGGTAAGGCAGATCACTTCATTTCACTTTCACTAAAAAATCACCATTAGCTTCATTTTTTCCAAACTTTGTAAGAATAGGTCTTGTGGTATTGCCTCTCACAAAAGAAAAAATCTTTCCTGGCGATAAGAATTCATCCTCAACTTCCAGAGCTTGTAATAAGTTAGTCGCAAATGGCGAATGATCTAGATTGGTATTCTTGTTAAAAAAAACTGGCATCTCGAGCTGCAGAGATGCCTGTAAAAAGCTACTAATTATGATTTATTTGTTTTAATCTCTTCTTTTGCGCTCCTTTTTCAACCACTTACTTAGGTCTTTATAACCCGCTTTTTTAGCTACTTTTTCAGGTCGCCAGCCTCTGTTGTTCTCCTTTTCAAGAGACACTCCTTTATCGATGAATAATTGCGCCATTTCCTTATTTCCATTTTGCGCGCTTAAGTGAAGTAGGTTGTTGTTGTAGGCATCCGTTAGATTATAGTTGGCGCCGTACACTAAAAGATCATTGACCTGATATTTTTGATTTCCTTTGACTTTGTCCCATAGGACGGTTTCACCATTAGTTGCGACATCTAGATTGAGGTATTCTGCCGCTGCCTCTTTCAATGGTTCAAATTGATAATTAAAAACGAATTCTACCAGACGTTTCTCAAAATCAGCACCGTAGTTACCCGTGTTATATTTGATCATCTCCTGTAACATCGTGCTTTGATCCAAAGTCATGCTTCTACTAGCTGCTCTCATCAATACATTCTCTAGAGGATCGCGATCTATAGTGTACTGCTTCTTGAAGATCCAATTGTAGGAAGACCATCTATTGAATTCTGCTAAATTGTTCGTTTCTATACTATGCTCTAGATTGTCATATATGAAGCGATAGATCAAATCATAATTGATTTTATTGATTTTGTGCACTTGACAACCTGCATTCCAGTTTGCATCTCTAAAGGTCACCGTTTGGACACAATCACAATCGCTATCATATTTATAGTCACCTGTGTAAACCCCATTGGCATATTCTACTGCTCCACGTACAAGGATACCTTCTATCCAACCGTAGTAGTCAAATACCGGACCGCCAGAATTTCCCGGAAAAGCATCGATGTCTGTTTTGAACCAGTTTTCTATATCACTATCAACCACTTTACTGTTGGTCGATATTTTTAAAGGCAAACCCGTAGGTGATCCAATCGTGTAAACCGTACGGTCCACCTCTGGTGCGCCACTGGTTCTTATACGGTAAGGCAATCTGCCTGTTTTGCGATCCAGCTTCATCACTACATAATCCTCGCTGTATTCTCCTTCTCCTTCAAGTTTACCGTCTAGAACTTCTACTACCTCAAATAGGTCATTGTCATCGTATTCAATATAATAACCATCAGGATTGTATTTCATCTTATCCGTATAATCAAATAACCAGTAATAATCCTGTGCTGATTCCAGATCAAGAATACAATGTCCTGCACTTACCAGAATATCTGGAGTGACTAGAAAACCGGTGCAGTTAGCCACAGTAGGTTGTTCTTGAAACTTGACATTGTTGCTTATGTTACTCGTACCAAATTGTCTTGATAATCGCTGCTTGAGTGTGTAACCATAAATGCGACCATTGACAACAATATCTTTAGGGATCATGACCGCCGTTGCTCTGGTATAATGGTCGATACCGCTTACATCGTTGACTTCTTTACGGTCATCTGTTCCAAAGACACCTCTGGAATCAGTTCCAGGCTCTGCAAAGGGGTTTTCTTTAGGTAGTGGAATTTCAGTGTCTTGGGCTATCCCAAGAAGCGGAACAATAAAAAGTAACAATAGAAGGTAAAGGTAGGTTGGCTGTTTCATGACTATTCGTTTATGATTTCATATATAAATTCTGTGGTGTATCCTTTTATGGATCCAGAATCTGTTCTGGAGCTTTTTTGACCTCGGGACTGATTTTCAGTTTGCTTTACAAAAGCTTCCAATGGATTGGTAGCAGATCTTGTTCTGGTCTTTTCTGTAATTACAGGTTCCATATTGATGGGCTGACTAGAAGCAAATCCTTTGAGAACAATGCGCTCATAGGGCGACCCGAACTGGTATCTACAACCCTTAATCAATTTAGAAGACCGTCGTGGGATCAATCTCTCATCGTCCGTGTAATCACATTCTGCGTTAGGCATAAAGGGCAGTATTTTACCATCAGTGTAGATTTCTAATACGGTAAAGTAAAGATCTTTGTTGCTGTTGTTGGTCACATTTAGATACACCACGTCATCTGTTGTGTTGACTTTGAACACACCATTTTCATCTAGGTGTTGGGACTCGTCTTCCACGTTTTCTGGTACGAGCTTAAAACTAAATTCGTATGTTGGATTTTTCATCTCCAGATCTCGTAGATAGTTACCACGAGCATAGATAAATATGTTTTTGTTTAGGTCTTCAGCAGTTTTGGAACCTCTGGTATCCTCATCTGCATTAAGATAGGAAAGGTCTGCAGGACTTTGCAAGACATAGAACGCATCTTCCTTGCTTACTACTAGGTCTGCTTCATTGATATCAGTAACCACGCTACCTTGGCTATTGGTGGCTAGGTATTTTTCCACTTCTTTCTGGAGTGACTTATCCTTAACGCTGTTGTCAAAAAAGACCTTTACCGCGATATCACCATAACTTTTGTCCTCAATATAAACAGCATAATCCTGGGCAACAGTAGTAGGTAGGTCTTTATCCAGCAGGGCATAGGATTCATTGAATTTGCTGCGGTTTACTTTTCCTTGAGTGATAACCAGATCTTTATCAAAGCTGGTCGCATCTGCCGGCAGCACACTTATAGTGGTACCTTCATTAAGCTGCTGTACGCTTCCCGCATTGAGAACAATGGATTTAGGATTGCTAATTCGCTTCAGACTGTAAAAAGGTTGTTGTTGCACATACTCACCATTAAAGAGTTTGTAATCCACATCGCCTTCAATTACGGGATTTTGTCTGGGCGCTATGGTGGCCATCTCGCTAGCTATCTTGTTGAACAGCTGTCTGTAAGTGTAATCAGTGCCTAAGGATGACATCGCTTTCGCGAAAGCGTAACTCAAACTACCTTTTCCCTGGTATTCATAATTTAGTTCTCTGGCACTAGCTCCTGAGATCATAACGAATGGTGCCGCATCACTATTTAGGGCTACTTTTTCAACCATATCGCTGCCGTCTGCCGTAGCATTATCTTTTTTCTCCCAATTAGGTGGCACTAGAGCACCTTTACCGCCACGAGCTATTGCACCACGTGAAGCAGAGCCGCTGTGGCAGCTGTCCAGTATAAAAAGCAGCTGGCCGTCGCTGCCCAATTTATTACGCAAGTTGGTGATGACTTTGCCTATCTGGTCATCGCGGTAGTGATTCTGGCCGGTGTAATCGCTGGAGTAGGATGCCTGCGCATCAAAGGGCACGATAGATTCATCCAGACGGTCGACTTCATCACCGTTGTCATCATAGATTTGTTGTCCATGCGCAGAAAAATGAACCACTAATACATCGCCAGGTTGCATTTTTTCCTGAATGTTAGTTAAGGCTTCATCCAGTCCTTGCTTTGTCGCCTGTGCATTGATGAGCGTTGTAATATTAGAACTGGAAAAGCCTTGCAATTGCAAGGCATTGCTGATAAGTTCTACATCGTTTACAGAGTTGATGTCGCCCCAACCAGAGCCTTCTGGATAATCACCTATTGCGACGATAAGCGCATACTTATCTGCATAGGAATGAAAACCTATCAAAGTAACGATTAGAGTTAATAGTAGTTTTTTCATTGTTATAGTTTTAGAGATTATAGTCAAGATTAGCAGGTTTTGTAACTGCAATTAGATTCTGAAAGGCCATGGTGATTTGTAGCGCCATTCTATGTCCATCTGGGCTTTCCACGCGCTCGATGGCGCCGTTGGATTTATAGATGACATTGACCATACCAATGTCCTTCATCATGATTTTAATGGGTTTGCCTTTACTATTGTATTCAAACGTCAGTGTCTTATCACCATTTGTCATGGTGTCCATATGACCATCCTCATCATAAGTCAAATACATCGCATCCTCGTCATTCTTTCTCGCATAAATTAAATTTGCCTTATCATCATAATCATAAACAAATAGGTTGTCGTCCTGCTGGACTTCAATCATTTTTTTTAGGGTAGGATGGTGCTTGAGTTTGAGATACTCACCTGTGGATTTCTCCTTTTCAATCATGTTGCAGTTCCTGTCATATACAAAAGTGGTCCACAGATCACCTTCCTCTATCCGAATGGGTTGATAGGAGCAGGCCTCATCATAGATACTGGATGAGGTAATGCCGTTTGTGGTTGTTATGATCTTTTGGGTGTACTGACTACCATCTGCTTTTATACCAATAAAATATTCATAAGTAACGGTTTCATCGTTTTTATCATCTGGGTAATTTGTATTGACCGTGGTGCTGTAATGAAGGTCATCTCTCGCTCCGTTTTGATCTATATAATATTGATAGCTATAGTTTTTTATGACACTGTCTCTTTCTATAATTCGTTTGGTAAAAGATGATTTTGGCCAGTATTCAATAACGCGCTTGTCTTCATCTTCTCCTACAAACCTAACAGGATTATAAATGGTCGCTGTCATGTTATGCAGGGCATCGTATTCATACTTATATTGATAGAATCTTGTCCCTCTACTGTAGATTAAATTTTGATTCACATACTTATAGGTGGCGTCCTCGTCATTCTTTGCTGATGTCTTCAAACTTGTTATTAATCCATCCTCGTTAGTGGTAATATTTATAGAATAACCATTTTTGTTCTTTATTCTTTTAGGAAAGCCGTTCTCGTAAAATACTTCGGTAAAATTTCCATTCTTATCTTCCATTTTTATTAATTGGCCATCTAGATTGAAAGACTCTTTTAATCCAGATCTAGATGTTCTTAAAAATAGATTGTTCGCATAGGTCAGTTGTTGATCACCTCTGTCAAAGGATTGCCAGACAATCCCTTCTGGTACTTCCATAATTGGATCCACAAGTTCTTTGTCCACTAGTTTGTCATAGTATTGATATCTATTGTCAGGGTCACCAAGTTGTTTTCTAAGTTCTGCTATCGATGAAGGATTATTATCTAGTAAATTATTTTCCAGCTGTAGGTCTATGATTAACTCAATCATATCAATGGCTAATTGCTCATCCTGAAAAGTAGATTTGAATAATGTTTTGCCGCCGGCACCATGCTCTTTTAATAGCACCGCGTAATCTGGATACATATAAAGGGTAGATTCTAGCTTAGTTCCCCAACCATAGCCAAACCAACCTATCTCAGTAGATTTTGAATTATAAGTTCGGGTTAATTGATCAATAGCGCCTCCTGAATCCTGAAAAGAAGCATCAGTGAAGGAAACATGAAAATTCCCATTTTTTATATCCACTTGTGCAATCAATGTGTGAAAGCATGTGAAGATCGCGATCTGTAATAATACTTTCATAGTATCCTGTTTACATATTGAAATCAACATTAGGAACTTTAGTCAGAGCTAGTAACTTTTGGAAGCTTTGTGTGATTTTTAAGGTGATACTGGAGCCACCATCGCTCTCAACCTTTAATATCTCACCATTATCATCATATGTCACTCTCATTTCACCCAACCCTTTTTGAGCAATTCTTACGGGTTTTCCCAGTTCATTGTAATCAAAATCAATGATAGTATCTCCAGAAATTAGATGGGTGATCTTACCGTTATCTGCATATTTGAGTTCTATAGGTTCTTCATCATTTTTTTGAGCTAAAATGACCTTGCCTTTTTTATCGTATTCAAACTTATTTACGGTATTGTTTTGTTCTACGCGTATTAGCTTTTTGAGTGTAGGATGATACTCTAGTTTTATGTGATCGCCATTTGAACGAACCTTTTCAATCATGTTGCAGTTTTTATCAAATTGCATCGTGGTCCATCGACCATTACGTTCGATTCTAGTGGGAGCATTGCAATTCTCGTCATAAGTAGAAACTGTTTCCACGCCTCTTATGCGAGTAATTATTTTTTCAGTATATCTTTCTCCATTAGGTTTTTTACCTATTAGATATTCATAGTAGTTTTCTACTTTCTCTCCGTTCCATCCAGATGTTATGACGGTAGTGGCATAATGGTCATCATCTTTTTCACCATCTTCTGTAAAGAAATTCTTGTAGCTATATTCCGTTACATCACCATCTCGGTCAGTTATTTTAGAGGCATACATTGTTTTGGGAGTATATTCTATAATACGGGCATCTATTTTCTGGCCTTTGAGCCTCACTGGGTTATAAATGATTTTAGTAAGGTTATGATTCACATCATACTCATAAGCATGTAGATTACCATTCGCATCCTTTGAATAGACCAGGTTGTCGTTGTTGTATTTCAATTCGGCTTTTTGTTGGTCAGATGTTTCTATAGCTGTAATAAAACCATCCTCATTTGTAGTGATATCTAGATAAAACTCATCAGGGCTGGATATTTTTTTGGGCTTACCATCTTGATATTGGATTGTCAGGCTATTACCATCGGTGTCTATTATTTTGACCAGATCGCCTTCAAGGTTGAAGTATTCTTTTTCACCATTGCGCGAGGATCTAATGAATTGCCCATTTTTGAATACCAGTTGTTTATCGCTTCCTCTAGCAAAGGTTTGCCAGGTAACACCTTCGGGAACCTCTAAGAATGGTTCGAAATAACCTTTTTGAACATACCTGTCATAAATAACTAACCTTACTTCTCTGAAATCGGTTAGTTTTTTGCGTCTTGAGCTTATGGTTGTTGGTATATCGTCTAACAGGCCTTGCTCAATTTCAATATCAATAATATCTTCTATCAACTCTTCTGACAGAATATCGTCCTGAAGTGCTGTGGTAAAAATACTTTTACCGCCAGCGCCATGCTCCTGTATCATGACAGAGTAATCGGGATAGTAATAAAGCTTAGTCTCTAGTCTTGATCCCCAACCATACCCAAACCAGCCTTTTACCGTCGATTTTGAATTGTAGGTTCGAACCAAAAAGTCTTCTTTGATGCCGCTATATTTCTGAAAATCAACATCTGCAAAACTCATGAAATAATTTCCATTCTTTAGGTTGACATTTTGGGCCACCGTTAAATGAATGGATAACAAAAAGATTAAAATCGAGGCTATGAATTTCATGAAGTTTTTTTTTTTAAAAATTATATCGCGCGTCTGCGGGTTCGAGATATCCGATTAAATTTTGAAAGGTTTGAAAGATCTTTACCGCCATTTGTTGATCACCATCAATGTTTTCAATTTTACCATCTTGATCATAAATGATGCTGGTAGTATTCTTGAGATCTATATCTGTATAGGAAACGTAAAAATTTCCATTTCGAAGATTTACGTTTTGACCATAGCAAGAGCTGGTTTCAAAAATCACAAATACCAAAAGGAACACAAACCTACCCATATTACAAATCACTTATAATTTTGATAGTAGCCTCGTTATATGACCTCATCAAACGTGAGGTGCTCAAGTACGCTGCGTTGATATTATTTTTAAACTCCTTGGCTTTATTACGATTCTTCAATTGTAGTACCAGTAGCTTCAGTACTGGATCCACACGACTACTCAAGGTTTTATATTCCTTTAATAGTTTTTCTGCCACGGCTGCATCTTTTTCAAGAACAGCTATCTTGAGCTTAAGGATCAGCCATTTTTCTTTCCACGACTTAGTATCATCATTAGCTTTTTCAATCACGCTGGCAGCCTCTTTTAGGTCATTTTCAAAATACAGCTGTTGTGCAAAATCAAAAGCAGGTTTGGTGTTTGTGCCATCCAACTCGTAGGCTAGACGGTAAGCAGATAGAGCTAAGTTATTTTTGTCATCGCGCTTGTAACTACGCGCCTTTCGCGAAAGCGAACTACTAAACGTCTCTGGGCCATATTTGATAGGATTATCTTCTATCGCTTGTTTTGCAAAGGGTAATGCTTCTTCAAAATTACCTTCATCAATGAGTGACAACGCGAGACTTGCAGCGGCATAGGTATGTGTGGGATCCAGTTGCAGGCATCGCCTGTATTGCTCTAGGGCTTTCTCTTTGTTTCCCTGTTGGAAATAGACATTTCCCAGCAATAGAAGGTTCTCTGGATTCTCACCGGCGTTGGAAATGAAGTTTTTTACCAGGTCTATGGCAGCTTCATCATTATCTCTAGACTGATAAATGCTCGTCAATTCTTGATAGGACGGCAAGTAATAGGGATTGCGAGTAATGATCTTTTTGTGAATTGTGATCGCGGTATCGATGTTGTTCAACTTATGTCGTTTGAACCAGGCAAGGTTATAGAGCGGTACCACGCTTTGCTTGTTTGCGGCAACTGCTTTTTCAAACACTTTTACCGCTTCTGGATTGTCCTGTTGGTGCTGCAAATAACCTAAACCAGAATAAGCTGAAGGATAAAAGGGATTGTTTAATATCGCCTGATTGTATAAGGAGTCTGCACGGGCTAAATTCTCTGGAGTAGACTGGTTTCTTCTAAGAAAATCCGCATAGGTTGTCAGTGCTTTAAAGTAACCTGGTTGAAGTTCTAGCGCCTTATCCAGAAATTTTACTGGGTCCACATAAGAGATGTTGTTTTCCAGCAAGAAATCTGCATATTTAAACAATACATCAACATTGTTGGGAAATCGCTCCAGAGCTTGTAAGTAGTAACTTTGGGCGGCCTTAAGGTTACCTTTTCCTTTTTCTATAAGCGCGATATTGGTAAATAGAGTAGAGTTGTCAGGATCTGTTTTTAATAGTTCTTTATAGGTTTCCTCTGCTTTTGAGATATACCCTTGATTTTCAGCGATCGCAGCGAGGTTTTGTAAACTGGTATTATAGTTTGGGTCTATCTCCAGCGCCCTTTCATAAATTTCTATCGCTTTTTGATAATCTAAAAGTTCAAAATAATTGGAACCTAAATTATTGATAGGGTAGACCCATGTGGGAATTAGCTCTATGGCTTTGTTATAATAGGTTGCGGCATCTTTAAACTGATGGTTTTCATTTGACAGGATACCTAGTGCATTCCATATATATGCGGCGCGCTCTTCAAGATCTATAGCTTGTTTGAGCAGTTTTTCTGCCAACGGAAATTTTTGATAGTCGTCGTTACGTATGTAAGAGTACGCCTCTAGAAACAAGGCATTCACCTGTAAGGCTTTATAGCTGGGATGATCTACATCAAGTAATTCCATCGCCTTGCGTACATTGAGGGATTCCTCATAGAATTCTGCGCCTGCAGGAAGTTCTTTGGGACCGCTTATGTAATTATTGATGATTCTGTTGGATTGGTTGGTTAGCTTTCGCGAAAGCGTAAATCGCATTCTGCTTAGTTGCGCACCACTAAGTTCATTGCTGCTATTGGCATCTTGATAGAGCTCTAGGGCTTTTTCTCTGCTTGCCTTTTGTCCCCATTGATCAATGAGTTGCTTGAACTGTTTTTCAATATTAGAAAGCTGCTTAGGCGCTTTAACCACAGTACTGGAACGTAAAAACTGAAGCGTGTCCTTAAGATTGATGCTTTTTCCATGAGCCAGCATGGCAATCTCTTTATTTTCAGGTATCAGGTTTTTAAAAAGCCTACGACGATTGCTGGTGATCACAAGTGGTTCTTGCTGGTTGTTTGTCAATGAGGCGACTTCTTGATAGACAAAGTCGTCTAGCTCACTGTATTTGAGTTGATTGTCTTGTGCACCTATATCTGCGGCGCCCATCATTCCTAGAACCCAGTAAAAGGTGAAATAACCGTGTCCTAACTGGATATCTTCTTGTGAGGTTTGGGAAGGTGCACAGCTCAAAAACTTTGTGGTCTTGACAAAATTATCACCGTCGCTCAAGGTGTTCATATTGGTTTTTGCACCTTCTTCATATATAAATCCCGAGTGACAGGCATCAAGCGCCATAACCACATTAGCGCCTGTTGTGGTCAATTGATTGACAAATTCATTAAGTGCAGATAACGCAACCACGCCATCTGTACCACGATAATTGCGACCACCGTTGACATCATGGGCTAATAGAAATCCTACTTTTTCATTTTCACGATTGACGACATCGCCATGACCGGCAAAATAGATGTACACTTCATCGCCTTCTTGCGTGACTTTGATCAATTCGTCAATTCCCTGATAGATTGCCTGCGCGCTGGCTTGTTCATTTTCTAGATAAATGATGTTTTGATCACTTACTTTTTCAATGTTAGTTAGGTAGTTTTTGAAAAGCTGCGCATCATCATCTGCCACTTTGAGGTTAAGGTCTTCATTTTGGTATTCTGAAATACCTATGATAAGAGCCCTTTTTTCTCCTGTCACTTCCTCTCTAACATCGCTGCCGCGACCTCCACGTTCACCTACTTGACTAAACCCTAGAGCGCAGCAAAAAATAAATGGTATGAGAAATTGACGATGCATACTATCAATTCAAATCAAACAGAGAAAATGAGATTCCAAAATAATAGCCCAAATCATACTTGTTTTTTGTGAAGCTATCGACATCATTTGATATAGCTACATCTCCTACCTCGAGGCCATTTGTCAATTGCTTGACAGGTCCAAAGGCGACACCGCCAGAAAGAGAAAATCTGTTTTTGTTCCCTAGGAAAATGGATGGACCTAGAATAAAGTTCACGCCGGTCAAATCGTCTGCAATAGGAATGGAAAGGCCGAAACTACCGCCAATGTTAAAGCTATCTGCCAGAATAGGATAGAAGTTGATCATGGTGCTTAAGTTAGGCACAAAGCTATCATCTGGAGTCGAGCCTATGTCGCCATTTGCATCGACAAAATAATCGTTAGAGTTACCCGTGTAATTATTCAGGGTCAAGGCGACACTACTGTTGATCTTGAAACCTCCTTTTGCCTTAACAGGTATACTTCTGACTTTAATGGCATCGCTCGTTGTAGTTTCCTCAAGGTTATCAGATTTGGGAATGAAGTTCATTTCTATCACAGCATTATCTGCTGTTACCCTGTAATCATAAACTTGACTGAAGGTCGCGGCCTCAATGCTAGAGTATAGATTGACGATGCTAGAAACTTCATCGGTGTTTTGAATGGAGTAACTATTTAGTGACTTCTTTACCGTTTCACCTCTAGAAGTATTTCCTAGATAACTATCATCTACAATGGAATTAAGATTTTGAACTTCACTAGCGATTAATTGATCCAATGTTTCTAAATAGAGGTAAAGGTTGTCTTCAGGATCAGGTAACCTGGGATCTGAATTTTGGGCAGCGAGGTTTTTTATGTTGCGCAAGATATCCTCTTTGGTAAGGTTGGGATTCTTCATGTTGCTCAAAATCATCTTTTTGAGTGCCTTGACATTAGTAGTAAGACTCTTGAGATCATCTATTGCATTTCCACCTCGTGAGTTGGTCGCCAATCCAGCCAAATCTGATACGGGTAAGTCTGGAGTGTTTAATTGAAGACCACCGCCCGTAATGTTTTGTATGCTGCCCAGCAAATTTCCGAACCCGAAGCTGCCAGCGTTGTCATGTAACTTTTCTTCTTCTACCGTAGTTTCAATTTTCAACGCAAAAGGATTGACGTTTTTTACTTCTACCATCAACACGCTACCTCGTTTAAGCTTTGTGTTATCAATGGTATCGATAATCTGATTTTTACGATCCAGAGTGAAATACAATAGCTGATCTGTTTGATAATCGTAGGTAGCTTTGTATTTCTCTTGAGCAGTAGAAGTTATGGCACAGCCCAGAGCGAGAAGAGCAAGAATTAACCTTATATACATAGCCTTGTTTAAATTTTAAGTAATAATATGGAAATCAGGGCTATTATTTAAATAATATGTTAAATATACCCTTTTTGGGGTATGCCGTAGGCCGATAAAATGTCTTAAAGCCTTCAAAAACCTATTCGATTAAAAATGAATCTCTAGTCATTTGTAAGAAATATGCTGATTTTCTCGACTTGAAATTCTTGCCTGCAGCCTGTTGAGGTTAACAAGCTTTAATTGAAGTCAAAGAAACTTATAGTGCTTTTTTGCAGTGCGGACATGGCGAATGTTACGCTTAGCGTCTTTAGCTGCTTGGTGATCTCTAAAAACAGGCTAGGCTTACAAACAAAAAAATCCTGAAACAGATCAACTGTTTCAGGATTTAAGATTAAGGTAATTCAAACTTAGTTCTTAACCAGCTTTGAGCTAAAGGTATCGTTGTTTTGATTCTTGAATGTTGCGATATACACTCCAGGATTAAGATCTGAAATGTTAAGGCTATTACCTACTGGAGTTGCTGTAATTACTTTTTGTCCGGCCAAATTATGGATAGTAACTTCAGTAATTACATCGTTGGTTCTAAAGTTCACCATACCATTTGATGGATTAGGATACATGCCTATGGCTAGTTTTTGAAGACTTTCCTCACTTAATGTTTCATTAGCATCAAAAACAATTCTTGCAATAGTTACTGATCCACTAGGGTCGACCGTGTTATCACCACTTTGACGTACTTGCAGCTCAATTCCTGTTACCATTCCTACCCAGTCGTCACTTGATACATTTAGATCGATAACTTCAAAATCTGTAGCATTGATCGTGGTAGGTGTAGTTCTAAAAACACGACCACCACCACTTGCTGGATAAGAGATTCTTAACTGGTCATTAATGGTATTGTTTTGAATCACAATATGCGCAAAGTTTCCTAGATCTGCATTGACCGAAAAGATTTCCTGAGAAAGTTTAGCTGTATTAGGATTGATTCCAGAATAGTCAGCGATTAGGTTACCATTACTGACAGTTAGAGCAACTCTACCTTTTCCGCTCCATCCTTCTACATCACCATCATTGCTAAAGGTGTAGTCATTGCGCTCTGGTGTTGGTGGGTTGTTGGTAAATTGGATCTGGTCTATTTCAATCGTACCGCCACTACCGTCAGCATTGTTATCTGCATCAAGTTTAAAGATCAAATCTATAGTGTTTACGGTACCTACATAATTTTGGTTATTGGTCACATCAACGATATAAGTCTTAAACTCTGTATCATTTGTTGAAATTACCTGATTCTTGAAAATGCTCCCAGGATCTTCAGTTCCATCTGGCTGCTTAGGGTAGCTTATGCGCATGTATCCATTATTGGAGTTGTTTTTCAATTTTACAACAGCAAAGGATCCATTGGCAGCATCTACACCGGCAGACGTATTCGTGATTTTAGGATTTTCATTTGCAGCACCAGTAATGGTTAGAGTAGATGCTGTAGCTCCAGGATCAAGAGTTCCAAACTCTCCAACGAAACCATCGTTGGAATTATTGAAATCAAATGTGGTTTGCGCCATCATCAGGGATGGCAAGCTGCATAGTAAGAATAGGGTAATTTTTTTCATAGTTAGAATTTATTGTTATTGAATGATAAGTTTGTAGCTCGCTTGCTTGTCGTTCTGGTTTACGTTTACGATGTAGATACCAGCAGCGATTTCAGGAAGCTTGATGCTTCTCACGTTTGCAGATTCCGTCAATTTGCTGGTCTCAAAAAGAACTTGACCCGCAAGATTTGTAAGAGAAACGCTGCTATCGCCATCCAGCTCCATTCCTTTGATAAATAGAGTGTTTCCTGATAGTGGATTAGGATAGATGGATATCGCTTTCGCGAAAGCGGAACTATCATCAACCCCTAATGTAGATTTGCTGAAAACGATTTCAAAACGATCTACGGCACCTGAGTTGGCATCTGCAAGATCGATATTCTTTGTGATTGAAGTAGACTCACCAACGGTCACCAAGTCAAAACTGTCATCCAGCTTGTCATGGAAATAGGTGTTGATTCCATCGACGCCATTAAGGTCTAAGGTGAAGGTGTAGTCTGCAGATTCTCCCACAAATACATTTAAACCGTAGGTATCACCATCTACAGGTACACTGGCGCGATTCACGATGTAATAAGCACCTTCATTTTCCCACGCGAGACTGTGTGATAATCCAAAAAACTTTGAAGTATCATCTGTAGTAAAATTAGAGTCATACTCTTCATCAAATCTCGCGATGGCGATATCATTTGCTTTACCGTTAGCCGCTTGTTCTTGAGTGGATAGATTAATAGTCAATTGATTGTTTACCGTAGAGTTTTTAGTTGCCACATCGCTATCGGCTACCTTATAACTTTCTTGAAATTGTAGCGATCCATTGCCAGTAGCATCTGATTGCACAAAGAATGACTGTCCTGGTAAGGCATTGCCCGTAATCTCAGACCCTGAAGGAACGGTTGGAGTCGCAAATTCATACAACACATAATTATTCGTGGTCGGATCCCACTGGTAGTATTCAGCAGTGTTCACGTTAGTAGCTCCCGCAAGTAGTGCCTGAACATCTACCTTTGATTGATAAGGGTTACCAATTAAAGAATAAAGGTTGGAACCTGCTAATGTAATTGGGCTGGCCGGATAGGTACCCGTAGCCAAAGTTCCTGATGCTCTTAAAATGGTTTGAGATGCTGGATCTGTATTAGTCGTTAAGTCTGTAGTACGATCGCCTCTTATGAACATACGATACGCATCACCTGCAACCGGCGAAATCGTGGTTAAATTGTCACCATTATCGCTGGTCAATGGAGTCCATGCATCTGCCGCATTGGTATAGTCATTCTCAAAACGGAATAAAGATGGGTTACCAGAGGTGGACTGGTCATAACCGTCTGCAGCTGTTCCACCTGTAATCTGCACGCCAAAACCAGCCGTTGCATCACCAGCTTCCTGCCAGTTGTCATAAATCGATCCTCTAAAGTTTACTGGTGCAGATACAAATCTAAATTTACGACCTGTAGTTGCAGGAAAGAATTTTTCTACCGTAACGGTACCATTGATGGAGCCACTAACTACTTGATCAAGAACGGCAGATTTACCTTCAGAACTTTTGAAGGTTAGCACACCTGTTGGGGAAGAACTGTTTTGGGTAGTTAAAACTCCGTTAGTCAAAGTGATTGTGCCGGTAAGATCAAGGTTTGTATTTAATAATACGCCTTCAGCATTATTGATAATAACATTTTCTACACTAACATCAGGAGACTTGAATAATTGAGAAGTGCTTCCAGATAAGTTGAGACTTGCTGTAGATAACTCTATGGAACCATCAACAATAATGTCTCCAGTTACGTTGAGTACATTGCTTCCCGCGTTAAGAGAACCGTTATTCTGTACAGTTAAATTTCTAACATCTAAGTCTCCAGAAAGTGTCAAAGCATCTTTTACTATTAAATCATCAGTTGCTGTTACGTTAGCTGTAGGGTCAAATTGTCCAGCACTATAAATAATAGGTTGATTAAAGGTAGGTTCATTATCAAATAAAATCCTTTCAATGATAATGGTTCCTGTTGGACTACCTGTACCTGTGAAGTTTCTAGCTTGAAATTGAATATCACTGATCAAGCCATTCCAACCAGCATCGGCAGTAAGATCTAAAGTGATGACCTGATAGGAGTTATAACCAGTAGGCTGCCCAACATTCATACCGGCATCTGCATTGGTAGAACTATTATATCTAAGTCTTAGTGTGCTGAATTGAGTGTTGTTTTGAAGAAATACATGAACATATTTGTTCGCAGCGTCCACTGAAAACACGCTTTGTTGAAGTCGTGCAAGATTTGTCGTACCATCTACGGTCCACTTTAAGGCACCATTAATGGTTTCAATACTGCTGCCTGCTTGTCCAATCCATCCTTCATCATTGGCATCAAGTTCAAATGTGAAATCTTCACGCTCTGCTCTGGATATAAAAGCTATACGATCAATTTCTACAGTACCATCTGATGGGTTGACTATATCTCCAGGACCTCTAAAGAATATGGTAAGATTATTTTGAGTAGCTCCTGGTGTATTATTGTTATCCCATTCAGAGTTATCTAAATCAAAAAAATAGGTGGTATAGGCTAGATTAAATGGTTCAACATCAAATGGAGTAAAACGAACGCCAGTAGTTTCCAATCTTTCTGATCTAACTTTCAATACTGAAACTTCAGAACTATTACGCATTCTAATCGCTAAAATAGAATTAGCAGTCGCATCAATACCTGCAGTTGTTGTTTCTAATTGTGCGTTTTGATCAGCTGTAAGCGTTAATGTAATGCTATTTGCATTAGTGCTTAAGGAAGCATTGTTTGCTGTCCATCCATCAGCAGAGTTGTTGAACTCAAAAGTTTGACAAACGGCTAGAACAGGAAAAACAAGAAGTAGGTAGAGTAGAAATGTTTTCATGAAAATTTATTTTAATTAGATGATCTATATGAAGAATCTCAATTGAAACTTGTTGAGACAAACGTCTTAATCCTTATTGTTCTTGAGTGCTTTACGTTGTTCTTTAGTAAGGATTTTATTTAAGGACTTGCGGTATTCTTTTCTTACCTCTTTCTTTTGCTCCTTTTTTTCATCATCTTTCAGATCATCTTCTTTATTTACAGAGCGTTGGCCTACAATTTTCTCAATTTCAAGGTCAAGAATCTTCTTTTGTTGAACTTCAGTTAAGGCAAGATCTGCAGAAATGGAGGATAGCTGTTCATTTAGCTCTTCTACTTTTTCTTGAGCTTTTTCCTTTACTTTTTTAGACTGAGCTTGTGCACTGAATGCAGTCGCTATTGAAATAAGTAATACAAATATTATTTTTTTCATCGTTTTCTATTTTAATGTATTTAAATCCAGTTTTCTGAAAAACTACATCGTTTTTCTTACAGGGTAAATATGATACATTGTTTCAAAAACGAGGTTTGAATACTGTCATATAGGGTTTGATTATCGTGAATTACAGGAATCAACTACACAATTGTAGTGAATTCACCGTTTTAGTGAAATACTTAGGCGTCTGTAGATGAAGTAGTTATAAGGTAAATTAAATCACTGACTGATTCATTCACTATATCACCCGATAAATATTTAGACTTTTGTAGAAAAGTTTCTTCGTTTTTTAAAGGAGATAAAATTCACGTGACTGAAACCTACATTCAGATCACTTTTAGTTATCGTTTGAGAACTTTAAAGGGTGTTGCATCTAATTTTATCAAATAGTACCCAGAAGGAAGATGCGATACATCGATTTGATCGTTGGTCCCTTTTTGCACAAGAATTTTTTGACCGGCCAAATTAAATATTTCTATTCTTTCCACTGGAGTAGTGCTGCTCCAGTTTACAATCCCATTAGTAGGGTTAGGGTATACCTTTAGAATGGGTTTTAGGATAGTTGTACTACTTGCGGTTGCCTTAAACTCAATGGCACCTAGATCAGGATTCTCATCTCGAGATTCTTTGTTAAAGTCGTCTGCAGGTGCGCTGTCCTTAATGGCAGTATCAATCGCTGGAGAGCCTGATTTTAAAGAAAAATCAAAATTTTCAGGATCAGAAAACTCAGGATCTATCATTCTAGTGTTTTCTTCTACGGCAACCGTGGCTGCGTTGGTGTTTATAGGACCTTTAGTTCCATATATTATATTGTTCTTTATCTCAATATTGGATTCCACGTTGATGGCGATCGCACTCTTATTCTGATCACTATCAATTACAGATATATTGTTGATGATTTTAAAATCACTACCACCTTGAATGCTTATACCTATATTACCACCGTTGTTTGAAGGTTCATTCAAATAGATGGATTTTGTATAAGAATTGAAATAGCACGTGTTATTGATCATGTCAATGCGTGTACCGTCGTTGGAATGTACACCGCTATAACCATTATAATAGCACAAGTTATTGGCAATGAGAATACGGCCATGAAGCCATCCCGTATCATCGTTTGGATTATTTGGAGTACCATTGTCATCCACATCATTGCGTTGTAAAGAGATTCCTTTTCCTTCATCTATAAACGGTGTGATTATATTTTTTGAAGGCGCCCAAGAATATATTTCGTTGTAATTATGGTGCACTCTATTGCGCTCGATAAAGATTTTATAATCATCATTGGTATCATCACCACTAGTAGCATTGGTAACCACCAGACCGTGTGTTCCAGAGTAGGACTTGCGAGAGGTGTTGGCTACTTCATTATCTGTAATTTTGATAAAATCGCAATCTGAAACGCGTAATCCATTGCCGGGAATTTGTCTTATCGTATTCCCAACAATATCTATATGGTGTACATTGCTCAAGAACATACCTCTAGTGTCTGTATAAGACGGTCTTGAGATGTTATTAAGCTTTGGAAATGTCATCTGTTCCACTTCTTCAGGAGTAGTTCCAGGTTGGACTCGATAGAGACTTTCAGTACTGTTTTCCTCGCGGTACAGGAATTGGCAGGCTTGTGCCGTGCTTAAAGGAATGTTTTCAACTTCACCTTCTATCAATAAGTCTGTAATACGTAGGTAGCTACTGTTGGTAACGCGCAAAATATTAGCACCATCACCTTTAAGTACCGTAGTGTCGTCAAAAGATGTCAAGGTGATGTAGGCGTTTTCAGTACCGTTTAAATTGTTGATGCGTACAGAGTTTTCCTGATGCCATAGCTGTGGATCATTGATATCACCGGTATAGCTATAATTAGGGTCATAACTCGCATTGGCATACACACCCATGATTTTGATCACATCTCCTGGTTGAACGATATCAACGGCATCGTCTATGTTTTTAAAAGGTGAGCTCGCACTTAGGCCATTGTTACTATTCAGGCCATTTTCTTGTGAGACATAGTAAGTGGTTTGCGCTTTCGCGAAAGCGAAATTCATCACCAACATTCCCAATAGTAGTCGTATTCTCATCTCAATATTTTTTCTTTAATGAATGGTTTATTCAAACTATTAAACCAGATCTAATTCAATATAATCTTCTTACTGGTAATCGAGTCGTGGTTAAGAACTCTCAAAATGTAAATCCCAGCAGCACCTTCAAGATTCACGCTCATGGTTGAATTTGCAATTCTCTTGTCGATAATGCGTCTGCCCAGGCTATCATAAATCTCTATTTTTCCATCGATCAGGTCAGGATTGCTCAAATCTATATTTAGCAGCGAGCGAGTAGGGTTGGGATACACCTTAAGATCATCGACCAATTCATTGATCCCAGAACTCAACACATCCAGAGCAGCCTTGTTGGAAGCTTCAGACTCATTAAAAGATCGATCTGTAACAGTTACATAATATTCATAAGTACCATCTTCATTCACCGTGGTATCTACAAAACTATTGGTTCTAACATCTGTGGCGATGATATTGAAATTGCTATCGCCATTGTCTGCCCTATAGATGGTATAGGTGCTAAAAGCATTGTCCTGAGAGGCTTCCCATTCTAATGCTGCAGTAAAATTAGGTGCGTTTGCCACGCTTAAATTGCCAACTGCAGCTGGTGGCGTTCTATCAATTGTAGTGTAAAAATAGTTGTTAGCTAGGATTGAAGAACCCTCATAAACCTCATAACCGGCTGATAAGCTTTTGATCCACAATTCTTCTTCTGCTACCTTTTCTTTAGCCAGTATTTCTTCTTCAGGGCTCAATGGTAGGTATTGAATGTAATCTCTGGTACAGTCGATAAATTGCTTTAAGGAATGATCAAAAAACGGAATAGGATTGCTGTTATCTATCGGTATAAACTTGATGTGGACCTTATCATTTTTATCCACATCGGGATGGTTCTCATCATAGTCAAAAAACTTGTAACGCACTGCCCAGCTGTAGGCAACATCGTTAATATATAAGGTGAATTTTTTGATTTCGCCATCTGGTGTTTCTCTAGCAAAATACCAATAGCGACCACCTGGATTGTCTAAATCCTTGAAATCATCCTGCTCATAACTTACGTTTTGAATCACAAGATCATAGTCTCGCGCCTCTGGATCTGGTTGTGATGTCGCAGTTCCTCCATCAAAAATCACATTGATCGTAGCCCACCATTTGTCATCAATATCATTGGCATTGCGTTGTGAGGTTTTCCAGTTAATGCGCAGCTCATCAGTAAGATCCTTGATTTTTACCGGCATCCCACATGTTTCTACATTACCAGGCTCATAGGAGTTATTAGCCTTAAAACCGCCAACCGTACCGCTGGGATAGCCGTCAAAGCTTGTACCACCTTGATTATTATAGGTTATGCTAAATGCAGCACCCTTTTTATCGACTTTGGAAGGGTCGTAAGTCATGGGCGAATTCTCGTCAAAAACTGGATTCGTCAGGCCAAAATTGTGACCTTCTTTTATAAGCGTATTTTGTCTGGTGATGGTAGTTGTTTGCGCTTTCGCGAAAGCGTAACACATAAACAAGAAGACTAATGGTAAAGTTATTTTCATGAACGGTATTCTTTGTTTCAAAAATAAACTTAAAGAAATCTATCCAGGTTCGACCATCGCCACAATAGGGTATAAATATTGTCAATCACCCTATATTTTAGCATGTTATCGACGTTATAGAACGCTTCGCGTTACCGTTTATCTATTTATATATGGCTCCAATCACTTGCAATTAGATAGGAGTCGAATTCAATCTCATAGTCATTTCAATCAATAACCAAGCATTTTAAACGATCTCAAAGGACGGTTTGATGCAACTTTTCCACCTGATAGCTAAATGGCTTTTACAGACCTTAATCTTTATCTAAATAATTAGGTATGCCGTCATTATCGGCATCGCCAGCACCTTCTTCATCATCTGGTATGCCATCGCCGTCTGCATCACGCACTAGAATGTTGTTCTTGTTTTTTGCTGATACCTCAAAAGGTTTGGTTTCCAGCAGCTTTATACAGCCGTCGCCTTCACCTAGAGATCGTATGTTTCTGGAGAATTTGTGAAGTAATGGTTCATAGATTTCTCTCTCGACCACGGCAAGATTTCTGGTCTCGTGTGGATCGCGTTCATAATCATAGAGTTCATAAAAATTCTCTTGACCTTCCTTAACCCATTCAATATAGCGGTATTTGCCCTTGACACGGTAACCGTAACCCAAACCGCGTTGACCTCTATAAAGCGTGATGGCGCCTATTTTCACTTGAGCATCAGTATCATTTAGAATAGGAACTAGACTGCGGCCTTTGATTTTTCTTCCATCAGTGCTTTTGGCATTTTTAGGTTGCTCTGGAATATCGAGTCCAGCCAATTCACATAGCGTAGGATAAATATCAATGGTCGATACGGCAGCAAATGATTCACCTTTTGCGTCCTTATTTCTAGGGTCGATAATCAATAGTGGTGAGGAAGAAGCAACCTCTAGATTAGAATGTTTGTTCCATCTACCATGCTCGCCCAGGAACAAACCATGATCACCCCAAAGCACGATGATGGTATTGTCTGCAACGCCTAGATCCTCCAGTTTTTCAAGTACCATTCCTACTTGTGCATCAACAAAAGAAGTACAAGCATAATAACCACGCTTCAATTCCAGCTGAAAATCTTCCTGAATCAATCCAGTTTCTGGATTCATGTTCTGCTTTACATCTTTTCCCTTGATCGCATAAGTTTTGAGGTCCTCACGACCTATGGGCGCTTTTTGATTGGCCGCTACTTTAAAAGCCGTGTTTTCATAGAGATCCCAATATTTTTTTGGAGCTATGAATGGCTCGTGCGGTTTTTTGAAACCTATAGCCATAAAAAATGGATCAGACTTAGTGGCTACTTGCTCCAATAGCTCTACTCCTTGCTTCCTAATGATGCCATCGATGTAATCCTCATCAGGTAAGTCTTGAAAATCCAAGGCTATATTTTTTGGGTTGTGGCCGCCTTTGGGAGAAATGTATGGAATGCTCCAGGATGCAGGATCATCGCCATCACCTTGCTCACCATCACCTACTGTTCGTGGATCGTGAATCTTACCTGCAGCAGCGGTCGTATATCCGTTGTTTTTAAAATACTCGGGTAAAAAAGTGACGTTGGGTAGTTTTTTTCTAATGGGTTTAAAACCTATCACACCAGTTTCTTCTGGCATCAAACCTGTGGTGATCACCGCTCTAGATGGCCCGCAAACCGCATATTGCACCTGGTGGTTTCTAAAGGTCACGCCGCGTTCTGCCAGCGCATCCATGTGAGGTGTGATCGCCTGTTCATCTCCATAAGCACCCAGATTGGTGCGCAGATCATCAACTAAAAGCAGTAGGACATTGGGCTTGTCCTTATTTAAATTTTGGGCAACGCTCTTTGTTGAAAAAACAAGCGCGGTTAACAGTAGAAGCAAATAGGGTTTCATAATTTGGAATTAAAATGGGTTCAACACTAAAACAGGTTAGTTAATATTTTTCTCAAAGTTGGTATGAAGCACTTGGTGTAGATCTTGTTTCGCTTTCGCGAAAGCGGGCTCATCAACAACATTTACATTTTCACGAGGATCTGTCCTATGATCATACAACATCCTGGACACGATGCTATCACTGTCATTTTTCAGAAATTCGGTATAGCTGTATCTCGCAGTTTGCACGGTATAACCATTTCCCTTTTTGATCAACACCTGTTCTTTGCCCGGCAGTTGTGGATTCTTCAAAACGGGAACCAAACTCACACCATCCAACTGATTCACAGGTTTTTTCAAGCGACATAAATCGGCTAGGGTAGGATAGATGTCTGTCAAATCTGTCAAGGCATCTGTGGTGAGATTTTTGTTTTCCATACCTGGATAACTAATGATTAAGGGCACTTTAGTAGAGGTTCTATAATTGGTAAACTTTGCCCACTGCGTATGTTCCTGCAAGTTGTAGCCATGATCTGAAACCAAAACCACGATCGTGTTTTTGTCCAGACCTGTAGCTTGCAGTTGTTTTAAAATCTTCCCTATCAAGGCATCAGTATAACTTACTGTGGCATAATAACCGTGGATCAAATCAATGGCGATTGAATCTGATACCTGACCTTGTTTGGGAATATTGGAATATGCCCTCATTTCTGGCCAGTTGCTTATGCTCATTTTAGGAGCATTTACCGGGATATAATTATAATTCTCAGGCTGTTTGATAGAGTTTCTATCGTATAGATCCCAATATTTTTTTGGTGCATTAAAGGGTAGATGCGGACTTATAAAACCAGCAGTCAAAAAGAATGGCTTGTTGGATTTTTTAAGTTTTTTCAGGTCTCTTATGACTTTTTCAGTCATCAAACCATCAATGTAAACGGAATCAGCCACAGCGGCACTTTCATAGGCAGGTCCCGTATCTGTAGCTTTATATTCTTTAATGTTTTCTGGATTTTGATAATCTTTCCAGAGCGATTGCCAGTAGTCTGTAGGCGATAGGTTTTGGTCATTTGGATCAAACGCATACGGTCTATAGATCTCGTCCCAATCTGATTCTCTATCGTCCAGATGGTGATAGACTTTTCCGTTGGAAATTGTGGTATAGCCGTTTTGTTTAAATAATTGTGGTAGTGTGATCGCCTCGGGCGTTTCCTTTTCCACAAATGTATTATAGTTCAAAAACCGATCTCTGGTGGGCAACATTCCCGTGAGCATGCTCGCTCTGGACGCGCCGCAAACCGGTACATTGCAGTAGGCATTGTTGAATTGCATACCACTTGCAGCTAGAGCATTGAGATTGGGCGATACAATATGGTCAGATCCATAGCTACCTAGTTCTGGACGTAGATCATCCATATAAAGCAATAGCACATTTAATGGTTTTTCCTCCAGTTGTTTGGTGGACTGGCAGGAATTGAATGTCCACAAAGCGCATACTATGAATAGGACTCTGATCATTCCATGATAGTAGTTAAGATCTCACTTTGCTGGTAACCTATACGATGAGCGACAGCATACAAATACTGACCCTTTTCAAGAGATAACTCACCATTATATACTTGCCATCCACTGTTTAAATCCAGGTTTTCTAAAGGCTCATTTGAAATGATGTACCCAATGGATGCTCCAGGCGTACTGCTGTTCAAAGTGACGCTGCGATTACTGAATTTGTCTCGTGTTAGAGTAACCGCTGAGGTAACAGGTTGCTCACCGCCAGGCCACATTTGCTCAATGAGTTCGCCTTCGGGCATCATGCCATAATCCATGTGCTCATTCCTAAACTCCAATAATGCAGATCGCATTTTAATTCGAACTTCAGCGTATTCTGGAAGATTGGCCAGGTTGTTCAGTCGATATGGATCGTTCTTGAGGTCAAACAATTCATCATTCTCTTTGTTTTGGAACCATGTAGATTGCACAGGATCTAACTTATCACTATCTCTTAAGTCGATCATTTCCTGCATCATAGGCATTTGTAAGCGGTATGAAATATCCTTGTACCAGGTTTTATCTGGAAAGTCGTTGATCACGTAGAGATATTCTTTGTTATATACTGCTCTGGATCGATCTGTGACTTCATCAAAACGGTCTGACGTGCCATATACAAAATCCCGTTTCTTTTGATCATAATCACCCATAAAAGCTTTTCCCTGCATCCATTCTGGAGATTCTATTCCCGCCAGGCTTAGAATGGTTGGAGCCAGATCTACAAAAGAAACTAAACGATCAGTTCTACCTTTAGTTCCGCGCAAATCCTTTACCATAAAAGGAACGCGCAAGCCGCTTTGATGTATGTCTCGTTTTTGTCTAGGTAATGGGCCACCATGATCGCTGTAGAAAAAAATGATCGTATTGTCATACAACCCATCATCCTTGAGTTGCTGTAGCAGCTTGCCTACTTGTTGGTCCAATAACTCAATATTACTATATAGTCGCGCTACATCATTCCTTGAAATATCTGTATCCTGAAAATAGGGTGGAAGAGGAACCTCTTTAGGATCTACCGTAAGCGGTAAATCGGCATTTTTCCAAATCTTGCTTTCATGCGTCACATCAAAATTGAAAACAGAGAAAAAAGGCTGTCCTTCCTTGCGGTTGCGCCAGTGCGCCTTTGCGTTGTTTTCATCCCAAACAGTAACTGGTGCTGCAAACTGATAATCTGTTTTTTGATGGTTGGAAGTAAAGTATCCAGCTTTGCGCAATAATTCTGGAAAAGCTTTTACATATTCTGGGATGACGGCTGCATATTCTCTTACAGGATTTCCTTCCAGATCTACAATTCCAGTTTCTTTGCTGTATTCGCGATTTCCCCAGGATTGAATGTCTTTTCCCGTACGCATGTGCATGGTTCCCAAACTAGTAGGATACATTCCCGTAATGATGGCAGACCTGCTAGGAGCACAAACACCTACTACGGCATATGCATTATCATAGACTAAACTTTCTGCCGCGAGTGAATCTAGGACTGGTGTTTTGGCCGTATTGTCACCGTAAAAGGATAGTGTCGGACTTATATCTTCCGTAACAATCCATAAAATATTAGGTTGCTTTACGTCTTTCTGAGTTGGGGTTATACTCGTCGCTTGTCGCGTTTGGCAAGAACAAATCAGGATTAAAAAACCTAGGTACAGTAATCTCATAGCTTAAAACGGATACGTTGCCTTCGATTGAAGGTCATTATCAAAAATCACTTGGTCGCCTTCTTGTTTTTCATATTCAAATGACTCAATCATGGACGGATTAGTTGGATAAGTACCATCTGCATAAGTTAATTGACGATAAGAATTATCAGAATAAACGATGATAGGCAAATAACCATTCACTGCTTCTTGACGTATGATCACTGGCGTCTGTACCACCGTAAATCTTGTTAGCACCTTCATGTCGCTGTCCAGCAAGACTGCCGTGCAACCACCTGATCCACAAAAGTATGGTGAGTTGAAATACACGAAATATTCATCTTGATCATCTCCATTGAGATCCATCGTTACCAACTGGAATTGTCGGTCATTTTCTGTCATATAAGAAAGTTCGTCCTTGAGAAAATCGGTCTTTAAAAAGTCAGCTACTTGAGCCACATTATCGTCCTGTTGGGTCTCATCGTTAGCAGTGTCGCTTTGTAACTCATTATTCTCTGTGTCGTCAACGACGGTAGATGATGTGTCATTCTTACAAGAAATAAGAAATAGACAAATGAGTAATAAATTCAAATATTTCATAATTCGATTTTGATGTCGTTCATTTTCTGATTTTTCACTTCAAAATAACCTGTTTTGGTTTCACCATCAACAGTAACTGTATATTGGTACAGACCATTAAAACCTCTTGAAGCAATAGGCTGGTCGTTAGTTCGCTTTCGCGAAAGCGAACTTTTCCAATCTCCATCCACTAGCGAGAAATAGGCTTTTCCCATTTCGCCTATGGTGCCATCTTTTTCATAGATGTCCACCTTGCCACGGCCATCTTCCTGAAAGCCCCAAAACATGAACTCTGCCACATTAGGATGCGAGAACGCAGCGATCATAAAATCCCTGGTATATTGTTCCCTAACGGCAGGATCCTGCTCGTCCATGGTAAATTCTGAGATACTGATGGGTTTGCCCAAGGTCGCATAGTAGTTGAGCAGCTCAACAACACGCTCTGGTGATGTCAAGTCGGTGCCCATGTGCGACTGTATACCTACGCCTTGAATGGCATCTGGAACGTTCTCGTCCACACGTTTGATGTAATCGTAATACCATTGCTGCTTTTGGGTATCGATGCCACCTTTACTGATGATACCGTATTCATTGACGAATCGCTTGACTTGCGGTGCCTTGTTCTTGACTATTTTGAAGGCCTCATAAAGAAACTCCTCGCCACCCATGATGTTCTGGAAATCCTTGTTAGTATAGGCCTCGTTGACCACATCCCAATGCGAAATCTTACCTTCTGTAGCTGCAAGTACAGACCATATGTGTTTGCGTACAATTTCTTTCACTTTTTCGGGATTGTCCTTGTTCGCCTCGACCTCGTCTGTATTGTATTGGAAACCTGGCCACATCAGCACGTGACCCTTTACGGTGATACCGTCGGCATTTAATTGATCGATCGCTTTGAGGGTTCTTTTGCGATTGGACTTTCTTGCCCAACTTTTTATTTTTAGATCGTTACCTAGAACCGTCAACCCAAACGCCTTTTTGAATCGATCATATTGGTTGGGATCGTTCAAAATCTCTTCGGCATGCATGGTGGCGCCAAACGGAAAAGCATGTCTTACCAGCGAGGCCTCAATGCTCGCGTCTTCTACAGGTTTTCCATCCTTTGTGATGGTGACCTGATAATCACTCTTGCGCAAGTGTTCGATGCGTTGATTGGCTTTTTGTCGCCACTCTGCATCTGGCTCCATGCCTTTGTAAGTGACGGCCGTTTTGGGCAGGTCTGCAAGCTGGGTTCCTTTTTCAAATATTTCGAATTTGATATTTTTTAGAGCAACGGCCTGTGGCTGGAATCCGTATTGTAACACGATACCCAGATCTTTTTTTGAGATATTCTCAGTTGCTTCAAACGGAATGTTATAGCGTTTCCAGGTAGAACCTATATTGAGCGTCCTATCCAGGTTTTCTTTAAAAGAGTCCGTTTGACGCAATTGGATCAACAATTTGGCCTCACCAGTTTCCTCGCTACTTGCGGTAGTTTTACCATCAAACGACAGCAGGAAAACCGTTCCTTTTGTGGCACTTTCTTTATTAATAGGCAAGGCGCTCGCCAGACTGTAGATAAATTTAGGCTGTTCAATAGTGGTGAGCGTCATCACCTCCTTACCGTCTACATTTTCAAGCGTGATGCGTCCTTGATCTTTAGTAGACGTCAGGTTGGAAAGCTTATCGCTATCAATGAGATCTTTCCCAGATAGGACAGGCTGCTGGGAAAAACCTGCCATACTGGTCAATAATATTCCTATATAAATGAACTTTTTCATAGTTTGTTCTCGTGTTGTTTTTTTAAAGAGTAGGTGGTTTAGTTCGCTTTCGCGAAAGCGAAATACAACAAAGCTATTTCCCTATCAGTTTGCCTTTCTAGAAGGTCTTTTTCCATTTTTTTAATTCTTGCAACAATTGCTCCGTCTTTTCTGGCATGATCACGCTCAAATCGTTTTGTTCGCCAGCATCACTGGAAATGTCATATAATTCAACACGATTTTCTTCGTACCAGTGGATGAGTTTGAAATTTCCCTGTCGTACAGCAGAGGATTTTGTGTCACCGGTGTTTACAGGTCGTGCTTTGGAACTGTGCCAAAAAACGGTACGGTCATCCCAATGCGTTTCATTTTTCAAGACAGGCAGCATGTCGCGTCCGGCAGTAACCGATTTTTTCCCAGCCGTGAGTTGTGCCAGTGTAGGGAAGACGTCCATGAGCATGACTATACTGTTCTCCTCACGTGGCTGTAGCTGGTTCCACTTCACAAAAAACGGAACCTTGATACCACCATCGTACAGATGTCCTTTTCCTGCGCGCAGTGGATAGTTAGTTGTGGCGAGGCCACGTTTTTTAGTACCGTCGTTACTCAGACCACCGTGATCGCTGGAGAAAATGATGATGGTGTTGTCTAAAATCCCTTCAGCTTTTAATACCTCTAGCATGCGGCCTACGTTTTCGTCTGTATTTTCTACCATGGCGGCATAGGTGGCGTTATCCTGTCGCATTTTGGTACGGCCGGTTCCTTCCTCAATGTATTCTGGCATATCACCGTAATCAAAAGCGGCAATTTCCTTCTCGTTGCGATCTATATCAGGTTGTTTTGCCTCAAAAGGTTGGTGTACGTTATAAAATGCCAACATGGCCATAAACGGCTCATTTTTATCCCGACTTTTGATGTAGTTGATGGCTTGGTCAGTTAATACATCTGTAAGATAATCGCCCGGTTTGCTTATGGCATCCAGGTCTTTAATGGGATCTTTGTCAGATTCTCCTTTTCCTTTCTTGACATTGAAAGGTGCGATGTAGGAAATGGGCGATCCTGCATGACCGGCAGCGATGCTTGTATCAAAACCTAAGGTTTTAGGGTCTTCGCCTAAATGATATTTTCCTAAATAAATCGTTTGATAACCAGCATTATCTATGGCTCTTATGTAATTGCGATCATCAGGTAGGTCGTCGATGGAGAAACCATCATCGGGAACGTCACCATTTTGAACTGGATAATTACCGGTCAACATAGCAAATCGTGAAGGCACGCAACGTGGATAATTGGCATAGGCGTTGGTAAATCGCACACTTTCGCCAGCGAGTTTATCAATATTGGGCGTTTGATAGATCTTAGAACCGTTGATGCTCAAATCGTGATAGCCTAAATCATCGACATGCAGAATTAGGATATTAGGTTTAGAATTGGTGCTGGAACTTGAAGCCGAACTTGTACTTGAGTTATCTGGAATGGATTTACAGGAAATCACAATCATCATAGCAAGTAGTCCCAAGCTGAAAAATGATATAGACGACGATTTAAATATTTTCATTAGAGCATTTATTTTTTAATGAATTTCAATGTTTGAGAACCACGGTTGGACTGAATTCTTAGGAAATAGATACCAGAAGATAACGAGCTGATATCTATGGCTCCTGCATGGGATTCTTTTTTAATGATCACTGAACCATCAACGCCAAAAACTTCAGCAGACAGAATAGGCTCGATAGACCTTACATAAAGCATATGGTCAGTAGGATTAGGATAGATGCTTATATCTATTGCTTTTTGATCAGCATTGGATAAGGTATTTTTTACCTCGATCATCGTTATTGAAAACTTACGAATGGAATCTGAACCATCAACGATGTAAGAGTTGGTTTTAATGTTGTCGCTACCGTCAAAAACGGGACTTACAAAAGGCTCATTAGAGTGAATACGTGTAAGTGTTTGCTCACCATCGTAAGTAAACAGATTACCAAACTCTACTGGATTGATGTTGCTTTCATCGATGTTGATGATGAGCAGTTTTTCCGCCGCTGCGCTTTTGAACTTGAAGCCATAAAGCGCTGGTAAACCATCCATGGCTATTGGGTTATTGGCGAACTCAATTTCCTGAAATTCATCCATTCCAGCGCTGGCCTGAGCAATTAACCTGGAAGCAAGACCTATGGGCGCAAGCTTTAATTCACCGTTAGAATTGAGTACAGGTTGATCTGTAAGATGCTGGTAATGCAGTTGTTCCACCTTGTCACCGCGCGCGAGCCAGCTGTAGAGTAGTGCCGCATATCGCACGCCAGATGCCCAGGTTTCATCTGCATTAGGTTTAGTAACGCCATATTCAGTGATCCATAGCTTGTACGGTGATGGCACTCTATTGTAATCGTCGATCTTGTCGATAGGGTATTGGATGCTTTCTGCAATGGCAGCTTTCGCGGAAGCGATATCATTTATAGGCAATTGATTACCATAATTTTCATTGAGGTAGTGATGTTGCGTGATGGCATCAATTTGTGTGGCTAGTGTGGCGTAATCTGGATTATTTTCCAGTTCGCTACTTATGGTGTTGTTCCAAGACTCTCTTGAGCTGTTGCCATTGCCGCCTTTTGTGCCTATCATGGCAATTTTTACCTCGGGATATTTTGTCTTGATGGCCGTGACGATTTCTTTGCATTGTTGCAGGTAGAATCTAGCGCTTATCTCAATCGCCTCATTTTTATCGTTACTCTCAAAAGGTTGATTTGTCGCGCTATTCCATCCAGAATACCACTTACCATTGATCTCTAAAGTTTCAAATATTCCAGCTTCTTCATTACCAAAATAGAATTCATTGCCCAATTCAACGGCATAAGGCGTTTTGCCCAATCTGTTGAATTCATCCAGTGCCGCAATCATATCATCAATTTTAGCCTCTAGAGTACCTTGGCTTTTGAGTACGGCCTCACTGGCATTGACGTCAATTCCCGTGGCTGGAGTAGGTCGTGCGATATTGACGACATACACCGTTTTAGTGCGTGATGGAATGACCTCTATAAAAGTTGGAATCGTGACCACCTCGCGATTGCCATCAGGTTTGTCAGTTTCTGGAATGAATGCGCCTGTGCGCCAGTCCCAATAGTTGGCCTGTGTCCCACCAGGAAACCTGATGACGTCTGGATTAAGATCTGCAAGGATGGTCTTAAAATCTGCAGAAGCAAAAAACTGAGCGTTATCAGATCTTCTGTTGAAACCAAAATCAATTTTTGATTTTGCTCTGATCGATGGATTCAGGTTTGTTGTAACCTGTGCAATGCTTGATGATCCTACCAATAACAGGATCACCAAAGCGACATTTCTACCTACAGATGTACTATTCATAGTCTTGCTTAATATGCATCAACAAGATACTACTGGATAAGCTGTACACAGGTTCGTTTAAAGTTGGGATAGGTCTAGTATATGCCTTACGGGCTTAGTTTTTATCCTTTTTGTTCCCAGCTTTCTTTTTTTCTTTCTGCTTTTGCTCTGCTCTGTAATTTTTCCAAATGTCCATTTTCTCTGGAACCAGATATTCCTTTTTCCAGTTTTTTAGGATTTTGGTAAGCTCCGCTGTTTTTGCAGGATTGGATTGTGATAGGTCGTTGAGTTCACCACCATCTTCTTTTAGGTTATAGAGTTCAGATTTTTTCTCCTTGTTGTACACGACCAACTTATAATCTCCAGAACGCACCACACTCATGTTAGCATCTCCAGTGGAATGTGGTCTCGCCTTACGAGAATTCCAGAATACGGTTCTATCGCTCCAGTTGTCCGTACCGCGTAGAACACCTTCAAAACTCTTACCGTCAAGGCCATCGATTTTCTTGTCGATGGTAAGGTCCAACAAGGTTGGGAAAATATCCATTCCTAAGATGATGCTTTCAGTATCAACTCGTGGCTGTAATTCATTGGCCCATTTTACAAACAGTGGTACTCTAATACCACCTTCATATAACCAACCTTTTCCAGCCTTAAGAGGCAAGTTAGAAGTAGCAAGTTCGCGCTCACCTTTATTACCATCATTCGACAATCCACCATGATCACTGGAAAATACGATGATGGTATTTTTATCAATGCCTAAGTCCTTAAGCGTTTGCATCAAGCGACCTACATTTTCATCCACATTCTCTACCATACCGGCATAATCTGCGTTGTCTTGATGTTGCTTGTTGCGTCCTGCACCTTGTGGCAGGTAATCTGGACCCTCAAAAGTCATGGACTCCAGTTGTTTTTTATTTCTTTTCTTGTCCTCTTTTTTAGCTTCTAGAGGTGTGTGCACGGCATAGAAGGCAAGTACTGCCATGAAAGGTTTTTTACCAGCCTGATTTTTGATAAAATCAATGGTAGCGCCTGTCATCACATCACTAATGTAATCACCTTCCTTACTGTCTTCTTGAACATCTGGTACGATTTCCTTAGCTTCCTTTCCATTTGCCTTGACGTTAAATGGATAGTAGCGCTGGCCTACACTTCCAGCTTTTCCAGCTGCATAGGAGTAGTCGTAACCAAAACCTTTGGGATCACTATCACCTTCTCCTAAGTGCCATTTGCCTATAAATGCCGTTTCATAACCAGCATTGTCAAATTGCTTGACCATGTTTTTTTCTTCTGGAATACCGCCTAGATGTCCTTTATCCTCATTGACTGGATAGGTTCCCGTCATCATTCCATATCTGGATGGCGTGCATCGTGGATAAGAGCTGTAGGCATTGGTGAACTGTACCGATTGATTGGCAAGTGCATCAATATTGGGCGTGTTATATAATTCTGAGCCTGTGATACTCAAGTCGTGGTAACCCAAATCATCTGTATGAATGATCAATACATTGGGTTGTTGCTGCGCCTGGGCGATCACACCCATAAAACATGCTAGCAATAATAAAAGTTGTTTTTTCATAAGTGTGTTTTTTATTTCGCTTTCGCGAAAGCGTAATTAATTTTCTCTACCATTTAAATATCCAGCATCGTGCCATAATTCCAACGGAATCAGACCTTTTACTATCGATTTGGAGGACTTTGTAAATGGGATTTTAGTTTTGCCTTGTGCTGGGCAACCACCTCTCTATAAGCAGGATCGTTTACAAGATTTTTAGTTTCCAGTGGATCTGCTTCATAATCATAGAGCTCACGACCCACGATGTTATCCTCTTTGTAAGTATCATAACTGCGGTAGTCATTACCGTGCCATTCTGTGTAGCGATAACGATTAGTGCGCACACCATACCCCATGCGAGGACCGCGTTGATACTGGTGGTAGGCATAATCCATCTCCAGGCTTGTTTGAGGATCGTTGTCTAGAACGGGCACTAGGGATTTACCATCAGTCTGGGAAGATTGAGGCACACCAGCGAGTTCAAAAACCGTAGGAAACAAGTCCACTAGGTTGACGGGTGCGTCATTCTTCTTGTTCTTTGCCACTCCAGGTCCAGCAAACATAAACGGTATGTGTGTGGCCTGCTCAAAATTAGAGTGCTTGCACCATTCTGTATGATCACCTAAGTGAAAACCATGGTCACCCCAAAGTACTATAACGGTATCATCTGTGATTCCACGTCGATCAAGATCGTCTAGAAGCTTTCCTATTTGAGCGTCTATATAAGATATACACGCCATGTAGCCGTGGATCAATTCCTTTTGCTTTGCAATAGGTAGCGGGTCACCTTCTCTTAAAGAATTATCGATATCAGAATATGCCCTCAACTCACCAAAAGAATGAAAGGCAAATTTAGGAGTGCCTTCAGAAAGCTTCTGAAATTCAGCCACTTCAATGTCATCTCTATTGTATAGATCCCAATATTTTTGAGGAGCTACAAAAGGTAAATGTGGCTTTTGATAGCCAACTCCCAAGAACCAAGGTTTAGATCCATTTTCCAAAGCGTCTAGCTTCTCCAGAGCCTCGACCGTGTACAAACCATCCTGATATGCGGTATCTGGAACATCTGCACTTTCTGTACTGGGTTTGAACTTTTTAAACGCATAGTTACGTTGTTTGCCGTTTTGTTTCATACCCTTTTTTCGGGCTTCTTCAATTAGCTCGTCATACTTCGCTTTATTGGCTGGATCTTGATAATAAGAGAATGCTGGCTCGCCATATTTAGGATCATAGTCATCTGGTAAGGTATGTGGAATGGACCAACTTTTACCATCGTGACCTTCGGCAGAAGATCCTTTGTGGTAAATCTTGCCCACTGCCGTCGTCTCATAACCTTGTTGTATCAAATACTCTGGCATGGAGATTAACGATGGTGCACTCTGTCTAAAATCTGTTTGTAGATCCCAAACCTTTGTACGATCTGGTTTTGTACCTGTCATAACGCTGGCGCGCGATGGGCCACAAACGGCATATTGCACGTGAGCATTAGTCAAGGTAACGCCCATTTTTGCCAGCCGATCAAAATTTGGGGTTTTCATCTGGCTGTTACCGTAATTGGAGAGCAACGGCTTTAAATCGTCCACTGCGATAAAAAGAATGTTCTTTTGATCACCGGTGGAAACTTGTGTGCTTGCTGCCGTGCTACTCTCTGTTTGAGTAGCGGTTTTTTGAGCATCACAGCTAGTCAAAACGATTGCTACGGTAAGCGTAAATAATCTTAAGATATTTTTCATAGCATGAATCTAGGATCTCTAGACAATTTGTTTTTAGAATAAATTTTATTAATCTGATCCAGTAAGTACGTCTTGTACACTGGTCTCGCTATCTTTTTGGTCTACGATAGAGCCATAATCAGTATCCGTTATCTTTCTGAAATCTTCTAACGATCTGTTGTTTTCATATTTGGTCATCAACTGTGCCAGCTGATTTTTAAGTTCCACAACGGTGTCCTGATAGGCTGGATCATCAATAATATTATTCATTTGCTTGGGATCTTTTTCTAGATCGTAAAGTTCCCATACGTCAATGTTGTAATAAAAGTGAGCCAACGTGAACTTAGGCGTTCTTATCCCATAATGCGGTTGCACATGATGCCAGTAAGGCCACTCGTAGTAGTGATAATAGGTGGCTTGCTGCCAGTCATCTGGAGTGTTGCCTTTCAATAAGGTTTTAAAGCTTTTACCGTGCATATCCTGATCGGTTTCAATACCGGCAAGATCTAAGAGTGTAGGAGCAAAGTCGATGTTTGCAATGACGTCTTCATTTACAGTTCCTGGCTTTACAACACCTGGGTACTTTACAATAAAGGGCATTCTAACGCTTTCTTCATAAATAAAACGTTTGTCAAAAAAGCCGTGGTCACCTAAATAGAACCCTTGGTCAGATGTGAGAACGATGATGGTGTTATCTGCCAGATTGTTTTTATCTAGATATTCCAAAACTCTACCTATGTTGTCATCGACAGACTTCACACAGGCTAGGTAATCCTTAATGTAGGTTTGATATCTCCATTTTCTTCCTTCTTCGGCCGTCATTCCATCTGGCTGTACGATTTCACCTTTTTTGGCACCGTAAAAAGCCCACTCAATCTTTTCTCTTCCCTTTAGGTTTGCCGGTTCCTCGTACTTCATATCTCTGCGCGAGAAATAGTCCATAGTCATTTCAGTATCTCCGGCGGTAAGTTCGCGACCTTCATAATCATCATTGAAAGTTGCTGGATAAGGCATTTCCATATCTTCCCATAGATCCTCATATTTTTCATCTGGTTCCCATGGTCTATGTGGTGCTTTGAATTGCAGGATCATCATAAAAGGATCTTGCTTCTCGCGGCCAGCTTCCAACCAGTTCAGAGCAAAATCTGCACTTAAATTAGTGGCATAGCCCTTTTCTTTGACGTCCTCACCATTCTCATTATATACAGGATCCCAATAGTGTCCCTGTTGACCAGCGCTATTGTGATACTTGAATGTATCAAAACCTACAGGCTCAGTACCTAGATGCCATTTACCAAAAAGTGCTGTCTGGTACCCGTTTTTTTGAAACTCCTGTGGGAAAGTCCACTGGCTTGCGTCAAATTTTCCTCCACTTTCATTCTTATAGTAGCCATTGCGGTTGCTATAGTTACCCGTTAGGATCGCAGCGCGACTAGGACCACATATGGCATTTGTACAAATGGCATCCTGAAATAACATTCCTTCACGAGCAAGTCTGTCGATGTTAGGAGTAGGAGCGATGTCTTTATAAATACCACCATAGGCACTAATGGCTTGTGTGGTAAGGTCATCTGCCATGATGTAGATGATGTTGGGTCTACTGGTCTCAGCTGTTTCACTTTGAGCCATAGCCAATTCTGGCGATGTGTCTGAAGTATCGTTCTTGCAGCTCCACAGCGTTAGAAGTAGGGCAGTAATTCCAATTATATGTGTTTTTTTAAGACTCTTCATTAGTTTGCTTTTTCAAGGGTGATGGAATTTGAAGCTGTTACATTGACTTCTTGCAAGACTTTATCATCGCTGGAATTTCCTACCATGATGGTAAAATCTCCTTCTTCAATGACATAGTTGTAATCACGATCATAAAGTGCAAATGCGTCTGCATCTAGCTCGATGGTTACTTTTTTAGAAGCTCCAGCGTCTATGGCTACTCTTTTGTAACCTTTAAGTTCTTTTACGGGTCTTGTGAAAGAGCTTATGTTGTCACGAACATAAACCTGTACCACTTCTTCACCATCCATTTTACCGGTATTCTTGACATCGACGGTAACCTCAATTTTGTCATCCTTACTGGAGAATGATGTTTTAGAAATACTAGGTGCGCCCATTTCAAAAGTGGTGTAGCTCAATCCTTGACCAAAACGGTGTAGCGGTACCTTTTTCTCCGTATTATACTTATGGATGTACGCTGTTGGTTTGTGGTTGTACACCATTTGCAATTGACCTACACTACGCGGAATCGTTAGTGGAAGTTTTCCAGATGGGTTGATTTTTCCAAATAGAATTTCTGCTGTGGCGGTACCTGCAAAAGCACCACTTTCCCAGGTGTTCAATACGGCGCTGGCGCGTTCTTCCAGTTCTGGTTCTGCAATAGGACTTCCTGAAACATAGACGACTATGACGGGCTTACCTAGATCAAGAATTTTATTAGCCAACTTCAGCTGGTTCCCTGATAGTTTCAAAGTAGCGCGATCTATGTTCTCTCCAGTGGTCTTACGAGGCCAGTCATGACGGAAGGAGTTTTCTCCCAAAACCAAAATCGTCATATCTGCACTGCTTGCTCTCTGGGCAGCCTTATCAATATTCTCGTCAGTAATCTCTTTGGAACGGTCGCCGCTGTCAAAGTAATCAACGCTGTAGCCGTTTGCCTCGCCTATTTCCTTGATTCCTTCATACATAGTGACTACGTTCTCTTCTGGCTGTGGTGATACCCAGTCGCCCAATGTCGTTTGATTATCTGCATTGGGTCCTGTAATGAAAATCTTTCCGCTAGATTTCAACGGCAGGATGTTCTTATCGTTTTTAAGCAATACGATGGATCTTCTGGCTTGTTCCAGGGCGTTTTGTTGGTGCGCTTTCGCGAAAGCGACATTCTCAACATTTTCTTCATCTACAAAAGGATTCTCAAACAATCCCATCTTGAACTTAGTGGTCAAGATCTTGCGGCAAGCCTCGTCAACTCTGGACATAGGCAGACTACCTTCCTTAACCAAAGCGATCACGTGCTTGTCAAAGGTTGGGCCGTGCATGTTCATGTCCATTCCAGCATCCACAGAAAATTCTACGGCTTGTTTAAAGTCTTTGGCGACATGGTGCCATAAATCGATGCGGGAAACGTCGTTCCAGTCGCTCACGTAAAACCCTTCAAATCCCCAACGGTCGCGCATCAACTCTGTCATCATGAACTTGTCCATGTGACCTGGCATACCGGCAACCTCGTTGTGGGCCGCCATGATGCTGTAGACGTTAGCTTCTTTTACGGCACGTTTCCATGGTGGTAGGAAGATTTCAAAAAGGGTGCGCTTAGAAACATCAGTAGGTGAGGCGTTAAGCCCATTGATGGATGAACTACCAGCGATGAGGTGTTTGGCACAGGCGATCACGTGGTCTGAACCTGCATAATCATCTGATTGCAATCCTGTAATGGCGGCAATTCCCATGTTGCCAACAAGATATGGATCTTCTCCATACGTCTCACCGGTGCGACCCCAACGTGGATCGCGCAATACGTCAATGTTAGGTGTAAAGGACCAGTGCATACCACTGGCTCTCATTTCTAGGGCGGTTTGACGACTACCTTCCTTGACCAAATCATCTGCAAAAGTCGCTGCCTGTGAAATAGGTGATGGGTAGATGGTAGAACCACTTACCAAACCATTACCGTGAATCGCGTCGATTCCGATCAATAACGGAATTTGCAAAGGTGATTTTTGGGCAAGTCGTTGTAGATAGTTGGCCTCTTCTGCAGTTACAACGTGAAGGAACGAACCTATATGACCGGCCTCAGTCAATCGTGCGACACTATCGCTGCGTACACCTGGATAGAAGCCTAAAGCATCGTTTTTATCCAGCTGTTCTGGAGTAAGCTTTGCTTCGGCCTCTTTCATGTGTTCCAGTCCTACGTACTGACACATTTGATACACTTTATCTTCCAGACTCATACGCTTCATAAGATCATCTACTCGATCTTCAATGGGTGCGCTAGCATCCTTGTAAAGGATATAGTCGGAATTTGCTTTTGTATTGCTGGTCATACTAGCGCAAGAGATAATCAAGGCGGTAATCGCTACTGCCAGTATGCCAAAATCTATTATTCTTTTTTTCATATCTTCTTTTAAATAGGATTAGTAACCTGGATTTTGATCGGATTGCTGGATCAATTGGTTACCGTTAATTTCTGACGATGCGATAGGCAGCAACATATTTTTACGATCAGTTGGATAGATGTAGTCTTGGTTTCCTAGGTTATCAAAATTATTGTGGGTATTTATGACTTCTTCCAAGAAGTACTGATAACCGCGACGTCTAGTGTCAAACCAGATATGGCCTTCACCTAACATCTCATACTGACGTTCTCTAAGGATTCTGGTTCTAAACTCTTCTGGTGTCATTCCTTCAAAATCGGCTGGCTCTGCAGCTATAGTTCCATCGCTGTTAGTTCTTGCTCTCGCTAGAACTTCATTGACATATTGATAAGCATTATCAGGACCTCTAAGTTCGTTTTCGATTTCGGCTAACATAAGAAGTACATCGGCATATCTGAACTTCAGGAAATTACGGCTGGTAGTCGTTCCATTAAACCCTGGATCGAGATATTTATTCAACACTGGAAAACCGTCATTACCATTGGTTCTTCTAGGATAAATGGTTCTTTCTTGAAATTCCATCCTATTACTGTTGTAACGTTGATAGGATCCTGCGATAAAGGTGGATTCCAACCTAGGGTCTCCAGGATATTGATTCACATGCTGATCATAGACTTCTTTATTCGGTCGTATACGGCCGAATGTGTCAAAGTTGATGTAGTAATCGTTTGGAGTGTAAAAACGAATGATATCTGCATTACGGACGGCACCATTCTGACCATATTGAATTTCAAAAATTGATTCTGAAGTGTTCTCGTTAGTCGGATCAAACAATGCAGCATGCGTAGGAGCGAGACTGTATTTTTGATACACTTCAATCGTTTGATCATAGGCATTTTGCCATAACGATGGATCGCCGCCATCTTCTCCAGCCATTTGCATGTACACTTTACCTAAGTAAGCATAAGCAGCCCATTTTACGGGACGCTCTGGACGGTACTCTCCAAAATCAGGTAATAAAAGTTTCGCCGCCTCAAAATCTTGAATGATTTGGGTGTATACTAATGATTTTTCTGCTCTTGGAGCATTTAAGGTCTCTGAGGTGGAAGGAGCCAACCTTAACGGCACTGGCCCAAAAAGACGTACTAAGTCAAAATAAGTGGCTGCTCTAATGAAGTATGCTTGACCCAGTGCAAGGTCTTTGTTTGCTAAGTCAGAGCCAGACTCCAGATTTAAGATGATCTCGTTAGCCACATTGATAGTGCTATACATTTGAGGCCACATTCTCTCGATCCACGTGTTGTTAGGTAAGGTATTGAGACTGGTAGCATCTTCACTAGCTCCTTGGTTTGAATAGAATTTACCTGACACAGGCATCAGCAAACCATGTAATGAACTACCGTGATAACCTGGATCTGCAAAACTGGCGTACAAACCATTAACGGCGCTCTCCAGACCTTGTTCTGTGCTAAAAATTTGGTCCTGACTAAAGAAGGTGTCCGGCTCTTCTTCTAATAGATCTTCACAACTATTAAAACCAATTAGAAGAATGAACAACCCGAATATATATGTGATTTTTTTCATAGTGTTTTTTTTAAAACGTTAGATTAAGGGATGCTGCAAATGATTTCTGGTTGGGAAATGATTGCCAGTCAATGCCGCGACGGCCTGGGTCAAATGAAAAGCTATTTACCTCTGGATCAAAGCCTTTATACTTAGTGAACAACAATAAATTTTGTCCAGAAACTGACAGGTAGGCATTTGTAAAGAAGGACTTTTCAGTGGTTGGGATATTAAATCCTAATGTCACATAAGAAAGACGTAAGAAGCTACCATCTTCTACAATTCTATCTGTAAATCCAGTTTCATCTGCAAGATCATATCCTACTCTTGGAAAAGCTCCGTCAGGATTTTCTGGTGACCACGCATCTAGATATGCCTGTCTTCTCACGTTAGAAGAACTATTGTCTGCATAATCTTCTCTCAAAAGGTTACCATTTGCAATGTCGTTTCCTTCAATACCATTGAAGAAGAAGCTTAAGGATACATTCTTATAGCTTACACTGGAACCGAATCCATAATTGAAATCTGGATTAGGGTTTCCAATAATCGTAAGATCTTCGTCCGTGATGTTACCATCACCATTTTGATCTACCAGTCTAACATCACCTAATTGAGGCGCTTGACCTCTATAGTCTGGTGAGTCATCCAGTTCACTTTGATCAGAGATAATTCCGTCGGTAGCAAATCCGTAGAACAAGCCAGCCTGTCTACCTTGTAAATAAATATTTGCTGGTACTTTGAAAAAGTTACCTCCAGATATTTGAGATCCTAAATAACCTGGAGCGAATTCTGTTCCAAATTGTGCTGCTGGTCTACCTAAATTGGTGATCTTGTTCTTGACTGCTGCAATGTTTCCGTAAACATTCCATTTCCAGTCCTCACCATCAATAATATCTGCGTTGATGGAAAATTCAATCCCTTTGTTTTCAAGTCCACCGTTGTTTGCAAAATAGGTTTCAAAACCAGTGGAAGGAGCAATTTCTAGATTAAGTAACAGGTCATTGATATCCTTTTTATAAATATCTATAGAACCTGAAACTCTTTCATCAAAGAAACCATAATCCAAACCTAGGTTAAGTTGTTCTGTGGTTTCCCAAGTCAATTCACGGTTGGAAAGGTTTTGAGGTATTAGGGCTGTAAGAGCGCCACCAGTCGCATCACTGTAGGGACTTTGTGTAGGACCGTATGGCGCTAAGTATTGATAGTTTGGTATTCTTTGGTTTCCTGTGAAACCGTAACTCACTCTAAGTTTCAGGTTCGATAGATTTTCAAACTTTCTCAACCATTTTTCACGATCCATTTTCCAAGCTAGTGCCACAGATGGGAAGTGACCGAATCGCTCACCTTCTACAAACTTACTACTACCATCTGCTCTGTAAGTTGCGGTAAATAGATACCTATTTCTGTATGTATAATTCACACGCCCCAAAAAGGATAGAATAGTTTCACGCTCTTTGGCAAAGAAAGGTTGTTGAAAAACCTGACCAGTAGAGATTCCGTCAGCACGTAGGCTCTGGTCTGGAAAATTAGACGCTTGATTGGAATTACGTTCGATTTGACTCTGATCGACAATAACACCAACAGTTCCATTGATTTTATGGTTTTTGCCAAATTTCATTTTGAATCCTAGCGTATTGTCCCAGTTATATCTGAATCTTTTTAGTTCACTAAGTCCAGCTTCACCGTTTGCTTGAGCGCCTCTTGATATTGCTGTACCATAATAAACCTGGCGTTGCTTGTAACGGTAGTCTGCACCAAAGGTTGATTTGAAATCAAAAGTAGGAGAGATGTCATAGTTCAACTTTAAGGCTCCTAGCAACCTTAGATCATCACTCAAATCATCATAGTCATTCAACCATGCGCGTGGTCCATCTAGTGCCTCGCTATTGTCTAACCCATCATTATTGATCTCATCATTTAAAAATGGAACACCAGATACAATCTGACGTATGATGTTGTTGTTGATCCCACCTAGGTTATCAGTTCCTTTTGAAGAAGAGTTTTTGGTATATGTGGCTCCGAACTTACTATCCAATTTAAGTTTAGGTGCTAGGTCATTGCTTAGGTTGGCAAGAAAGTCTGTGCTTCTCGCAAACGCATTGGGAATGACACCTTCTGTTTCCACAAATCCAGCAGCAATAAAGTATTTACTGGTCTCACTACCACCACGGGCAGATAAGCGATGGTTGGTTGAAATGGTCGTGCGATAGATATCTTCACTCCAGTCTACCGGCTGTAAACGTTCTATAGTAGCGGCGTTATCGATCATGAATTGCTCACTCATTTCAAACGTTGCAACAGATCCATCAGGATATCTATAATATGCAGGGTCAAAACCTCTTACCGCTCTAGAATCATTTTGATAGTTCACATATTGATCTGAGTTTAAGACTTCAATATCATTAGTGACCGTACCTATGGTTGTGGTGGTATCATAGCTAAATACGGCTTTACCAGCTTTACCTTGCTTTGTTGTGATAAGGATGACCCCATTGGATCCACGAGAACCGTAAATGGAAGTGGCACTCGCATCTTTTAGTACTTCAATACTTTCAATATCTCTAGGATTGATTCCAGCGATACCACCTTGTGGTGCTAGATATGAACTACCACCAGATAATGGATCCAGAGTATCTTCCGTTGCGCTGTCTACAATAATTCCATCCACGACATACAGTGGTTCACCACTACCGGTCAAACTATTAAGACCACGTATTTTTATGGAGAGTGGTGCTCCAGGTTCGTTACCTTGCGCTTGTACCTGCACACCGGCTACACGTCCTTGTATAAGGCTTTCTACACTATTGTTAACATTAACGGCTTCTTGTCTAGGTTTTAAAGTTCCTACCGCACCGGTGAGTTCTCCTTTCTGGACTTCACCATAACCTATGACTACAATGGCATCGAGTCCCTGTAGATTAGGTTCTAAAGTAACGGTAACGTTACCCGCTTGTTCTACCGCTAGCGTTTTAGGTTTATAACCTAGATAAGCGATAAGGATGTTAGTGGGGAAACGCTCTACGTTTAGGGTAAACTTACCATCAAAGTCGGTCACCACACCAGTGGTTTGACCTTCTATAGAAACAGATGCTCCTAAGAGAGGTTCGTTGTTTTCATTGTAAACCGTACCAGTGACGGTTTGTTGCGCCATTACCGATAATGGTAGTAGGCAAAGAAGGAGGTAGAAAATTTTACTCATGTCTTGATCATTATACGACCAAGTTAAAATTTAACTAAAATATTTCCCGCAACTAAATATCACAATAGGTTTGTTAATCGTCAACCGTTTGATTGTCAGAACTTAAAATTGACGAAAAGGTTGTAGTTTTTTCGCTTTCGCGAAAGCGAGATACCTCTACACATTCTATTTCAAACTGTCTAAAAAGCCTGTAGGAGTCATATCGTAGAATTTCTTGAACGATGTACTGAAGTATTTTGGGCTCGTGAAACCACACCTAAATGCCACTTCTTTGATGCTCAAATCAGTTTCTATCAATAACTTTTTAGCAAGTTTTAGCTTTGTGGTAATGATAAAATCCTGTGGCGATAGATCTACCAGATTCTTGAGTTTCATATATAAAGAGGTACGGCTCATTCCCATTTTTGCAGCCAGGTCATGAACTGTAAATTCATCATTATCTAGATGGTCAATAATGTTCTTCTCCAGGTTTTGCAGGAACTCTTGATCCTTTTCATTTTTGAAAATGGCTGCATTATTGGAATCCTTCTCCTGCATGTATCGTTTGCGTAGTTGCTTTTGATAATTGAGCGTATTGATGATTTTGGCCAGGAGTAGCTTGTAGTTCACTGGTTTTTCCAAATATTCTGTAATACCGCTTTGTAAGCTGTCGAGCTTTTGGGTAGAATTTTGTAGTACCGTGAGCATAAACACGGGAATATGATTTAGGTTGATGTCTCCTTTAAGTTTACGGGACATCTCCATGCCATCCATAACGGGCATGATCAAATCTGTGAGTATCAGGTCTGGAAATTGTTGGTGTGCCACTTCAAGACCTTCTTCACCATTTGCAGCTTCAAAAACCTGGAAGTAGCGCGCTAGATTCTCTACCATCAAATTTCTAAGGTCATCATTATCTTCTACCACTAGTATTTTACTGTCACTCAAACTATTAAGCTCATCCTGAAGGGCGTCGTCCTTGTCTATTAATGTAGGATCAACAATGACGCGCTGGGATTCTTTCTCAGTAAAGGCTTCCTTATAATTTTTAAGGATCATGGTAAAAATGGTTCCTTCATTTTCCTTGCTGGTAAATGAAATGGTACCACCACTTTTTTCAATAAGCTTTTGAACCATTACCAGACCAAGTCCTGTACCTGGCCGCTGACTATTGACTGCGTTGTTGGCTCGGTAATAATTTTTCAAAATAAACTTTTGCTGGTCTTTAGGGATACCAATTCCTTGATCTACAATTTGGATTTTAAGGTCTCCATTTTGAACATTACTTAAGAAGATATCGATGTGGTCGCCGTCATTACTGTATTTGATCGCATTGGAAAGAATATTCAATACTACCTTGTCCAAAATATCTCGATCGTGGTAAAAGTGACTATTAGTAAGGTCTGTATTTAAGGAAATGCTGATGTTCCTTTCTTGGGTCATAGGTTTAAAATCGTCAACAAGCTCACTCACGTGATGCTTGATATCAAATTCCTTTAAATGCTGTTCAATGCTGTTTTGGGATGTCACCTTGTGAAAATTGAGCAACTGTTCAAACAAGGAATTGATGCGCTGCACCGTTTTCTTGATTCTTTTTCTGGATTCATCCTTATCTGGAGATTCTGTAGTGACTCTGTCCAACGAGGACATAAGAACAGCTAGTGGTGTTTTAATCTCGTGAGTGATATTATTGAAAAAGGCAATCTGCTCATCAGCATTTTTCTTTTTGATCAATATCCTGGTAAAATGAAAAATGATGTAACTGAAAAAACAAAACAAAATCACGTAGGTGACGATCGCGAGATTAGTCAAATACCATGGCGGACTGATGGTGATTTTTAATTCCTTGATAGAGCTTTGCTTACCGTACTTATTAATGGCGCGTACCTTAAATACATAATCTCCATATTCTAGATTGGTATAGGTGGCAAAGTTCTGGCTGTCTGGTTGGGACCAATTCTTATCAAAACCTTCCAGCATAAATTGATAGGTAATGGTTTCTGGATGTTGAAAGGTGATCCCGACAAAACTGATTTCGATGGAATTTTGATCGGGTCCCAACGATAATGTCTCCAGCTGATTAAGATTTGTGGACAACGGTGATTCTCCAACATCGATTTTTTCATTGCTGATGAATAACTCATCCAGCTCGATGTTAGGAACTTGAGCAGTGATGGGTATCTCTCTGGGTTGGAAAATTATGGCGCCGTCTGTAGAGCCAAAAGCTAATTTCCCGTTTTGAAGTTGCGTCGCACTATTAAATATGAACTCATTATTTAGGCTACCGTCAAAATTATCATACGTAAAGACCTGAGTATTTCCGGGTGTATTGATTAACCGCGCCAGACCTCTTGTGGTGGAAGCCCATAATTCAGAGTCATTGACATTCAAGAATGCTAAAACCGTATTTGACGGCATACCATCTTTGATACTAATCGAACTTAGATTCCCTGAAGGGTCGATTCTTACAATTCCAGCACCATTACTGGCGAGATAGTAGTTGCCATTGGTGCTAATCGCATCCTGCAGATTAGAGAATTTTACGGCCTCGCTAGACTTAAGGTCACCTATGCTTTTAAACTCTTGTGTCTTAGGGTTGATTTTAAATACCTCTAACCGAGTCACAAGTAAAATTTCAGTGCTGCTTACTTCACGTAGGGCACGACCATTAGGTATTGGGATGGTCTCAATTATTGCGTCATTTCTAAAAATAGCCGTCGTACCTCGCAGTCCTGTTGTGAGCACATCACCATTTTCCGATATCAAAATATCATAAATGATGCTTGCCGCGTTGGAATTTTCAAAAGCCTGTGATAAGTCGGTAATCGATAGGGTTCGAGAATTTATCTTGAAAAAACCGTGATTATATGTTCCTATATAAACATTTTCATTTTGTACAGCTAGAGCTGTCACAATCGTATTGGTTCCAGACCTGTTTAAGGAAGTGAGATGCGTCCATTTTTGAGTTGCGACTTCAAGAACGCTAATCCCTTTTTTCGTGCCGAACCAGATATTTCCCTGCTGGTCTTCGACTACGCTTCTTACATAATTGGATTTAAGGCTGTTATCATTATTAAGTTCATGTTTATAAATGGAAAATGGTGACTTAGGTCGCATGGCAAGCACGCCGCCGCCATAGGTTGTTACCCAGTATCGCTCGTCTTTTCCTTTTATTATTTTATAAACACCATCATTAGAAATGGAATTAGGGTCATCTTCATCACTATTATAGACTTGACGTAAACTGAAGTCATTAGATAACTCATATACACCGCTTCCATCAAGGCCTAAATAATAGGCGCCGCTATCAAAAATCAAGGATCGAACATTACCTGTTCCCTTAAAAAGTGAGACGAGTTTATTGCGATCCCATTGGAGAAGTTCACCATCGGCAGTACCTATAAATAGCATACCATTGGCCTGAGATATAAAGCTATATTCCTCACCAGCCGCAGTGTATATTTCTTGCAGCGCGTTTAGGTTATCATCGTATCTATAAATCGTGTTGGAGGAAATGAGATACTGGACATTATCAAAAATCGCCATGTCAACCATGGATGAGTTCGCAACCTTTTGAACCATTTGCTGTGATGATTCATCATATCGCCACAAACCGTTATAATCCAGAGCGTAAATGCCGTTTTCGGGATGTTGTACGATCGAGGTAACCAATGTTGGAACCACGTTTCCAGAATAATCCACAGATTCAAAGATGTCTTTGACCACATTGTAGCGACCTATTCCTTTTGAGGTGCCTATCCAGATCTCGCCGTTCTGATCCTGAAAAATTTGGGATACTTGATTGCCCAATGTTTTCTCAAGACCTTTATTAGTATTATAAATGGTAAAGTCAATGGAGTTATGTTTAAGCACACCTTCTTCTGTAGCGATCCAGAGCATGCCACTTTCTTCCTGTATTATATCATAGGTAATACTTTGACCTATGGTTTCCTTACCAGTCAAAGGTTCAAAGATCATCTCATCCTGTGCCCAGACACCGTTTGAAACGCTTATCAATAGAATAAATGTGATGATTATTGGAAATCTCAAAATGCCGAATTGATTACTTTTGTGTATAAAGAATATCTAAATTAAGAAAATGACCTTTAACAATTATAGATCTCGTAAATCTTTGATCAAATTAGTCGTCATCGCCACACTTCTTTTTTCAGTAACGGCTTGTAAAAAGTCTGCAGAGGTTATGAATGATGCACCAGATGACGCGACAATTGTAGAGGTAGAAAAAGCTCCTTTTGAGGCGCCAGAAGGTATGGTTTGGGTTCCCGGTAAAACCTTTACCATGGGAGCAAAAGACAGCGATGCGATGGCCATGCCGCGAGAGAAGCCTTCCCATGAGGTTAGGGTCGATGGATTTTTCATGGATGCTACCGAGGTTACTAATGATGAATTTTCCGCTTTCGCGAAAGCGACACAATATAAAACCGTTGCAGAGCGCCCCATAGACTGGGAACAAATGAAAAAGGAACTGCCAGAAGGAACGCCAAAACCAGCAGATTCCATTCTCCAACCTGGATCGCTAGTCTTCAACAAAGACGTTGAAGGTGTCGTGGATATGAACAACTATGCCCAATGGTGGAAATGGAAGATAGGCGCAAACTGGAGACAGCCCTACGGTCCAGGCAGTTCTATTGAAGGCAAAGGAGATTATCCAGTGGTTCATATCGCCTATGAAGATGCGCTGGCTTATTGCAAGTGGGCCAATCGCAAATTACCCACAGAAGCGCAATGGGAAAGCGCCGCACAAGGAACGGAAACACAACAGATATTCACATGGGGCGATGATTCCAGCAAGATTGGTCAAAAATCAAACACTTGGGAAGGTCAATTCCCGGTCAATAACACAGGTGCAGACGGCTTTAAGTATGTGGCTCCGGTCAAGTCATTTGACCCTAATTCGCTAGGCTTATACGATATGGCTGGAAATGTTTGGGAATGGACGAGCGACTTGTATAATGAGGATTATTACCAGACGTTACCCAAAGATCAGGTGATATCAAATCCGCAAGGAGCAAATACCTATAAAAACAGACAAAACCCATATCAGGAAGAAATGGTCATGAAAGGCGGTTCTTATTTATGTCATGCGTCCTACTGCGCCAGCTATAGAATAAGCGCAAGAATGAGTACGAGCAGAGATTCTGGAAGTGATCACTTAGGGTTTAGAACTGTTGCTACACCAGCGATGATTTCTGCTAAAAATTAGACTGATCTTAGGTTTAGCTTGCTCAGGATGAGCGTTGCTTTGCAGTCAAAAAAACTCTAGGCTTTTGAACTATTAGACCTTTTCTTATGGTTTAGCAAATTATTCTCTTTTGACGATGGTTCAATGCGTTTTACCATTCGTCGACACTTAACCGTCATCTACCGACAGTAAAATACTGTTCAACTAACTATTTCCAGAAAACTGACCTTTAACATCATATTTGTAGATGCTTAAACCCTCAACCTTGAACAACAAACTCAGAGTATTACTCATAGAAGACGACACGATTGAGGTCATGAAACTCAAGAGAGCGATCGCAAAACTTGAAATGCCTCATGAAATCGTAGAAGCAAAAAACGGTGAAGAAGCTCTTGATATACTTAGAAACCGTGATTCGTTACCAGACTTGATCCTCTTGGATTTGAACATGCCTCGTATCAATGGCTTGGAATTTCTCAAGATTCTAAAAAATGACGAAGTGATGCGCTTTTTACCAGTGGTAATTCTGACTACTTCCAGCAATAGAAAAGACATGCTGGAATGTTATAAAGAAGGTGTTGCTGGTTATATCTTGAAGCCGCTCAAGTACGATGATTATGTGGAAAAGATAAGCACCACATTAAATTATTGGAGTACCAACGAATTAATTAAAGGATAATGAAGGGAATCGTTTTTACAGAATTTCTGGATTTGGTAGAGAATAAGTTTGGCCTTGAGATGGTGGACACCATCGTTTCTAATGCAGATTTGCCTTCTAATGGTATTTATACCTCAATTGGGACCTATAGTTTTTCTGAAATGCTCAGTTTATTGGTCAACCTCAGTCAGGAAACGGGTATAGCCATCGATGAACTATTGCTGGTATATGGGGAACATTTCTTCACGGTAGTCGAGAATAGTTATTCCTCTTTTTTAAGGGAGTTTACTGATCCTATAGAAATGCTTGCTTCTATAGAAAATCATATTCATGTAGAAGTCAGAAAGATATATCCAGACGCAGAGCTTCCTACTTTCAATGTTCTGGAGAAAACCGAGAATACACTGATCATGATTTATAAGTCCAGTCGCTCCATGCACTGTTTTGGGTTGGGACTTATGAACAAGACTTTTGAGTATTTCAATGCTGAAGCCACTATATTAGTTGAGAAAATAAAGGAAGATGGGACTGAGGTAAAATTCAGTATTCAGAGAAATGGCTGACGATAAAATTAAGATTTACGAACGTGCTCTAGCTCGCGAGAAGGCGGCCAGGAAGCAAGCGGAACAAATCCTAGAACAAAAATCTAGAGAGCTTTTTGAAAAATCTGAAGAGCTACGTATTTCCAATTTCAAACTAGAAAACCTCTACAAGCAAACCTCGTCAGAACTACAAGGGGTTTTTGAAAACATAGTGGATGCGTATGTCGTCATGGACATGAACAGCAAGGTTATAAAAATGAACCATGCTGCAGAAAAGCTACTGGGATACAAATTAGAAGAAGATATCGATCTTTTCTCGCTGGTTCATGATGATGAAAAGGAGAAAACAGCCGAAGCGTTTAAATATCTATTTCACAACTCATCCATCACAGATTTTCGGATTAAAATCGTTGTAAAAGATGGGTCTGCCAAAATGGTCCACATCAATGCGAGCTTAATTTTTGACAGCGATAAAAAGCCGGTAGCAGCGCAAGGTATCGTGCGAGACATCACGAAAGAAAAGGCTGCAGAGCATCAATTGAGAGAATCCCAAAACCGACTGGCGACCTTAATCCAAAATCTTGAAAGTGGCATTTTGCTGGAAGATGAAAATAGGGATATCGTCATCACCAACAATAGATTTTGCGAGTTTTTCAATATTCCTGCAACACCCGAACAGTTGGTTGGTCAAAATTGCGCTAACGCTGCAGAGCAGAGCAAAAGTCTGTTTGCAGATCCTGATAGCTTTGTAGAACGCATCAATACACTGGTAAATGACAAGGAGCTTGCCCTTGCGGATGAACTTCAATTGATCGATGGGCGCATTCTGGAACGAGACTTTATTCCAGTTTATGAAAATGAAATCTATAAAGGACACCTTTGGGCCTATAGGGATGTGACCCTGCGACGACGCTACCGCAAAAACATTGAGGTAGAGCGCGAAAAATACAGCAGTATCATTGCTAACATGAATCTAGGTTTGATAGAAGTGAATCTTGATGATGAGATCTTGATGGTCAACCAGCGACTAGAAGCTATGTCAGGATATACAGAGCAAGAGCTGCTGGGTAAAAAGGGAAATGAGATGTTACTTGTCAAAGAAGACAGGGAAGTACTGCAAAAAGAAAATCAGAAGAGACTCAAAGGCAGTTCTAATTCTTATGAAGTAAGGATACGTAGAAAGGATGGCGAGATTCGTCATTGGCTTATAAGTGGTGCACCACAGTACAACATCAACGGTAAGGTAACTGGCTCTATTGGAATACATCTGGATATAACGGAACTCAAAAACCTCGAAATCCAAAAGGAAAATCTTCTCAAAAAATTAGAGAAGAGCAACGACGAGCTCCAGGAATATGCACACGTCGTTTCCCACGACTTAAAATCACCTTTGCGCAGTATCAATGCTTTGGTGAGTTGGATTAGAGAAGACAATCTGGACAAGTGGACTGAAGATACCAGGCATCACCTTAATATGATTGACGCGACATTAGAAAAAATGGAGCAACTTATCTCTGATGTATTGGAATATTCCAGTGTAGGATCAGATAGCAGCATCAAGGAATCTGTTGATTTGAATGAGGTCTTGACCGACATTGAAATGTTGCTGCACATTCCTGACCACATCACTCTGGATATTAAAAAACCATTACCAACCCTAAAAGCAGATAGAGTCAAAATCCAACAGCTTTTTCAGAACTTGATCAGCAATGCCATACGTTATTGCGATAAAGATCCAGGATATGTCAAAGTGGATTTTGAAGAGACACCCAAACATTTCAAGTTTACTGTAGAAGATAATGGTATAGGAATCAGCCCAGAGTATCATGAAAAAATCTTCAAAATCTTCCAGACGCTTAACAAGCGCAAAGATTCTACTGGAATAGGACTTTCCATCGTTAAAAAGATCGTTGATCTATATAACGGTGATATATGGGTAGAAAGCGAACTGGAAAAGGGCACTACGTTTCACTTCACTTTATCCAAATAACCTATGAAAACTGTTCAGCTACAACGTGGGAAGAATGAGGACTGGATTTACATAGGAGACCGTCAGCAATTGACCGTTCCTATGGTGCTCATCTTTGGGAATAGGTTTTTACTGGAAGATCCTGGGTTGTTGAGTGAGGTTAGAGCGTTATTTCCAGATGGCGAGTTAGTATTTGCTTCTTCCAGTGGTGATCTTGTGGCAGGTGCCGTCAACGACGAGCATATCACCATTACCGCGATCGAGTTTGAAAAGACTCAGTTTCAAATTAAAAGAATCAACATCAAGGATTTTGATGACTCAGCAGCTGCAGGTGATGCGGTGGTGTCTCTTTTAAATACCACAGGGTTGCGTCACGTATTTGTCATTTCTGAAGGTAGTAGCGTCAACGGCTCTGCCTTGACTAAAGCCATGCAATCCAGATTGCCCAGCACGTTGATAACTGGCGGACTTTGCGCAGATGGTGATAGGTTTGAGCGTACGCTGGCTTCCTACAATGAATCGCCTAAGGAAGGCGAGATCATAGTCATTGGTTTTTATGGAGAAAGTTTTGAAGCTTCCTTTTCTATCTATGGCGGCTGGAAACCATTTGGTCCAGAAAGAGTGATTACTAGATCAAAAGGAAATGTACTGTATGAAATCGACGGCAAACCAGCCTTGGATCTGTATAAAAAATACTTAGGCGATAAAGCCAAGGACCTTCCAGGATCTGCACTGATTTATCCTTTGAATGTACAATTGGAAGGTAACAAGCAATCCTTTGTACGCACCATTCTCAATATTGATGAGGAAAATAACGCCATGATTCTGGCAGGTGATGTTCCAGAAAAATCCAAGGTCCAACTTATGATGAGTACCATGGATGATATCGCTGCGGCGTCAGAGACTGCCGCCATTAGAGCCATGGAAGGAAGGCGACAGCCACCACAACTAGCCATATTGATAAGCTGTATAGGCCGCAAATTGGTTTTGGATCAGCGAGTGGAAGAAGAAGTAGAAGAAGTCATGGATGTCATAGGAAGTAATGTGGTCATCACAGGAATGTACTCCTATGGCGAGATTGCTCCGTTTTATGGTGAGCGAGAATGCAGGCTGCACAATCAGACCATGACCATTACCTTAATAAGCGAGTAGATGAATCCATTGCTTAAGAGACAGATCAGGAAACTACTGCCCGAAGACCTTCGGGATAGGGAAGACCTGCAGGCATTTCTTAAGGCAGTTGGTGACTCCTATGACAATCTGGAAGATCAATTCAAAATGACTCAGCGCGCCATGACCATAAGCTCTGACGAACTTTTTGAGGCCAACCAGTCGTTACGAGAAGAATCAGAACAGCAACAAAAGCTACTGGAACGCTTACAAGCCGTCATCAACAGCGTGAACCCGCAAAAGGGTGACCTTGAAGATGTGGAAAGTATTCAAGACATTGAACAAGGTAGCCTGGCAGATTATATAAGCAATCAGGCAGAGCAGCTCATCGCCGTCAATAAAAATCAGGAGCGATTATTAAAAGAACTCGCCTTGCAAAATCAAGAATTGAATGACTATGCACACATTGTTTCCCACGATTTAAAATCTCCTTTGCGCAGTATCGAGGCTCTGGTCAGTTGGTTGAAAGAAGACTATGAAAATGAATTGGGAACCGCTGGAAAGCAGCAAATCGATTTGATCGTGACCCATTTAGAGAAGATGGATGCCTTGATTCAAGGGATTTTGAGCTATTCTTCCATTGATAAGGAAGACCGCAAGGAACACGCTATTGACCTCAATAAGCTGGTGGCCGAAACCGTTGAGCTGCTTCACGTGCCCAGTTCTATCAAGGTAAAAATCCATACGTTGCCCACCATTACCGCAGATCGATTCAAGATACAGCAACTCTTCCAGAATTTACTGGGAAATGCCGTGGACAATATGGATAAAGTGAACGGTCGCATCGATGTTATTGCCAGGAAGCTGGATCAAGGCATTCAGTTTGAGATCAAGGATAATGGCAAGGGAATTCACAGGGATTATTTTGGTAAGATATTTCAGGTGTTTCAAAAGCTGGAAGACGATTCGCTCAGTACTGGTATTGGGCTTTCTATCGTCAAAAAAATCGTCAACTTTTATGATGGTACCATCTGGCTGGACAGCGAGGTGGACAAGGGCACCACATTCTATTTCACTTTACCTAAAACGCTTTAAATGGAGCAACCCAATCTCGATTATATCAACGAACTTTCTGGCGGCGATGCGGCCTTTGAAGACAAACTGATTCTTGTTATCAAGACAGAATGGCCTGAAGAGGTCCAGGAATACGAGATGAATATGGAGAATTCCGCTTTCGCGAAAGCGGCACTCAACGTACACAAAATCAAACATAAATTAGGCATTGTGGGATTGGTTGAAGGCTATGAACTAGCGGTGCAATATGAGCTCGACCTCAAAGCTGGGAACACGTCCCAAAAAGAGTCGTTCCAAACCGTTCTGGACCGCGTCACCCATTTCATAAATCAATTGTAATATGTAAATTGCTGTCCATCCTAAAACCTGAGATTTGAAGTGTATCATTGTAGATGACGAGGCAGCAGCTAGAACGATTGTAGGCCATTTGTGCAGCCAGACCGATAATTTGAAGGTGCTGGAAGAGTTTCCCAACGCGATGCAGGCCATCAAGTTCTTGAACAAGAATGAAGTAGATCTCATCTTTTTGGATATTCACATGCCAGACTTTACGGGTTTTGACTTTATCGATACGCTTAAAAACCCGCCGAAGATCATCTTGACTACATCTGATAAGAACTTTGCCATAGAGGCTTTTAGTTATGAATGTATTGTCGATTATCTGGTAAAACCCATCACACTGCCCAGATTTCAAAAAGCAGTGCTCAAGGCAGAGAATTTTGTAACACCTGTGGAAGATCTTCCTGTGGCTACACAAAAGACCAAAGTAGATCCAGCAGAAAAGGAAATGTATGTCAACATCGATCGCCGTTTGATCAAAATCGAATTTGACAAGGTCCAACTCATAGAGGCAAAAGGTGATTACATTCTAATTAAAACCGAGGATAAAAACTACACGGTACATTCCACACTCAAAAAAATCCAGGAAAAACTTCCTGACAGTAGCTTTTTAAAAGTTCACCGATCCTACATCATCAACTTTAGAAAAATCATTGATATTGAGGATAACAGCGTACTCATCGCAAAAAATGTGGTGCCCATAAGCAGGTCCAACAGACCTGAGTTGATGAAACGATTGAATTTGCTGTAAAGTATTCATCGAAGTGAATGGACCATTTGTCTACACTTAAAACGCGCTAGTCGTTTTTGAAAATATAGCGCGATAGTTCGCCCTAGATTTGGCTTGTATAACCCATAAGCCATGAGAAGATCATTTTCATTTTATGCTATGATGGTCACACTTTTTACAAGCGATCAAAAATATCATTTCTCCAATACATTTACTACCCACTGAATACCTATTACTATTTTTGAGGTTGGTTAGGAGGAAAGCCACCGTGGGAAACTGCGGTGGTTTTTTTAATCTGATTGATGAACCCAGTCATATTCTCCATTTCGATATGTTACAATTCCACCACCTGCTTCTTCCTTACCAACAAATAAACTGGGTTGGGTCAATTGCACCGTTCTCTCTCCAATAAGTTCTCCATCTTGCACTAAAACCTCAACAGTTACTTGGTCATATACTACACACCATAAATTGGCCCAACCTAAGTCATTTGGAAATCTTGAGGTCTGTTCCATGTTACAGCCTATTGAGATTAAATCTTCATCGTTTTCTTCAATTATTAATCTCCGACAATCGTTATTGTCAAAGTAAATCTTTTCTAAAATCCCATTACCATTCAGGTCAGCATATATGGTCTCTGATAAGCAATATTCTTCATATTTTTCAAACTGAAAATACTCTGGATGAGAACAATCTGAACTGTTGATTTGCTCTAATTCCGACTCCTTTTTTGACGTATTATATTCAAGTGTATATGTTTTAATTTCTTCATTTGAGTCGTTTTTACAACTAATGAATGAAAAGAAAATGAGAATGAGAATTGAGGACATTCTTGTTGAATTTACCAGTAAGACTCTTGCCTGTTTGTTGGCTGTAAACATGCTTTCCAAGGCTCTATTAATTTGTCGCATTACAGAATTTCAATGACCGTTAAATCCCCAACATTATAATCAGCTATCAAGTTTTCTAACCGCTGTTTTGTAATGTCAGAACTTCCTAAAAGGATTTCACTAAAGATCTCTATACGATCGTCTGCGTTCAAGGTATTCAATTGTTCATCATTCCTAAAAAAGGCCATAAAATCGTCTCGGTTCATCTTGTTCATGGGCAAGGTTATGTATTGTAACAAGATACAAACTACAGTTGGGTCAATGTCTATCTCCTAGAGAATTACCTCTCTTGATTATCTTAAAAAATCAAAACACAAAAAACCCACTAAAAATCAAAGGTCTTTAGCGGGCAGGAACGTCTTAGGGAACGAATTTCTTAGAATTGGAATAAAGGGCCATCTAGGATTTGCCATCTCAACTTGACGCCTAACTCCATGAATTCAAAACCAGCTGCGGTAGCACTGGCCGTGTTGCTGTACTTTCCATAAGCACCAGCTTGAAAGCGCTCGCTTATCGCATAGCTTAAATTACCTTCTAGACGGTACAAGGTGGTGGCTTTTTGGTCCTCGATAAATTGGTAACCGCCAGCGGCATTGGCGCTGTAGGTCCAGTTACCCGTACTACCGCTCAAATCTGCAAAAAGCTCGACCGCTTGGTATTTGGATGGGCTAAAGTAGAGTGTCGGCACCTGATCCTTATAACTCAGGTACTGATAGTTCACGCCACCTTTTAATGCCGGAGATTTGGTAAAGGTGTAATACAAGGATGTGAATAATAGGTTTCTCGAGTTGCCATCCGTTTGTTGGGTGTGCATCAAACCCGTGTACCATCCCAGGTTGATATTGGTGCCCATGTTGTAATTAAGTGAGTAGTTGTTCATAAAGATCTTCTCGTCAATCAAGTCTGCATTAAAGTTTTGAAGCTCGCGACTGTAGCCTACTTCAAGATATTGCAGTGCCCATGGTCTGGACTTTACAAAGACAGACCCATTGACATCTGTATAGTCATTCTGGTCGGCGTTGGCCTTTACAAAACCTAGCGTACTTTCTACCCAAGTATTGTTGTGAACACGATAGTGCGCACCAACAGAGGCATTGGTATTGTACGCCATGGAACCGTTACCGGTATTTTCGGTAGTTCTGTACGAGTAATTAAAAACAGATCTGAATCGGTCAGAAAATGGAATTACTGCATTTATTCCTGCGGCATACGCCTCATTATTACCATTATCACTGGTATAGGATCCTACGGTGTTTACCACAGGAGCCAGTCCGTTTTTTAACGCTGCCAATAAGGCACGCGCATCTGGCTGATTGGGATAAAAGTCCAGCGTTTTCAAGGCGTAATCTCTTGCAAGATTCAGATTTCCTTGCGCTCTGTAGGCATTGGCGATTCCTAGGTTTCCGTCAAATGAGGTGCTGTCTTTTTCTAGAATGGCTCTGTAGTAGGAGATGCTTTTGGCAAAGGTTCCCGTGTACATGCCCAAGGTTGCTTTCAAGGCATCCAGTCTGTTGCTCGCGCCGCAAGCTGCTTCAGTCGTGGCGATGACCTCTCTGGCTTCTGGGTATTTGTTGTTCCAGATCAAGGCCTGAATATAACGTTCGTTAGCTGCTAGCAAGGTCTCTTTATGTTGCACGGAATCTTGTTGAAATTTCGCTTTCGCGAAAGCGGAACCTTCAACAGCATATTGCAAGGCGAGTTTAACTTTTTTGAGTAGGTGAGCGACCAGCGATTGACCGATCAAGAGGCTCAAACTATCTGCCATGCCGCCGTAAGTCGTGGCTGCCTGGTCATAATTCTTTTGGGCGATGTAGGCATTGGCCAACGCATTCTGGGTGTCTGCATCTTTAGGGAACAGTTTCAGGTTACTTTTAAGAGTGACGATGGCATCATCCACTTGTTCGTTAGTGATTTGCTGGGACGCCTTGCCCAGTTGCATGTACTTTTTAGAGATGGCAGCGTTTTGATTTTCTGGTTGTAGATCCAGCGCGTTGTTGACGTAGATTAAGGCATTGTCGTATTTCTTAAGATTGGATAAGGTGTTTGCATAACCCAATATGGCTGGGAAACTCGTGGAATCTTGCTGTACCAGATCTTCATAAACGCTTTCAGCTTCTGTGAAATCTTTGTTCCATAATAGGGACTCGGCACAATTAAGCGCTACTTCAAAATCGGTTGGGTAATCCTTTTGTAGCTCGATAAACAAGCTTTTTGCTTCTTTGGTTTTACCACTTAAACCCAAGGCTCTTCCATAACAAAGACGTGCGGTCTTATTGTCTGGATATTCCTGCAGCACTTCTTCAAAAAAGTCCCGAGCTTGGACATAGTTGCCTTGTTCCAATAATTGGAAACCGGTGTTCATGTCCTGGGAAAAACCAAAGCTTGCGATGAAGACGATCACTAAAAAACTAACTACTCTCATGTTCCTTATTTTACAGTAGCAAGGTAGAACCAGTTTGCAGCGCATCAATCGGCAGCAAAATACCACTCGTCTACACTTATGGTCCATTCAAGGAACTTGAGAACTGCCCATAGACAGCCAGCTGATTCATAGGGATAAAAATGATGCCACTACTGGCCTGCAAAACTTGGATTTGAAACCACTAACAACCCAAAATCGTTCGTCACAAGTTTAAAGAGCGATCTGCGCCATTCATCTACAGCAAATTCCTGCTCATCGAAATCTGATCCTGCCAGAAAGGATGCGTCCACATATTTGCACCAGTAATCTAAAACATACCGCTATGCAAATGACCATCATACACTCTGCAACACACCTGAAAGTCGTACACCAGACTAAAAAGCCTACTAAAGGCTGCCGCCTACAAGTGGTTTATAGAAAAGAAGAAGCACCACTTCTTTTTTTAACCATTGCCTAAAAAACTACTTCCATGACTGCCATCATCCTCAAACTCAAAAGAACATTAACACCACAGCAAATCTTCATGGCGAGTGCCTTTGTCGTGAATGCTGGGAATTATGCCTATAACCTGTTGCTGGGAAGATTCTTGGGACCACGCGCCTTTGCAGATGCCGTGATTCTCATCACTTTACTGCTGGTGCTGTCCTTTGTGGCCATGACCTTCCAGCTTACCGTCGCAAAGTATATGGTAGAACTGCACAGCAGGAACCAGAACAGCTTTATCCAGCAGGCCTACAAGTATGCGCTTACGTTCGGACTGGTGCTGGGTGCCGCGGTTGTGATTTTCGCACCAGAATTGCAAAGCCTTTTTCAAACCGAATCCAGTTTGATGTTTACCATTTTTGGTGCGGCCGTGCCGCTCTATTTTATTATGAGCGTGAATCGTGGGAAGCTGCAGGGCGATCAATCCTTTGTGGAATTGTCGATTACCTATCAGTTTGAGATGTTCTGGCGACTGGGATTGACGTTTATACTTCTTTCCATTCTTCCTGTTAGTCCAGCGATTATCGTCTCCATCGCCATAGGCGTTTCATTTATTGCAGGTTTGTTCCCTTTCAAGAAGGTGCGTAGCGCATCCTTTTTAAAAGTAGATCTGTCTGCAGCAGAGAAGAAAAGCATTCTTAGGTTCTTCATGCTCACAGCCTTTTATGAGCTCACGCAAATTGTCTGTAACAACAGCGATATCTTGATGGTGAAACATTATTTTGATTCCTATGATGCAGGTTTGTACTCTTCACTTGCGTTGATTGGTCGCGTGGTGTATTTTGTTACCTGGATGTTTGTGATGCTCCTGCTGCCAGCGGTCATCGATTTGCGCAAACGCGGTGATGATCCCATTCCTGTTTTGAAAAAGTATGTAGGTTACATCACGGCCTTGTCTGCCATGATCGTGAGCTTCACGTTTATCGTGCCTGAATTTGCGGTGACCCTATTATTTGGCGAGCAGTATTTGAGTATTGCGCCATTGCTGGGCTGGTATGCACTTGCGACTTCCTTTTTTGCCATTTCCAACATCTTTGCCTACTATTTCCTTTCCCTAGATAAATACAAGCCGGTGATCATTGCGGGTGTTTTTGGACTGGTACAGGTCTATGCCATCAGCCTATTTCACGACTCCTTATTTCAAGTGACCATTGCTCAAGTGCTCGTCATGTCTGGTTTGCTGGTAATGCAGTTGGGCTATTTTATGATGCACCAAAAGTATGCGAAAAGTGCTAATCGGCTAGAATCTACCATTCGTCGACACTAGTTGTTCGTCGGTCGTTTTTAGTTCGCTTTCGCGAAAGCGTCACCCCATATTTGTACTATCAAACAAGAAATCATCATCTAAATCCACTTTTAAATTCAACTATTATGGCACTAGAAATCAAAAACATCGAAGGAGTCATCTGCATCAAAGGTGAAGTAACCACCAACAGATTGACCGAGCTGAAAAACTATTTTACAGCGGCTCTAAAATTTGAAAACAGACTTGTGGTGAATGTATGCCAAGTAGGTCACGGACAGGCTTCACTGCTGTTTCTTTTGCAGCAGATTAAGGACAGCCTTTCCATTGATAGATCGTTGATCTTTTTTGGATCACCAGACCGTAACGTCAAGCAATTGTTAAAAGAAATAAACAGCCCAGCCAACTATTATCAAGCCGCGTAAACACCATCCAATACCATAACCTCAAAATTACCGAATTATGAAACTCGCTATAGTTACCGCTTATCCACCTAGTAAAGTTACCTTAAATGAATATGCGTACCATTTGGTAAAGCATTTCCGCCAGCAAGAAGAAGTCACCGAACTCGTGTTGCTTACTGACACCACTCCAGAAGCTGCAGATCTTGCTTTTGAAGAAGATGGATGCAAGATTACTGTCAAGCAATGCTGGAAATTCAACGGTATGTTCAATGTGCTTTCCATCGCCAAGGCAGTCAAAGCCACCCAACCTGATGCCGTTTTATACAATCTGCAATTCATGAAATTTGGAGATAAAAAAGTACCAGCCGCATTAGGCTTGTTTTCTCCATGGGTAACTAAACTGATGAAAGTAAAAACCATCGTGCTGCTTCACAATATTATGGAAGCCGTAGACTTGAGCAGTGCAGGTTTTACCGAAAACAAATGGAAGTCCAAAATCTTTAATTTTATAGGCGAAACGCTCACTAGAGTAGTGCTGCAAGCAGATCAAGTAGCTGTAACGATACAAAAGTATGTGGACATACTGGAAGAGAAATACGCGGCAAACAATTGCATCTTGATACCTCATGGTACATTTGAAATCCCAGCAGAACCAGATTACAGTTTGCCAGAAGGTCCTATGAAGATCATGACTTTTGGAAAATTTGGTACCTACAAAAAAGTAGAAGTGATGATTGAAGCAGTAGAAAAAGTACGTCAATCTACGGGCCGTGATCTAGAAATCGTGATTGCTGGTACTGATAATCCTAATGTTCCTGGATATCTAGAAAGCATGAAGAAGAAATACAGCCACGTACCACAATTGACCTTTACTGGTTATGTAGAGGAAGAAGAAGTTCCCGTGATTTTTAGAGAAAGTGCCATGGTGGTGTTTCCCTATACATCTACCACAGGAAGTTCTGGAGTATTGCATCAGGCAGGAAGTTATGGCAAGGCAGTTGTGATGCCAGATTTAGGTGACCTAAGCACGCTCATGGAAGATGAAGGCTATGTGGCAGAATTGTTTTTACCATCCAATGTGGACTCTCTAGCCTTATCCATCAAGAGATTTGTACTCGATACAGAATATAGAAATCACGTTGCCAAGGTGAATTATGAAGCAGCCACCGCAATGCCTATGTCGGTCATTACTAAAATGTATATCGATGCTTTTAAAAGTCAACCTGCAACAGTAGATGCTGATTTCCCAGTAGCTGCTTAAGATTACTTTTTCAAAAAAGTATTGTAGCTAGGTTTCTCCTCACCATCGACATTAATAAGCCCAAAGTATTGTTGCTTGTTGCGTCGCCAAGGTCGTGAACCCGCAACGCTAGAAGGAACCTCTTGAAAATCATATAAAGTCCAAGAGAGATAGTTAATACTGTCTCTCTTTTGCGTTGTAAAAAACTCAGTGTATTTCTCGGCTTGATCTTCTTCGTCCATCCCAAATGGGTTCCACAAGCCATGATAGCTGGACCAGCCTATTTCTTGTAAAACGATAGGTTTTGTAGTTTTTGATTTGAGTTCTTGATGCGTCGCAGACAAATTTTCCAGATCTTGATAATAGTGATAAGAAACCAGATCTACTTGATCTTCTAGTTCCACAGCCGCTGCAGCGGTTGACCAGCCAATGGTCACTGGATTTATGGAGTCTAGTTCTTTCAATCTCGTGATCGTCTGTGAAAGCCAGGCATTCACCTTGCGTTTTTCTCGAGAGTCATAATCCAGATCAGGTTCATTTTTAATATCCCAAGCAAATACGGCTGGATGATCTTTAATGTGATCCACGATATTTTTAAGGTAGGCATTAGTCAAAGTCCAGTCTTGGATTCCATAATCACCGTAAAAGTCAAACAGGGTAACCATCACTTCTAAATCGGCTTTATCTGCTTGATCTAACAACTTCGTAAGCTTTTCCATTTTCTCAATGGAACCTTCGCTGATTTTGAAATCCTCATAGCTCAAGAAAATCCTAATAGTATTCAGTTGTAAGTCTTGAATAATTTTAAAATCGGCAGCGATTTGTGCCGCATCGAAGTTCTCTCCAAAAGTGTCCCAAGGACTGTCTTGTGGGTAATAATTTAATCCAGCCAGGTTTCTGACATCACTGGAAATTACGGGCTTATTTTCTTTGATAGGATGTGTTTGCAACAACTCAAAATGCCGTACTCTCCAGAAACCATCTTCCAACAGTAGAACGATGCGATAATCATTATTGAATTCTCGTTGGAGTACAAACTCGTCGTTTTGAGAGAGTTGCTCTACACCGCGCACATTACGATCAGTTAACACCGCTAATGTACCGTCGGCATTGTAAAAGTCAAGCGTGAGATGATGACTTAAGGTAGTGGATTCAATACTAATATCTTCGCTTGCATTGTAAGAAATGAGTTCGCGTACTTTGGCTCTGGCGCTTTTGGTATAACGTTCATAAATTCCAGCATCATCACCGGTGAATAGCGCCTGATTTTTCACATACCAAGCGTCGAGATAATCCTGCTCTATTTTTTCCTGATTGGCTGGTTCTAGTGGTCTTCCTGTGTTTTCAATGGATTCCCAAAGCACTTCAGGCACATAATAATTTTCTCGTTCCAGATCCAGATGCAGCATGGTTGAACGATCTGCGCCCGTATTCAAGTAGGCCAATAATTGACTAATACCGAATAAGATTCCAGCAAATAGTGCCAGAAAAGCAGCCACGATCAATATGCGATACAAGGTCTTATTCTTTTTCAAGCGATCCTATTTTAGAAGTTTTGGTTAATCCCAGAGTGGCGATGGTCATCTCTGCATTCTCATCGATGGCGCTTTCAAAAGTGATGCTCGCCATTCCTTTTTCGGTAAAGAGGATTTGTGTTTCTCCTTGAAAATCAATCGTTACTTGAATACCATCGGGAATGATCTGGCCCAAATAGCTTGTGAGCGGCCCGACTACTATGGTGTCATTATTTCGCAATTTCACTGGTATGTCGTCGATAATAGATTTGAAAGTGACGTTGAGGTCTGGACTTTCTGCGATGCCTTGAATTAAAGCTTTAACCGTCCATGTGGTAGGTGTTTGTGGATGTATCGCTTTCGCGAAAGCGTACCCATTAATCGTACTCGCCATGGTTTGCCACTGGGAACCGGTAGCATCGCTCACGAAAAACTTGACCAGTGTCCCATCAGTCATCACATTGCCGTTCTCGTCTGTGATTTGGGACGTTTTGAAGGTTGAAATCTCGTTGCCGTCTGCATAGGAATGATTTTGATCCAGCGATAGTTGAAAATCCACCGCGACATCCGGAAACACATCGGCGACCAGTTCTGTTGAAGAAATCTGGTCCAGCGTGCTGCCTGTACTAATTCTACCAGTAGAAAGTGGCGCAGGAATACGTTGCCAAGCAAAGCCTTTTTCCAGGGCAAATGGAGTAGTGTTAATTTTGTTTTTGAACTGGTGTTTTAGGAAAACCTCTGTATCGTCGGGAAGCATGTTGTCCAGCGAATCTGTAGGAATGGCGACCAGCATGGTATAATCTCTCATGTTTGCCACGATGCTGCGAGGTCCCAAATAGTTTTCCAAAGCACTCAAATTTTTAATGTCGGGCAATAATTGGAATTCGCCTTTCTGAATGATGAGATCCTCTAAAACCAAATTCCATTGAACGACACCAGCGCGTTTGGAAATGCTTGCTGGAATTGTGAAAAACCATTTATCATCCTTCTTTTCGGGATTTAAAATTGTAGTGCCGTAGGTTCCAGAAACAATGAGTTTAAAATTCTCTTTTTTTACGGATGCGGCAACTAAAACTGATATTGAAATTCCGTTAGCATATACTTTTTGATCTAGCGGTTCTTGAATCTGGATCTGTACATTTTCCTGTGATGGAGAAATCGCCCCAGTCATGGTATTCCATGATATGCCTATGCCGCTCAAGATGAGCAACAAAATTAAAGCTATATAGACATGCAGCTTTCTCATTCAGGATTTCCTATATAACTATTAGGTGTAATGGAAATATATCTAAACGGCATATTTTTTACTGGAATCAATCGATTAGTTAAACCAATTTCATTGCGATTAGGAACCACTTTATCAGAGATGCTCTGATTGGGCAATCCATTCACCGAAACATTTTGCAGGCTGGTTGACAATAGTCTTGGCAATGCGATTTTAGAAATATCAATTTGAAATTTACGCTTGCGCTGCTGGCGTACACTTTCATCAATATAAATGGATTCGACCCAAACCAGTTCTTGATTCTGATTGTAATAACTGATCAACAATTGCGGAATGGTAGCTGCTTCTATGCTCGGGTTAAATAGAAAACCATTGATGAAGTTTTCGTTTTGCTCCACTTGGGATGTGGCTACCGCTTGGTATAAATCGGTGGTGGCTACATTCGCTACGACTTGTACTTCAAAATTAACAGGCGTATCGCTCAGGTCTATTTTTGTGAATGTTGTTGGATCGTAAGAAGCTGGCTTTTGGGCTTGATTGCTGGCCCATGCGATGTCTTCAAAATTGATACGATATGGAGTCGTTTCTTTAGGCAGCAATTTGTGTTTGATGACATCTTTTGCATTGAATTTTGCTAATGGATTGTTATCCCTGTCATAGAGCGTTCCCGTAATTGAAATGTCTGCAGGTACATTGTCCACATTTTGAATCTCACCTATGATGGCATATTCACCGTCAACTACCACCATTTTTGCCATCAAGACCTCTACCACAGGTTGTTTGAGCACATCCTCATGATAGGTTTGCTCTGAGGTTATCTTGCGCTTTCCATGATTGTAAAACTGTGTGTTGCTCTGTATAACCAGTTGTTCTGGTGGTACGTCCGGATCAATAGGTTTAGGTTTGATGTACCATTTACTTTTGATCTTTTCTAGATCCAAAGTATCCCGAGTATCAATAACCTTGAGCGGCGTGACCCAGTTGGCTTTTACAAAACCTGTAGCGGTACTGTCCGTTTTTGCAG